>JAJDZM010000116.1 GCA_022824615.1 Candidatus Binatia bacterium | reverse complement strand
TAGACGTTGGTAAAACCGGGTTGCAACTGCCCGATCTCCACGTAGGCGGCAAAGTCGGCCAGGGTGAGGTGTTCGCCAGTCAGATAGCGGGATTCCGCCAGCCAGCTCGATTCCAAGGCGTGGAGCGCCTTCGTCAGGGTCGCGTATGCGGCCTGTTGAATGACCTCCGGGATATTCAGATCCTTGCGGATCTTCGGCGCGACCAGTCCGACGGAAGCGTCCCGGACATTGCGGTGGTGGTAGTGCAAATACCAGTCTATCCTGGCGCGCAGCCGATGATCCGGCGGGTAGACGTCCTCCCAGCCGTGCGTGTTGCTCAAATAACACATGATGGCGTGCGCCTCGCTGAGCACAAAGCCGCTGTCCGGCTCTTCGATCGTCGGAATCGTTCCGCCGGGATTCTTGGCCAGATAGGCCGGATTGCGGCAGCCAGTTTCCCCTTTTGAGCCGGGGTTGATCAGGATCATTTCAAACGGCGTCCGCTTATACAGCATCAGCCACATGACCGCGCGCACCGGTTGCGAAAACGGCACGCCATACAAGAGAAGAGGTTGCATGGTATTCCCCGTCTATTTCACAATCAGCCCTTCAAAATCTCCCTTTTCACGCCACTCGGCGAGCATGTCGTAAAAGGCCAGCGCGCCCTTGGGGTACACGGTCTGGAGAAAGCCCTGTCCTTCGTTGGTCCCCTCGCCGTTGTAGTAGCCCGGCGTACAGGCGTTTTGGTACTTGGTCATCATGTTCGGCCCGGTAACGATTTCCACCCACTCGGCCTCGGCTTCGGGGGTCGGCTCGATGGATTTCGCGTTGCGACGATTCACCAGCGTGATGAGCTGGGAAACATGCTGAGCCTGATTATCGAGCATATAGGTGAAGTTCGCCGTGAGACCGGTCTGCGTCAGCCCCATGTGGAAACAGTTCGGAAACCCACAGCTCAGGAAACCGTGGAAGGTCCGCATCCCGTCTGCCCAGGCATCGGCCAGCGATACCCCATCCCGGCCGTACATACCGAACTCGGCCCGCCGGGTGTACGCGGTTCCGACCTCGAAGCCGGTGGCGAAGATCAGGCAGTCCACTTCGTACTCGACCCCATCCACCACGACGCCGTGCTCGGTCACGCGATCGACGCCTTGTCCGTTGGTATCGACCAGCTTGACGCCTGGCCGGTTAAAGGTCGGCAGATACTCATCGTTGAAAGTCGGGCGTTTGCACCACTGGCCGAACCACGGCTTGAGGGCCTCGGCCGTCTCCAGGTCTTGCACGGTCGAAGAGATGCGATCTCGAATCTCGTTCATCTTCTGAAAATCGGCGATCTCCGCCAAGAGCGCCTTTTCTCGGCCGGAGAGATCCGATTCGTCCTGGCTGGAGAGCAGATCGCTGAGCTTCTTGAGCGGGCTGGTCCACTTGTCACGGACCTGATCGTCCTCCAACTGCACCCCGTCCAGGAGGGCAGTGAAGTTGCGGTTCCGATACGTCTGCCAGCCGGGCTTGAGCGTCTCGGCCCATTCCGGGTTGGTGGGGGTGTTGTTGCGTTCGTCCACCGAGGACGGCGTACGCTGAAAAACGTAGAGCTGCTTCGCATGCTCGCCCAGATGGGGGATGCACTGGATCGCTGTGGCACCTGTCCCAATAATCCCGACGCGTTTATCGTGGAGTTTATGTAAGCCCCCGGTGGTATCACCACCCGTGTAGCCATAGTCCCAGCGACTGGTATGGAAGGTATGGCCTTTGAAATTCTCGATCCCAGGGATCCCGGGCAACTTGGGTTTGTTCAGCGGCCCGCTCGACATGATGACAAAGCGCGTCTTGAACGCGTCGTTACGATCGGTGGTGACGGTCCAACGTCCGGCTTCCTCATCCCAGCGAGCCTCTTTGACTTTGGTCTGGAAACAGGTGCGTTCGTAGAGATTGTAGTGCTTGCCAATCCGTTGCGCGTGGGCATATATCTCCGGTGCAAAAGAGTAACGTTCCTTCGGGATATAATTGAGCTCTTCGAGCAGGGGCAGGTAGAGATAGCCTTCGATGTCACACTGCGCGCCCGGATAGCGGTTCCAGTACCAAGTGCCGCCAAAATCTCCGGCTTTCTCGATGATGCGAAAATTGGTAATGCCGGCCTCTTGCAGCCGTACCGCGGCCAGCATGCCTCCAAAGCCGCCGCCAATAATCACCACATCGATGTCTTCTTGCAGCGCGGGGCGGGTGAAGCCCGGCTCTACATAGTGGTCTTCGTTATAGTGTGCGAACTGACCGGTGATTTCCCGGTATTGATTGTTCGCGTCTGTGCGCAGACGTTTCACGCGCTCGGCGGCATATTTCTCACGCAGGGCGCCGGGATCAAATCCCAGCTCGTCGGCAGTCGGGACACGGTTTGGTTCGGTTTGGCTCGATTCAGTGTGAATTGTGGTTTGACTCATTCCAGCAGTCCTCCTTCCTGAATTTCAGCTCTTCACTCAAACGCTACGAGGTAACATATCCTTTGGAAACAAAGAAGTCTTGGTGGTGAGCTTCATCAGCCCGACCTCGCTGTCATCGTTTCTCCTTTCGCCAATCCGACCCCAATGCGACGCGGCGGACAGCGTCGGTGTCGGTCGGTTGATGTCCAACCTGATATGTGGGCGCTGGCGCTTCGACGACCCGATTCGAGAGTCGACCCAAGCCGGTGACCTCAACCTCGACCAGATCCCCAACATTCATTGGGCGTGAGTTTCGGGGTGTGCCCGACATAATCACATCTCCAGGCAGGAGCGTGATATAGCGACACAAATCGGCCAGGATATAGTCGATCGGAAAGATCATCTCACTCAGACTGCCTTCCTGTACGACCGCGTCATTGAGGTAGGTCCGGAGCGTGGCTTGGCGAATGTCCACCCCACTCACGATGCCTGGGCCAATCGGGCAAAAGCCGTCCATACCTTTGACGCGCAGCATCGAGCCCGCATCGGTATCGCGAAAGTCCTGGCTTCCCACGTCATTACCGGGCGCAAAGCCCGCGATATACTGCCACACCTCAGCGCGGCCTACGTTACGCATCGGTTTACCAATAATCACCGCCACCTCCCCTTCGTAGTTGAGATACTGCGTGCCTTGCGGACGCACGAGGGAACCCCGATGACTGTTCAGCGCCGTTGTCGGCTTCTGGAAATACGTGGGTGTTTCGATGTGTGGGACGCGGAACTCGGCACGGCGCGATTCATAATTCAGGTGAATGCACAGGATTTTGCTTGGTTCGCACGGCGGCAGATAGGTGGCCTCGGCCTCATGAATCGCTCGGCCATCGCCCAGCAGCAGCCCGTCGCCGTCCGGCTTGACCCATTTGGGCTGGCCTTCGTGCAAAATCCGACGCCATTCCGTCCGTGGTCCATCGAGTACACTCATACCGATCCTCCCTGATGAACTTCAACTCTTCGTTCAAACATCACGCAGCTGATATATCCTGTGGAGACAAAGAAGTCTTGGCGGTATTGGGTGAGCAACATCGGACGGATGACGACCCGGTATGCCACAGCGTAGAGTGCGTGGCCGAAACAACACAAATAACTTATAATTCCTTTTTCATTTGACCCAACACTATGCCGCCGTAACACGAAGGAGAAATATCATGCCCACCGACGTTCGCGGTCTTGATATCACAGTGACGAATGCCGAGGCTCTGACCGAGTATGACAAGGTGCTGACCGACCTGTGGAATTATCGTCTCGTGGCGCCAAAAAATCTGAAGCGTGTCCTCGAACTCGACCCGGACTTTCCGATGGCGCACGTGGTTCGAGGGTATGTTATGTCCATGCTTGAGACGGTCGCGGTTCGCCCGAAAATGCTGGCCAGTGCGTCACACGCCCGCGAACATCTTGCGCCCGCCGCCCGCCGCGAACGTCTGCACTGTGACGCCCTGGAAGGGTTGGCAACCGGCAATCTCGAACGGGCCTGTGCAGCCTGGGAAGCCATACTGGCCGACTCTCCTCACGACCTGCTGGCGCTCAAAATGCACCACCATTCGACTTTCTGGACTGGTCGGAGTTATGTCATTCGCAACACCGTCGCCGGCGTATTCGACTTGTGGGATGAGTCGATCCCCGGTTACAGCTTCGTCCTCGGCATGTTGGCCTTCGCGCTTGAAGAATGCGGCGATTACGCGCAAGCAGAAGCCTTTGGTCGCCGGTCAATCGACCTGAACCCGGACGACCTGTGGGCGATCCACTCGGTCGCCCACGTGATGGAGATGCAGGGCCGCCTGGACGAAGGGATTGCCCTGATCGATCGGCCGGTCGAGCAATGGGCTGACCGCAACCCGTTTCAAGGCCATAATTGGTGGCACTTGGCCTTATTCGCGCTTGAGCGGGGTGACTATGATTTTACCTTGGACGTCTATGACAACAGGATACTGACCGCGAACACGGAATTCTTCCTGGATGTGCAAAACGGTGCTTCGCTGCTCAAGCGCCTGGAATTGCTGGGGGTTGATGTTGGTGATCGCTGGGAGCCCCTGGCGGAGTATGCGCGGAAGCGGGTCGATGATCATGTGCTGGCGTTTACCGATCTGCACAGCCTGATGGCGCTGGCATCTGCGGACGACAGGGAGACCGCGCAGACGTATATCACTGCACTCGAATCCTTTGCCCATACCCCGGACAATTATTCCGCGTCGTTGATGGCGGGTGTGGTGGTGCCGATGTGTGAAGGAGTGCTGGCGTATGAAAACGAGGAGTATGCGCGGGCGGTCGATGTATTGTGGCCGCTGCGCGATCGCTGGTTCGGGATCGGAGGCTCTCATGCGCAGCGGGATATCTTTACCCAGATTCTCGTCGAGGCCGCCATTCGCGCCGAACGCTATGAGCAGGCGCGGGCGCTGCTGGCGCAGCGGGCGTTGTTGAGACCGAACAGTTTTGGGAGCTGGCAAAAGTACGCAACCGTGTTACAGGCGTGCGGCGACGACGTGCGGGCGGAACACGCGCGGCAAAGAGCTGCTGGCCTGCATTCGTAGGGAGGGTTTCGGCAATGCATTACATGCTGACTGAGTCGCAGCTTGCGTTACGGGCGCGGGCGCGCGAATTGGCACGGGACGTGATCGCACCGCGCGCCGCGGAGGTTGATCGCAGCGAACAATACCCCTGGGAGAATGTGCGGGCGTTAAATGAGGCGGGATTCTTTGGCATGACCATCCCGCCGGAGTTTGGTGGGGCCGGACTGAGCTATCTCGACGTGGTGCTCGTCATTGAAGAGATGGCAAAAGTGTGCGGGGTGACCGGACGCATTGCGGTCGAGGCGAATATGGGGGCGCTTTCCGCCATCATGCACTACGGCACGTCTGCGCAAAAAGAGCGCGCGGCTGCCCTGGTCCTGGCCGGGGATAAGCCCGCCATCTGTATTACCGAGCCTCAGGCCGGTAGTGCCGCGTCAGAGATGACCACGCGGGCTGATAAACGCGGCGACACGTATGTGCTGAACGGCATGAAGCATTGGATTACCGGGGGCGGTGTGTCGAAACTCCATCTGATCTTCGCCCGCGTGTTTGACGGACAAGGAACAGAGCAGGGTATCGGTGGCTTTATTGCCGTTCGCGACCAGGATCGTGGCTTGCGCATCGGTCACCGTGAACCCACGATGGGCTTGCGGGGTATTCCTGAAGCCGAAGTGCATTTCGAAGATCTCGAACTGCCTGCCGACCGGGTCTTAACGCCGCCGGGCGGCTTCAGGCGTGGCTTTGCCGAATTGATGAACGCCTACAACACCCAACGGGTTGGCGCGGGCACGGTTGCTTTAGGGCTGGCAACCGGAGCCTATGAAGGGGCCAAACAATACGCTTTGGACCGAGAACAGTTTGGTCGGCCGATTGCCGAGTTTCAGGGCCTGCAGTGGATGCTGGCCGATATGTCGACTCAGATCGAAGCGGCACGGCTCATGATCCACAGCGCGGCCCGTTCGCGCGGCCCCCACGAGAGCCCGTTCCCAGATCCGAATGCGGCTGCGCAAGCAAAGCTGTTCGCCTCGGAAATGGCCATTAAGGTCACAAATGACGCCTTACAGGTGTTTGGCGCCAAAGGCTATTCGCGCAATACGCCGGCGGAGCGCATGGTGCGGGACGCCCGCATGTTCACGATTGGGGGCGGGACTGCCCAGATCCTGCGCACGGTCATCGCGGCGCGGATTCTGGACCGCCGCTTGCCGCAGACCCGTGACGGGTACGCGCGACTGGCGCGTCAAGCCCAAGAACGGTAGGGCTCTGTACGGGGTTTCCACGCGCTCGGGGCGAACGGGGAAGGTCAGGACGGGGCAGTCCAAACCCGCTCGTGCTGACCTTGCAGAAGCAGGATGATCGGTACGGGAGTTTCTCTATCTTAACGGACGGAGCAGCGACCGGGACTTATTTAAACTCGACCAGGACTTCCCGATACGGCGTTGTACCGGCGTTGCGTGCCTTATGACGTGCCGGGACGCACATCCCCTTTCCCGGCCCGGATACAACCTCGATTTCGCCATCCTCCACTTTCAGCGAAAAGATTGCGCCCGTCGGCACGTCCATTGTGCCCAAGTCGTTCTCGTTCTCGTCGGTCACCTGCAAGGGCGCGCCCGAGATCGCGTACCACATATAGCTGTGCTCGTGCGTGTGCACGGGCGTCTCCTCGCCTGGGGCGAGCTCGAAGTTCCAAACGATCACCTTGTCGTTCTCGAAAACCTTCTCGGACCCGACATCTGCCATTGCATGCCCTCCTACATTAAATGATTTTCTTACCCGAACACGGAAATTTCCGCACGTCAAGCGAGAGTTAGGGGCGGTGCTGTCCTAATTAGAGCAATAATATGCTTGACTAACCAATCAAGATTTGCCGCACTCTGCGTATGACACAGGGTGAGGACGTTTTACCTTCTTTTTCCGCAGTACCTACAAGAGGCTAACCGGAGAACCAACTCCCGCGAGATGGAGCGCCAGCGCCGTGGCCAACGCAAGCCGCAGGCCAGCTTCATTACACACTCTCCAACCATTCCTCGTGTGAGAGATACAGTTTCACAGACCCTTTCTTGCGACTGCCACGTAGTTGTTGTTCAGACGGCGGCTGATACACTTTTGCAATGAAGGGGGGATCATGTCTGTTCAAGAACTGCTCTATTTTGTGAATACAGTCAACGAAGTTTTCTGCGAGAACTCTATGAGGAGCTTGTCCAACAATAAGAAATAGCCCAACCCCTGCCTGCATTACGGCATCCCGTTCATTCTTTCGGTAGCGGATGTGCTTATCTCTTGAGATGGCAAACCATCCATTCCGCCCAACCATAGACAACCAGACATCGTCAGGCGTGTTGTTGTCAGAGAAGTGGCCGTCGTGTTTTTCGACGTGTAGCCCTGCCTCTGATAAAATCTGGGGAAATGACGAGCCCAGATCGCGGTCCGTAAAAAAGATCACGCCTAGGCTGCCTGCTCACAGACTATCGCTTCTTCCACATCCCGGGAGTCAAGGCCATAATCTTCTGCTATCTCCTCTTCCCTTTCACCAGCATTAACACGATCAATGATAGCCATTGTTGAGATGCCACGACTTGCAATGATAGGACGGCCAAAGGCAATACGGGGATCGATAGCGATGATTTTGTTTGTATCCGTCTCAAAAGGATAGAGACGTATCGGAAGGTTCAAGTCATCAAGCTCAATTCGATTGAGATGCTCTTCCAAGAATTTGGCAATGGCAATTTGACCGGACCGGTTGAGATTCACAAACTCTCCATATTTCTCAAGAAACACCTGGCCCGCGCCTGTACGTAATTCTCTGGGATGGAGGAACAATCGGGTAATGGTAAAAGCATGTTCTGCAAAGTTGATGGCTTCACGTGCGGCCCTAATTGATACCTGATGCTTTATTCTCAATGCCCGCAGCGTATACGCCTCTATCAGGTTATTAAAGGAAAGACGGGGGGGGTCATATTCCGGTACAGAGATGAGAGGGAGCCGGTCAGAGTCTGATCGGCCAGCGACCCATGAACGGAGCGTTTGTGGAGGGGTGCGAACATAATGCGCGGCTTCTGCTACGGTGTACGCAGCAATATCCCTAGGGTCGTTCCCCCCATATATATTCTGCTGTTCTGCCATGCTGGCCTCGTTGCTATTTCCAGCAAAAAGATTAGGCTGGTCTATATTGCCCGGTTGGAACTTTCGTCGTGGGCTGGGGTCGTGCTCTTTTGCACTCCTTTATCCTTCCGCCACGCTGGGGGCTGCTTCTGTATCTCCTAGGTGGAATAGTCATCACAGCCTTGACTATATCTTCAAATCGTCCCGCGGCCTCTTTGCCTTCTGTGTACTCTCGTAGGCGCGGCTTCACATACCGGACGGGGCCATGATTCGACCTGCCACACGAAGGAATTGTAGCCCATAAAATTGGTTATTCAAGTATATCATTACCCTCATTAGGACAGGACCCATCCGGTTGTTTCTCTCGGCATTTTTTGGAACCATGCTCACCGGAGCAAATACATCCGCTGGCTCCGCGACTCTCTATACATCTTGAGGACCAGACCTATGAGCGAAATCACTTTGTATACCGCCCCGACCGCCAACGGGTGGAAAGCCTCTATTGCCCTTGAAGAACTCGGCATCGATTACGACGTAGAGTATCTCCACTTCAACAAAAATGAACAGAAGACGCCGGATTTTCTCAAACTCAATCCGAATGGACGCATTCCCGTTATCGTTGACCATGATAATGACGACTTTGTCCTCGCAGAATCGGGAGCGATTTTGCTCTACCTCGCAGAGCGGAGCGGCAGGCTATGGCCGACAGATCCCCGGCTTCGTCACCAGGCCATGCAGTGGCTCATGTTCCAGATGAGCGCGGTCGGCCCGATGCTCGGGCAGGCGATGTTTTTTCAGCGTATCGCGGCACCAAAGGGCATTGTCGACGAATATGCGATCGAGCGCTACGTCACGGAATCGAAACGTCTGCTGGGCGTCTTGAATGACGGGCTCCGTGACCAGGAGTATCTCTGCGGCGCATATTCGATGGTCGATATCGCCACCTTTCCGTGGGCGCGCGCGTATCGCTGGGCCAACGTGGATGTCTCGGATCTCACCCACCTGACCGCCTGGTTGGCGCGCGTCGAAGTCCGCGAGGCCGTACAGCGCGGGCTGTGCGTCCCGGCTGGCAAGCCACGCTTCGACTACAGCGACGACGAACTGAAAGCCGCGGCTCAGCGCAACGCCGAACTGTACGACGCCTGAGCAAAGTTGCGCAGTCTCAAAAAACTGCTGTACGGGAACCTGCCACGCCGACCGTACAGGTCCTTGCGGCTACGTCGGCTGTGGATACCGACCCGTCACCTCTTTATAGCCATGCAGGTGCGTTGGCGTGACGTGTACGATCAGTTCTCCCGACCCGCTGTTGATCTGCCCATAGGTCTCGGCTAACGCCTGCCCCATATAGCGCCCGCCGATCCGCGCCGCCCAATAGCGCACCTGGTCTGCCTCATCGGACATAACGGCCGTGCCGGCGAGTTCGACATACGCGAACGGCGTCGCCTCATCATCGACACACACGCTGACCCGAGGCTCGTGACGGATATTACGTGCCTTGATCGAGTCCCGCCCCGTCATAAAGACAAGAGTCTCTCCCTCAAGATCGTACCAGACCGGCACGACCAAAGGCCGGCCATCTTTCCGCACGGTAGCCAGCTTGCCGGTTCGCACCGGGCTGAGTAAGAAACTCCGGCATTCCTCAGGAGTCATGCGTTCCATCCCTGCTCCTCCCTCTGAATTAACGGGCTGGGTTCCTCATGGAGCGCCAGCCGTCTGCGAGTCTCTCACAGCCAAGGTTCCGCGCGCAAGCTCAGGCCGGGAGTGCCGGCGAGTCTGCCGACACCAGATTTCCGCCCGACTTCTTTTCCCTGCCGTGCTGGTCTGGTATACAGAGGGTGAGGAAAGGGAGGCGTGCTACGGCCTCCGTCGCATACGAGACGATGATGTAATGGTCTCGCCGTTCTTTAGTCGGGGAAATCAGAAAGGAGTCACACCATGACAACAGCGATATCACAATCACACCAGAACGATCTGCCGCTCTTACCGGGTCGTCTCGGCAATCCGGACCAGGTCATGAAGACCGATCCGCGCACGGACCCCCGCCTGGTCGACGCCTGTGCGCCCTTTAAGCTCGATGTGGCCCTGCCGTCCATACCGGTCAACGCGGCCTCGCCCCTGCCGGAAAAGCTCGACTTCTGTGCGGGAAGTGAGGCCGGCATGGCAACGGTGTTTGCCGCCCTGTGCGCCGACCTGCCGGCGATGCCGAACATTGAGCGGCGGACCGAGGTCATCAAGGGCGTGGATGGCAACGACATCAATCTGTACATTCATATGCCCCGGAACGCATCCGGCCCGCTGCCCTGTGTGTATCATATGCACGGCGGCGGCATGGTGATCCTGACCGCCGATGATCCATCGTATCGCCGCTGGCGCGACGAACTCGCGGCCATCGGTATGGTCGCCGTTGGGGTGGAATTCCGCAATGGCGCGGGCAAGCTCGGCAACCATCCGTTTCCGGCCGGTCTCAACGATTGCACCAGCGGCCTGCAATGGGTGTTTGACAACCAGGCCGGCCTGGGGGTCTCGAAGATCATTGCGTCGGGTGAGTCTGGCGGAGGGAATCTCGCGCTGGCCACGTGTTTGCAGGCCAAGCAGGACGGACGCCTGGAACAAATTGCCGGCGTCTACGCCTTGTGCCCGTATATTTATGGCGAGTGGGCACAGCCGGGCCAGGAGCTGCGCTCTCTGTACGAGAACGACAACTACTTGATCAACTGCCGCCAGATGGAAGTGCTGGCAAGTGTTTACGACCCTGAGGGCAAAAACGCGAAAAACCCACTGTGTTGGCCGTACTGGGCCACCGGGGAAGACCTCCAGGGGTTACCCCCGCACGTCATCTCGGTCAACGAATTAGACCCCCTGCGGGACGAGGGGCTCGTCCATTATCAGCGACTCATGGCAGCGGGGGTGCCGGTCTACAGTCGGACCGTCAACGGGACCTGCCACGCCGCCGACGTCCTTTTCCCCAAAGCGATCCCGGACGTATACGCTGCCACCGTCCGCGATATCAAAGGGTTTGCCGATTCGCTGTAGGTTTGGTGTGGGAGGCCCGGTGTTATGGAACGGATGTTCCTACTTGGGCACCCTTTTAGCCTGGACACGGTAGTAGGGTGCGCCCTGCGCACCAGGGGGTTGGTGCATGGGATGCACCCTACGGAAGGGAACGGCGGGCTATACGGAATCGTGAATTGCTCTAGCTCGCGAGGCGCTGTTGTTGCATCAGATCCTCGGTCGAAATGGGAGCGAGCACGTTCCCGTTCGCGTCGAGGATGTCGAAGAGCCGGCCATCGGGGGCGTACATATTGAAGAGCAGGAGTGATCCCGCTGAGCCCGCGTACTCCATATGAACGTCCCCAGCCGGTTTGTGGGCGTAATCACCGGCAAGACGGACCTTGTGCTCGATCTCCCTGCCTTGCTCGATCTCGATGACGTGGTGTTCTCCCTGCAGTACGGTCGTCGTCGTGTCGACAAGATGCCGATGAAAGTGGCAATAGGAATTGGGCTCCCAGCGAAACAGGATGTCGATGTGACCGTCCGGGCGCATCGTGAGGATGGAGGCCCAGTAGTCGATGGGATAGTCAAACCTATTGTCCCCCGTGAAATGAATCCAGTCGAGACTGCTCGTGTCAAAAAGCTTCATTCCGTATCTCCAGTGTCAGCGTTGATGCCAACCTCCCGTACCGGAAGCGGCAGCCGCTGTCAAACGATACTGCGCTACTGATAGTGATATCCCGCAGGGCGGATGAGCACGGTGTCATCCGACACCGAGACGTGAGTTGTCCTCTCGTCCATTTCCTGCTCTAAGGGCTCGATGGCGTGAACACAGAGGAGGAAGACCGCATGGCAGACTACATCGACATCGAACAGGCCAAAACCCTGGACGGATTACGGATTGTTGCCCCTCCGGGCCGCCCCAACCCGTGGGCCGAGGGGCTCAAAGGGATGTGTCATGTGAAGAACCTGCCGTTTACGCTGGTCGGCAAGGCGGCCGGGCACGACGCCGCCTTGCAGGACTGGACCCGTCAGAGCAGCGCGCCTGTCGCCGTCTGGAACGAGGAACGGCCGCGCACCACCTGGAATGAACAACTCTATCTGATCGAGCGGCTCGCCCCGCAGCCGTCGCTCGTGCCGGACGATGAGACCGACCGCATTCTCATGTTCGGGCTGTGTAACGAGTTGTGTGGTGAGACCGGCTTTGGCTGGTTCCGCCGTATCATGATCGTCCACGGTCTCTTGTCCAACCCTGAAGTGGGCGAGCAAGGCAAGGCGACCGCATCCTACCTGGGCGGCAAGTACGGCTATAGCCCGGCCACTGCCGAAGCCGCCCCCCAGCGGGTCGCCCGGATTCTGCGGACTTTGAGTGCGCGTCTGGCCGAGCAGCAGGCTCAAGGCCGCCAGTATCTGATCGGGGACACACTGTCCGCCCTGGATATTTACTGGTCCACCTTCGCCGTACTCGTCGAGCCCCTGCCGCTCGACCTGTGTCCGATGGATGCGGCCTTCCGGGCCTCGTTTGTGAACACCGACCCCGTGGTGGCCGAGGCGCTGTCTCCCCAATTATTGGCGCACCGCGACCGGATCTATCACGACCATCTACGACTGCCGATGGACTTTTAGGGTGCTGTCGGGTTGTTGGGCCGTCACCCGAACCTCACGTAGTGTGATGCCGAATCAGGCCGCCTGCCGGGCCTGCAAAGAAGAAAAACATGGAGTCATTTTTTCGGTGGATCATCCGTTTTCGATGGCTGGTCATCATCCTGGCCCTCGCCAGTACGGTTCTGGCCACGCTCCCCCTGCAAAGCCTGCGCTTTGAGGGCGATGTCGAGGCAAATTTTCCGGCCGACGACCCGGTCGTCAAATATAACAGGATGGTCGAGGAACGCTTCGGCATACGCGATCTCATCATGGTCGGTGTCTTCAACGACAATCCCGACGAAAGCGGCGTCTTCAACCCGCGCACCCTGGGCATTGTCAAAGAGTTCTCGGAAAAAATCGCCCTGCTGCCGGGCATCAAAGCGGTCCGCGACGAAGATGTGGCCAGTGTCGCGACCATGGACAATATCACCGGCACGACTGACGGCATGAACGTTGATCCGTTCATGGAAACCGTGCCCCATACCCCGTCTGCTCTGGCCGGCCTCAAACGGAGCCTGTTCGCCAACAGCATGTTCGTCAATTGGGTCGTGTCGCAGGACGGCACCGGGCTGCTGATTATGGCCAAGATGGAGCCGGGGGAGGGCACGCAGGAAAGCTCGGCCCAGCGGATAGCGGTGTATACCACGATCCGCGACATGGTTGAGGAAAAAAAGGCGGCCGGTGTGCCCGAATCCTTCCATGTGGCCGGTCGCGGCGCGCTTGAGGTCAACTTCGAACGCGAGGGCCGGCGCGATATGGAAACCTTCCTGCCCCTGATCCTGGTGGTGATCGTCACCACCCTGTACTGTACCTATCGCAGCCTGCGCGGCATCCTGCTGCCCCTGACCGTCGTTGTCGCCGCGGTGATCTGGACCCTGGGCATCATGGCCGCCACCGGCTTCCCCATGTTCTTCGTCACCTCAATGATGCCGGTCGTGCTGATGGCGATAGGGGTCGCCGACGGCATTCATATTCTGAGCCGCTATTACGACGCACTATTGGAACACCCGGACACGTCCTCGTCCGCGGCCGTGCTCGCCGCCATGCGCGAGATGTGGCAACCCGTTGCTTTGACCTCCTTGACCACCGCCGCCGGCTTCTTATCCTTTCTGACCTCGGCCATGGTCCCGGTCCGCTATTTTGGCGTCTTTACCGCAGTCGGCATCCTGGCCGCCATGGTCTTCTCGCTGACCCTGCTGCCGGCCCTGCTGAGCCTGTTGCCGCCGACCGTCAGCCGCGGCCTGCGCCAGCAGATGCGCCGCAGCGGCGATCTGGGCGCCACCGGCTGGGCGGCCAGCCTGCTGTCCCGCCTGGGGCGGGGCGTGGCCCGGCGTCCGGCGCTGGTGTGGGTCCCGACGGTGCTCGTCGTCGGGCTGTGCCTGTTCGGCGCCCAGCACATCATGGTTGATGCGTCGGTCATCCGCATGTTTGACGCGCGCCACGAACTGCGCGTCGGTGACACCATCTTGCGCGAAAAATTTCAGGGCACCGTACCCATCTATGTGGCGATTGAGGGTCAGGAAGCAGACCGCCTCAAAGACCCACAGCTGCTCGATCAGCTCGACCGCCTCCAAGCCACGGTCGAGCAAGACCCCCAGGTTGGCGGCTCGCTGTCGCTGGCCGAATACATCAAACGCATGAATCGGGTCATGAACGAGGACCGCGCAGAGATGGAAACCGTTCCCAGCTCGCGCGACCTGGTCGCCCAGTATCTGCTGTTGTACTCGTTCTCCGGTGACCCGGACGACTTTGATGAAATCGTCGACTATGACTACCAGCACGCCAACGTCACGGTGTATCTGCGGTCCGATACAACCCGGGATGTCGAACGGGTGGTCGAGACGATCCGCGACTTTGCCATCCGGGAATTTGGCCATAATGGAGACACCGACGCCGCAGCCCACGACGCACCGATGGTCCGTTTTGGCCGCTGGCTGGCCGGTATTCAACCCACCGTTCTTGGCTGGGAAACCAACAGCGGCTTTCGGATCGGCATTGCCGGCAACGGCTACCTGCTGAACCGTATGAACGAATTGGTCGTGTCCGGCCAGCTGTCGAGTCTGGTCACCTCGCTGGGCGCGGTTTTTGTGCTGACCGCCCTGATGTTCCGCTCGTGGGCCGCGGGCCTGATCAACGTCATTCCGATCAGCCTGGTCATGGTGTTCAGCTTTGGTCTGCTGGGGCTGCTCAACATCCCGCTGGAAGTCGGCAAATCGCTGACCGCGTCCATGGTCATTGGCATCGGCATTGATTATACGATCCACTTTCTCAACAAGTATCGGGTCAAAGTCCGGGACGGTCTGGCCGACCCGGTCCACATCACCGCCGCGACCATGGCCACCTCGGGTAAGGCCATCTTTTTTAATGCCGTGGTCGTCATCGGCGGCTTCCTGGTCTTTCTGACGTCGAGCTTCCGCCCCAACTTCTACCTCGGCGCCATGCTGTCGCTCAATATGGGAGCGTGTCTGCTCGTCTCAATGACGGTGCTGCCGGCAATCCTGAACAGGTTCCGACCCCGATTTGTGTACGGCGAAAAGGGCGTTGTGAAGAGCTAGAGCATTTTCGGATCGAATTGCATAGTCATAGTCCGCTGGCTGTCCTGCTTTCTTCTTCCCCCGTAGATTCGACAGGAGCCGAACACCCATGGTAGTCTTCCTCTTCCCCGAGGATGTAGAGCGAATAGCCACGCGCTCATCATCAAGCCTGCCCTGCGGGAAGGCAGAGTAGTGTATGAAGCCGCACAGGAGGGGTGATATATGGCGGACGAACGAAAGCTTAAACATTTGGAAATGATTCAAGGTGTGATCAACCGTTTAGCGGCTAACTCGTTTATGTTGAAGGGCTGGAGCGTCTTCCTGATCTCCGCTCTGTTTGTGTTGGCCGCAAGGGATGCCCATCCCGCCTTCGCGCTCTTCATCTACATGCCCGTACTCATTTTCTGGCTCCTGGATGGTTTCTTTCTCTGGCAGGAGCGGCTTTATCGGAAGCTTTACGATCATGTACGATCGTTGAAGGACAGTGATGTTGATTTCTCTATGAACACGACGCCCTTCAAGACTACAGAAGGGCCGACGTGGGTAGGGACTACGCTGTCGAAGACATTGATTCCGTTTTATGGCGTACTTATTTTAACTGTTACCGCAGCGGCGGTGTTGACCTTTACGACAGGAGAGAAATAACGATATGGCACGACGAGCATTTTACAGTTTTCACTACATGCCTGATAACTGGCGTGCGGCAACAGTCCGCAACATCGGTGTAATCGAAGGAAACCGACCCGCATCAGATAATGATTGGGAAACCATAAAGAAAGGCGGTGACGCTGCCATCAAGCGATGGATCGCGAATCAGATGTACGGACGATCCTGCACAGTCGTCCTGGTCGGGACGAACACAGCGAACCGGAAATGGATCAACCACGAAATCATCAAATCTTGGGACGATGGCATGGGCGTGGTCGGAATTCATATTCACGGGCTCAGGAATTCCGAAGGGAAGACATCGCCGAAAGGGAACAATCCTTTCGATTACATAGGGTATGGAAATACTGGAAGGAAGCTCTCATCCGTCGTGAAGTGTTACAATCCTTCGGGGAGCAACAGCCAGGATCGATACGACTGGATCGCGAAACACTTAGAGAATGCCGCGGAAGAAGCGGTTCGTATCCGAAGAGAGCATTAAGCCAACCAATCGTTAAAATTGGCTCCCTGATACGCCAATCCCTTGAGAAGCACCCAGAGGTCAGAGTAAGCGTGGCCTGAGCCCCCACATGCCCACCGAAAAAATCACCCTCACCCAACTCGAATCCTTCCTGTTCAAAGCCGCGGACATCCTGCGCGGGAAGATGGATGCTTCGGAGTTCAAGGAGTTCATCTTCGGTCTGCTGTTCCTGAAACGGCTGTCGGATGAATTCGACCGCAAGCGCGAGCAGCTTCGCGAGTGGGACTTTGCGCACATCAAGGACCAGCCTGACCTGCTGGCGGAACTGGTTGAGGACAAGACCTCCTACGGCGAAACCTTCTTCGTCCCCGACCGGGCGCGCTGGCATGAGACCTGGACGGATGAAAACGGCGACGTGGTTCCGGCCCTCAAGGACCTCAAGCACGATATCGGCAACATGCTGAATAAAGCGATTGCTGCGGTTGAAGACGAGAACGATTCACTGGCCGGGGTGCTGAAGAACAACATCGATTTCAACGAGGTCAAGGGCAAGACCAAGATACCGGACCAGAAGTGGAAGGACTTGCTCGATCATTTTAACCAGCCGGGCTTTGTTCTGGTCAATGACAACTTCGAGTTTCCCGATCTGCTCGGCGCGGCCTACGAATACCTGATTAAGTACTTCGCGGACAGCGCCGGCAAGAAGGGCGGCGAGTTCTATACTCCGGCGGAGGTGGTGCGCCTGCTGGTCCAGTTGACCAAGCCCACAGCAGGAAATGAGATATACGACCCGGCCGCGGGTTCCGGCGGCTTTCTGATTCAGGCCCACCAGTACGTTGAAGAGCAGGGCGAGAACGCCAACAACCTGGCCCTCTACGGGCAGGACTCCAACGGGACCACGTGGTCAATCTGCAATATGAATATGATCCTCCACAACATCACGAGTTTCATCATTGAGAACGGCGATACCCTGGAGGACCCGCAGATTCTGCAAAACGGCCAGCTACGCAAGTTCGACCGCGTGCTGGCCAACCCGCCGTTCTCGCAGAACTACAGCCGCGCCAGTATGCAATTCACCCACCGCTTCCGCGAGTGGTGCCCGGAAACCGGCAAAAAGGCCGACCTGATGTTCGTCCAGCACATGCTGGCCAGCCTCAAGAGCAACGGCCACATGGCCACCATCATGCCCCACGGCGTGCTTTTTCGCGGGGGCAAGGAAAAGCTGATTCGGGAACTGCTGATACACGACGACGTGATTGAGGCCATCATCAGTTTGCCCCAGGGTCTGTTTTACGGGACCGGCATCCCGGCCTGCGTGCTCGTCTGCAACAAGAACAAGCCCGACGCTTTGCGCGACAAGGTGTTGTTCATTAACGCGGACCGGGAATATGCCGAGGGGAAGAATCAGAACAGGCTACGCCCGGAGGACATCGAGAAAATCGACTTCGTGTTCACCCACAAACGCGAGATTCCCAAAT
The DNA here is from genome assembly GCA_022824615.1 of Candidatus Binatia bacterium. Lineage (GTDB taxonomy): Bacteria > Desulfobacterota > Binatia > Bin18 > Bin18 > Bin18. The sequence continues at coordinate 28,308 of JAJDZM010000116.1, read as the reverse complement.
ACAGCCGACTCGTGGACAAATCGGAGATTGCCGACACGCACGACTACAACCTGAACATCCGGCGCTATGTGGACAACACGCCCGAGCCGGAACCGGAAGACGTACAGGCCCATCTCATCGGCGGCATCCCCGAAACAGAAGTGACGGCGCAAAGCGACACCTTCAACAAATTCGGTCTTCAGTGTGAAACGCTCTTCCAGCCGAACCGACCGGGCTACCTGTCGTTCCAGGAGTCGATTGCCGGCAAGGCCGATATCAAAGGCTGCATTGAAGCAGACCAGTCGGTCGGGCGCACCTTGGAGACCCACCGTACTGCCCTGGAAGAGTGGTGGAGCGTGGCCCGTGATGATTTTGCCGCGCTTGAACGCGCCAATCACGGCGGGCGAAAAATGCCGGAAGTCCGGCAGGAGTTGTTGACCACACTCAAGGACAAACTCGTTCCCCTGGGTGTCCTGGACGAGTTCAAAAGCGCCGGCGTATTTGTCAACTGGTGGCAGCAGAATCGCTATGACCTGAAAACCATTGTCTCAACCGGCTGGCATCACACCCTCATCCCGGACGACTATCTGAAGGCCGCGTTTTTTCAGGGCGAGGCAAACGCCATTGAGGAATTGGAAACCCGTATCAACGAACTCCAAACCGAGTTGGCCGAGGCCGTGGAAACCGCGCAAGAGGTCGCCGCCTACGAGCCGGACGAAGACGAAAAGGTCACGGCCACCGTCATCAAGAAGGCCCTCAAAGTCCTCATTGACGACCTGAAGGACAGCGCGGGGACATCTGCCCAGCGGGAGCGTGACAACCTCAGGGCGCAAGAGGGCGCTATCAAGGATATCGAGAATCACATCAGGATCAGCAAAGCTGCGTTGAAAGACAAGACCAGTGAACTGGAACTCAAAGTTCAACTCAAACGGCTTGGCGGGGAAGGCTTTACAGCCGAAAATCAGGCACTCATTCAGCAGATTGAAGTCCAGCTTGCGAATCTGGACCCACACGACAAGACCGACAAAAAGAAGATCAATGCCCTGAACAAAGACAAGACCGCCCTGCAAGCGCGGATTGCCAAGACCGACGCAATGCTGGCAGTAATCAACGGCCAGCTCACCAAAGACGAAGCCAAGCGCCTGATTCTCAAAAAGCTCTACGACATCGCCAGCACTGAACTCGAACGCTACCTTAATGCGGAAATGCGGCAACTGGTTTCGGGTGTTGAGAACCTGTGGAGCAAGTACGCAGTCTCGGTTGAGGATATCGAAAGCCAGCGAGATTCGGTCATGGCGAGGCTGAGAGGGTTCTTGGGGGAGCTAAGGTATGGATAATTGTGCAGTGGCCCCCTGGACTTCGACTACGTTGGGAGCAGTAGCAACGCGCCTAGTCAATGGCGGCACTCCTCCTACGGAGAATCGGGCTTATTGGACAGGATATATCCCCTGGATCACTGGTGCCGACTTCACCCGGTCTGGCGTCGGTGAGTTCCGACGTTTTGTCTCAGAGGAAGCAATAAAGCGGACAGCAACAAACGTTGTTGATAAAGGTTCTCTGCTTATCGTGACTCGAACGGGCGTCGGTAAACTTGCGGTCGCTCCGTGTGACATTGCCATAAGCCAGGACATCACTGGCGTGTACCCGGACCGCGCCCAAGTCGATGTAGAGTTCTTATACCATCGAATGCGACAAGGTGTTGACGATCTAAGAAAGCTGAACCAGGGTACAAGTATCAATGGCATCGTACGAAATGACTTAATCAGTTATCCTCTCGAACTGCCCCCCCTGAACCAACAACGGCGCATTGCCACTATTCTCTCCACGGTCGATCAAGCCATTGACCAGACCGAAGCGTTAATCGCCAAGCAACAGCGCATTAAGACCGGCTTAATGCAAGACCTGCTGACGCGCGGTATCGACGAAAACGGGAACCTCCGCTCTGAGGAGACTCACGAATTCAAGGGCTCGCCGTTGGGGCGGATTCCGGTGGAGTGGGACGTTCGGAACATCAACTCAATGTCAGATTTTGTCACGAGTGGGGCACGAGGGTGGGCGCAGTATTACGGCGATGAAGGCGCAGTGTTTCTCCGTATCGGAAACCTGACACGCGATCATATCAATATGAGATTTGACGATACTGTTTTTGTACGACCGCCGGGCAGCGCTGAAGGATTGCGAACGCTAGTTGCGCCTGGCGACGTTCTGATATCTGTCACGGCAGACCTCGGCATCATTGGCGTAATCCCCGAAGGCTTCGGAGAGGGTTACGTCAACCAGCATATTGCTCTGGTACGGATTTCCGACCCTGAAGTAGATCAAAGATTCGTCGGTTGGTTTCTTCAAAGTCGCGCCGGTCAAGCCCAGTTTGAAAGGCACAATGAATCCGGTGCGAAAGCGGGACTGAATCTTCCAACAATACGAAGCCTTTTGGTGGCAAGTCCCCCTCTCGACGAGCAGAGACATATTGCCAAAGTGCTAGACGCGAACACTGAGAGGATAGCGGGCTTTCAAGCGGAGTTGGACAAGCAGAGTCATTTGAAAACCGCCCTGATGCAAGACCTCCTCACCGGCAAGGTGTCGGTCGCTCCGTTGTTGACTGACACAGAGGGCAGCACTGGAATCGACTAGTACGTTTTCCGGTGGTCTCTAGCTGTGCTCTTGCGTTCTCGTCATGCCGGACCCCGGATCATGTCCGGGACAGGCTTTGATCCGGCATCCAGTCCTTCGACTTCGCCTTGCTACGCCCTTCGACGGCGCTCAGGACAGGCTCAGGATAAACGGGGGGCTGGGGGCTGGATTCCTGCTTTCGCAGGAATGACGGACGGTTGCTGACAGCGCTAATGATTGCCGGTTGCCATGACCAGTCTGACTAGCTAATGTGACACCGTGGCGCTCATCTATTCAATCTACGAAGCAAAGGCGCGGTTTTCCGAGGTCATTCGGCAAGTGCGCGAAGGCAAGACCGTCACGGTCTCGTATCGAGGAGAACCAGTGGCAGAAATCCGTTCGATCCGGGAGCGACGAGAGCCGACGCTCGACGAGCGGCTGAAGGACCTCGAACGTAGCGGCTCCCTGGTTCGTTCGGCCCTCCCGAGGAGGACGTTCAGGCCGGTTGAACGACGGCCCGGCGCACTATCGAGGTTTCTCGCAGAGCGCGGCGAATGAGCATCGCGTACGTTGACACCTCGGTGTTGACAGCCATCGCCTTCGATGAACCAGGTGCGGCAGCGCACGCGCAACGGCTGGACGAATTCACTCGCCTGATCTCTTCAAACCTGCTCGAAGCCGAACTGCGGGCCGCGTTCGCACGCGAGAATCTGATCTTTCAAGAGAGTGAGGTCGCGGGGATCGAATGGATTCTGCCCAGTAGGACGCTTGCTCCCGAGTTTGCGACAGTGCTCGAAACGGGCTACTTGCGGGGCGCTGACCTATGGCATCTCGCGACAGCCCTTTATGTCTCTCCCCAGCCTGGCAGTCTTTCGTTCGCCACACTCGACACCCGGCAAGGCGCCGTTGCGGAGGCGCTCGGTTTTCGGGTTCTGCGGGAAGCGAAGTCGCCATGAGTGACCGTTATTTTCTGGACGAACGCAACCACGTCGAGAAACCCCTGCTTGAGCAGTTGCACGGCCTGGGCTGGGAGATCATCGACCTGACCGACGCGAACCAAAAGCCCGGCGATACGTTTCGGGAGAGTTTTACCGAAGTTGTCATGCTGCCGGTGCTGCGAGAGCGGCTTAAAGCTATCAATCCGTGGCTGGACGACGATCAGGTCGAAGAGGTCGTCAAGCAACTCACCGCCAGCTTCCCCGGCAGAGGGTTAATCGAGAACAACAAGCACGCGCTACGTCTGCTTCTGGAGAACACCAGCATCAGCGAGAACCGGCAAACGGGCGAGAACAGCCCGACGGTGCGCTTTCTCGACTTCAAGAACCGCGATCACAACCGCTTTATTGCCGTGTGTCAATTCAAGGTCCGCATCCTGGGCACCGAGCACCACATTATCCCGGACGTGGTGTTGTTCGTGAATGGCCTGCCCGTGGTCCTGATTGAATGCAAGTCGCCCAAGGTGAAGGACGCCCTCCCCGAGGCCATCGACCAGATGTTGCGCTACAGCGAACAGCGCGGCGTGACAGGCGAAGGCAGCGCACCGCTCTTTTATTTCAACCAGTTTGTGGTGGCCACCTGTCGCCAGCAGACAAAATTCGGGACGATTACCACGCACAGCGAAAGGCATTTCTATCGCTGGGCCGACCCCTATCCGCGCACGCTCAACGACCTTGCGCATGGCGCGGGCAGCCCGAACGACCAGCAGCGCCTGGTTGCCGGGATGCTGGACAAAGCCAATCTGCTTGACCTCATCCGCACCTTCACCCTGTTTTCGACCAACGACAAAGGGCAGACCATCAAAATTGTGGGGCGCTATCAGCAGTTCCGGGCGGTCAAGCTGGCCGTCAGGCGATTGCTGGAGGGCCGGAACCCGCGCGAGCGGAGCGGCATCATCTGGCATACTCAGGGCTCGGGCAAATCGCTGACTATGATGTTCATGGTACGTGAGATGTACCGCCACGCCCAATTGGCGCACTGGAAAGTGGTCTTCGTTACCGACCGGACGCAGCTCGAAGACCAGTTGAGCGAAACCAGCCAGAGCGTCGGCTTCACCGTGAAGACGGCCAACCGCATTAGCGAACTGAAGGAACTGCTCAGGGCCGATACCTCGGACCTGGTCATGGCCATGATTCATAAGTTCCGGGAAGCGGACCTGACCGAGACCTTCCCGCAGTTGAATGCCAGCCCACACATCCTGGTCATGACTGACGAGGCCCATCGCTCCCAATACAAAATGCTCGGAGCGAATCTCGATAGAGGCATCCCGAACGCGGCAAAGATCGGCTATACCGGCACGCCGATTGACAAGACCGAGGTCGTCTTCGGCGACTACATCGACAAATACACCATGCGGCAGTCCATTGACGATGGCGTGACCCTGGAGATCGTCTACGAGGGCCGCACTCATAACGCGGAAATACCCGACCAGGAAGGTATGGATGCGGCCTTTGCGGATGTGTTCAGCGATTACAACCTTCAGCAAAGACTGGAAATCCTTGGCTACGGCTCCCGAGACGCCTACCTGGAGGCGGAACCGACGATTGCGGCCAAGGCCGGGGATATGGTCAAGCACTACCTGACCCATGTCTTCCCGAACGGCTACAAGGCCCAGGTGGTAGCCACCTCGCGCGAAGCCGCGGTCCGCTACAAAAAGCACCTCGACGGGGCCTTGGGTGCAGCCGTTGCCGAGTTGAAAACATCAAACCCGAACGGTCTTGACCTGGAACAGCTCAAGCAACTGCAAACCGATGTCGTCATATCCGACGGCCACAACGACCTGCCGCACCTCAAGGCGCACGCCGACCAGACCAGGCACGAACACAGCATCAAGAGTTTCAAGATGGCGTTCGGGAGTGAAGACGAAGGCGTGAGCGGTGACATGGGCATCCTCGTTGTCAACAATATGCTCATCACGGGTTTCGACGCGCCCGTGGAGCAGGTCATGTATTTGGACAGGGTCATCACCGACCATAACCTGTTGCAGGCCATTGCTCGGGTGAACCGCGTCGGCGGTGATACCAAGGATAAAGGCTTTGTGGTCGATTATGTCGGCGTTGGGCATCATCTCAAGAAGGCTATCGACGCCTATGACGAACGAGAACAAAAGGAGGTTATTGATACCCTCAGCTTTCCCGAAGAGGAGTTGCAAAACCTCAAGGACAGCCATGCCGCGATTATGGCCCTGCTTGAGCAGCATGGCCTGACGGACCTGACCGACCACGACGCCTTCTTTGACGTGTTCTATGACGAGGACCTGCGCTTTGACTACATGCAGGCGTTCAGGAAGTTTACCAAGTGCCTCAATCTTGTTTTCCCTGCGCGGCAGGCGTTGGCGTTTATGAACGATTACAACGCCCTGGCTGAAATCAACACCCTCGCCGGCAAGCACTTCCGGGACGAACGACTCAGCATGAAGGGCATCCCACCGAAGCTGCGTGCAATCACGGACACATACCTGGAGTCAAAGAGCATAGCCCAAAAGGTCAAACCGATTTCCATTCTGGATGAGGATTTTCAGAAGAAAGTTGGGAAGCGCCGTCTCCCAAAGACGAAAGCGGCAGAGGTGGAACACGCTATTCGCCACCACCTCGACGTTGATTTGGCTGACGACCCGGACTTGCAAGCCTCCTTCGCGGAAGCGCTCGCGCGGATATTTCAAGAGTTTCGGGACAACTGGAAAAGGATTTACGAAGAGCTGGAGAAATTACGAACAAGGATCATCAATGACAGCAAAGAGCCGACCTATGGCCTTCATAGGAAGAGGCAGATGCCGTTCTTTCGTATGTTTCGACGCGAGCTGTTTGGTGTGGACATGGGCAAGGACGCCGACGAATTGCGGGTGGCGGAAACGAGTCCGCGTTACGGATTGAGTGAGGACGACACAATCGGCCACTTGGTTGCGTTGACGCAGGAGGTCTCACTGGTGGTCGAGCGAGAGTTGAAGCTGACGGGATTTTGGGAAAGTATTCCAGCGCGCAACAAGCTCAGGGCCGAGATTCAGAAAACATTCCTCCAGCCGTCGTTCGGAGCGCTGCCGAACCTGGTGACAAAGCGTGACCGGATAATCAGCCGGGTGATGGAGATCGCGGAAAAGAATAATGACATTATTCTCCACGCGGAATAAGTATGGACCCGGCCTACACCATCAAACGCTCGCCAAAACGGAAAAAGTTGACGATCACCGTTGAGCGGGACCGGAGCGTCGTCGTTCATGTCCCTGAGTCCACCCCCGAAGAGACGATCCGGGAAGTGGTCGAGTCAAAACGTCAGTGGATTTATGAAAAGACGAGGCATGCCCAGAAGTATCAAGAGCGCCCTCATCCGCCCGGCAAGGAATTGGTGAGCGGTGAAGCCGCGCTCTACCTTGGTCGTGAGTACCGAGTCGAAGTCATCCCGACCGACTCGACGGAGATACGTTTTGAGCGGCGTTTCTTCATCCCGGCCTCTCTGGTGGGCGAACGAAGAAGTGTACTTCGCAACTGGTACGTCAACCGCGCGCGTGAGAGGATTCTTCCAAAGGTCAAATCCATTGCGGTGATGCTCGGGGTGGAATTTACCAGCGCGAAGATTGTGGACAATCGCTTTCGCTGGGGGTCATGTACCGTCAAGAACAATGTGAATCTGAACTGGCGGCTGATTAAAGCGCCGATGTTTGTAATTGATTACGTTATCGTGCACGAACTCGCCCATCTGCTCGAAGCAAATCATACCCCCCGATTCTGGAATATCGTTCGGACGCATGCGCCAAAGATGGAAAAGGCGCGAAGCTGGTTGAGGGAAAACGGCCAAGTGCTCGAACAGGATATCTGACGTATTTGGTTGAGCTGGGTGGAGGAAATGCAAGGGGCAGGTGTCGGTTTTCGTTCGCTCTGTGACGGTGCCGTTGATACGATGGGTGCGTCGGGTGAACGGGTCTTTCTGACGTCGAGCTTCCGCCCCAACTTCTACCTCGGCGCCATGCTGTCGCTCAATATGGGAGCGTGTCTGCTCGTCTCAATGACGGTGCTGCCGGCCATCCTGAACAGGTTCCGCCCCCGCTTTGTGTACGGTGAAAAGATGTAGGGGCGACCGGCCGGTCGCCCCTACTCGTTATGGCTGTCTTCCGTGGACGACGTCTTAGGAAAAACCCATCACGTCGTGGTAGTAATTCCAGTAGCCGCGCAGAGCCGTCTCAGTGATGAGGTTTTCCCGGTCCTCTGTCCCGGTCCCGCCCAATTCGAGCATTGCGCATTCGTCCTGTTCTCTGACAATCGCCTGCTGGACCAGCTCCGTGGCATAGCCGTCTTCCATGTCTGCTGTCCAGCGCCCTTCCGTGTCTCGGTGTGGTGGGCGCAGCGTCACGCCGCTTTTGGGGCGACGGTGAGCCGGACCCCGGGCTGGACCAGATCGACGCAGTACTCGCGGTCGTAGTCGTGGAAGTTGCCACCGCTCCAGCCCACGCCGCCGTAACCGGCGGGCGGTTCGCCGGGATGGCCGGCCCGCGCGGTGTAGATCAGGCGTTCGAGACCGCGTTCGGAGGTGTCGGTGGTCATGGGGTTTCCGATTCTTCCAGAAACGGGTTGATGACCCGCAGACCGTCGTAGTCCTGCTCCTCGCTCAGGTCCTCGGAATAGACCGCGTCGCAGCCCAGGGCACGCGCTGCCGCAAGAATCGCCCCGTCCCAGTATGACAGCCCAAAGCGTTGGCTGATAGCGACGCCGGTGCGAAACACATCGAGCGTGACATCCTGGACCGGAAATCTGAGGAGGGTTCCCAGGAAAGCCAGGGCATCGGCGTGGGTGAGCCGCCCCGGACGGGTGGGGCGCGTCGCCTGATGATAAAACTCTTGGAATACCTGAACCGATATGGCCAAGTCGGGTTCCCTCAACAACTCGAGGGCCCGGCGGCGCTTGCCGGCGTCCTCCGGCAACGGGCTGACCCCGTAGAGCAGGACGTTGGTATCAACAAAACGCATCGTGACTAGGCGGACGCGCGGCGTTTTCGTTCCATCTCAGCTTCGGCCCGAGCGGCATCGCGATCATACAATTCCTCCCGAGACAGGTTGTCAGCCATGCGCAACCCTACGCCCCGCGCATCAAAGTCGGCAAGCACCTCATCCAATGTAGTGCGCCGGAGTTCCGCTGCCGTCTCCACGCCCGACGGGTCTGCCGCCATTCCGCGGCCGCCAGACAGACTCTTCAGATAGTTCCGCACCAGGGCCGACACCGAGGTGTCCAGCTCCGCCGCCCGGATACGGGCGAGCCGGTGGGTTTCTTCGTCAACGGATACGGTGATGTTTTTCATGGGCACAGCCTCACACTTTCTGTGAGACACAGCATAGGGTCTCATTGACTAATGGGCAACCCTTTGGCGTTGCGTGGGGTCGGTCCGGTCGGGGCGCCGGTGTCGAGGGTGTCGTCCAGGGGGTCTTCGGGCGTAGGGGCGACCGGCCGGTCGCCCCTACGGCAGGATTCTCTGGGTCTTCCGACCACCTAGCCGGGTTATCCGCAACGTATTGCCGAATCCGATTCAATGCGGATTCATTTCGGATCACGTGTTCGTAGTAATTGCGCTGCCAGACCGATGCGCCGGGTGTGCCACGCATTGTGTTGATGCGTTTGGTTGCGGCAGATTTGAACCCGGCCATCAGCGCGCCGAGTGACCTCGGGCGTGGCCCGCTAGGAGCGACCGGCCGGTCGCTCTTTCTGCGGTCGTCAGTAATCATGGCGATACCGTGGATGTGGTTGGGCATCACGATCCAGGTGTCTAATTCGATCTCGGTGCGGACCTGTGCAGACTTCAACCATTCCTCCGCAGCTATCCGGCCCAATTCGTTTAACTTCACCTCGTCGTCAATCACTTCGCCGAACAGTAATTCCCGTCCGTTTGTGCAGACGGTAATAAAGTATGTGCCTGCCCGTGAATAGTCGTAGTGGCGCAATCGGATCGACCGACGACGATGTTTCTTCGGATCGTACTCGTTTCCCGGAAGGCTACGGGGCAGCTTCATACCGCGATGGCCTCTTCCTTGATGCGTAGGGGCGACCGGCCGGTCGCCCCTACATCCTCCCGCGCGTGTGCGAGGTGGAAGTAGGTAACGTTTTATGAAAAGCCCATCACGTCGTGGTAGTAATTCCAATAGCCACGCAGAGCCGTCTCAGTGATGAGGTTTTCCTGGTCCTCTGTCCCGGTCCCGCCCAATTCGAGCATTGAGCATTCGCCCTGTTCTCTGACAATCGCCTGCTGGACAAGCTCTGTGGCATAGCCGTCTTCCATTGAGACATAGCCGGCCGGCCCGGCTAAATTGGCCTGTTTGATACGGATGCGGCGCATCTCCTCGTCATCATTTTCAAAGCCAAAGAAGGTAAACACGAGCTCAAACCGCTCCGGTCCCTTGGGCAAAATCTGTCGAGTGGCCAGGGTGTTTTGAATCTGCTGGACCACCAGGCTGGGGAAGATCGTCTGGATTTGGACATTCAGGTCGGTATCAAATTCTTGACGCGAGGTGAGCAGAGACGGATCAGCCAGGGCATAGTCTTTTTGATAGCTATGCATATTCTTGCCTTTATAGGCAGCAGTCTCTTCTTGCTCCGTCTTCCTGTAAGCGCGCACGATGCTGTGCCGGCCAGTCTCATCCATGGTGATGCCACCGCCCTGGGAGGAACGGTACAGACCAAAAGTGGTCAGGAAGAGATGGAACAGACTGGCATGATAGGGATCTTTCACATTCTCTGAATAGAGTTTCCAGTTGGCATGGGTGAATTGCCGGGCATAGCCCAGGACCTGTACGGGTCGATTGAAAACCCGGTCGAGCCACGGACGCATGGCCGAACCAAGATAGTCGAAGAGGGGCTCAATCTCAGCAGAGAACGACGCAAAGATCAGACCTTTATAGGTATCGACCTGGAGCTTCCGGAGTGAATGTTGCGCCGGATCAAAGTCGGCCGGGTAGCCGCCCTGTTGATTAATCCCCTTACGGAACGGCACTCCAATCAGGTCGCCTTTCTGGTTATAACTCCACTGATGGTAAATGCAGGTATGGCTGGCCTTATTCCCACGAGACTCGCGGCAGACCATGGCTCCCCGATGCGCGCAGCGATTGACAAAGGCATGCAGACCGCCCTCTTTGTCACGCGACACCACAATCGGCGTGTCGCCGACAAACGTGGCCTTAAAATCACCGGGGTTGGTAACCTCGGCTTCGAGCCCGACATAACTCCAGGTTGGCCCTCTGAAGATGCGTTCCTGTTCGCGGCTGTACACCGCAGGGTCACAAAAGACTTGATACGGGACCGCAGTCATACCGGCTGTCGGCCAGTTGAAATCGACGTGAGAGTTTCCCATGGGTGAAAGGGTCATGGCAGCACCTCCCTTGCGCGATCCATAGTAGATACCGATTTGTCCGTATGCGCAAGTCAAGTAGGGGCGACCGGCCGGTCGCCCCAACTCCACAGCGGGCCAGGGGGGCTGGTCGCCCGCGCCCAAGCAGTTTAGAAGAGCGCCATAGACTGTATCGTTGTTGAGGCCGGAGCATGACATTCACATGGCTTGAAGAGCGCATCGCTCGAGCGCATGAATGCCGGGGGATCTGCATCAGTACCATTGTATTGCGCATGATGATCGGTTTCGCCTTTATTCCCGCAGGGCTCAAGAAGCTGCTGGGACAGCCGTTTACCGACCCGGCGAACACGGGGGTTTTTCACGAGTTCCTGCACGCCTTTCATGCGACCGGTCGGTTCTATCAATTTGTAGGGGCACTGCAACTCACGGTCGCCGTGTTGCTGATAACGCAGCGCCACGCGACTGTGGGGGCGGCGCTTGCCGCTCCTATTCTTGTGACAATTCTTGTGTTTTGCTGGAGCACAGGGGTGGTGCCCACCGCTATCGTCGTTACCTTGATGAGTGTGGGGCTGCTGGCGTTAATCCTCTGGGATATTCAGCGCTGGAAGGCGCTATTGGGCATGACCACTCCGGCACCGCCGCCCGCCCACCCGGTGGTCAACATGCGGCTCTGGAGCCGCTGCGGCTGGCTCATTCTGTTGCTCTATTTTGGCAATACGGCGATAACCGGCCAGGTCTATCGACCCATGGGTGCGGAGTGGTCCAACCCCTCGTTTATCGTGCTGTTGATTATCGCCGTTTTACCTGTGGTGACCTTCGCTCTGGACTCGCCGCCGGCGAAAGATTGAGCGTTTACTGGGGACGTTCTCGAATGAGTGGGATACCTGCGGGTGGTGGAGAGACAGAAACCTTGAAGGGCAGGGGATTTAGCGGTAGGAACAACACACAAGCAACCCGCTCCGCCCTGCTAGCCGGTCTGAATGGAGCGCCACCAAAGGAGGCGAAAAATGATCCGGGTCACCGAAGCGATGCGACAGGCGTTCTCACGCGATGGCGTGTTCAAAGCCGAGGGGCTCTTGAGCGCGGCCGAGCTGGCCGAGTGCCAGCGTTGTTTTGACTTCAACCTCGCGAACCCAGGGCCGACGGCGCTCGATATTTACAAAGGCACGAGCGACGAGCAGTACAACGATCTCGGCACTGCCAAATCGCTCGAAGTCTACGGGCCGATGCTGAAGAAGCTGGATTTCGCGGAGTTCCTGGCCGACCTCTGGGGGTCGGAGCATGTCTGGTATTTTGGGGAGGAGATTTTTGTCAAAAACGGCGGAAAAGTGGGCCGGACCCTGTGGCACCAGGACACGCCCTATTTCCCGACCGAAGGATCGCATCTGGCGAATATCTGGATCAGTTTCGAGGCCCTGCCGGCCCGGAACGCCCTGGAAGTCGTCAGGGGCTCCCATGTCGGCCCGATGTACGATGGGGCGGCGTTTATGGACCCCAAGGACCCGACCCGGCCCCTGTGGGGGGCCGAGCATCTTCCGCGCCTGCCGGACATCGAAGCCGAGCGGGCCGAGGATCCAAAGTCGTGGGACGTGCTCTCTTGGGATCTGGAGCTTGGTGATGCCATGGTGCTGCATTCGGGGGCGTTGCACGGCGGAGCGCCGGTCGATGCGGCCTGCCCGACCCGCCATACTGTCGTGTTGCGTTTCTTCGGTGACGATCTCCGCTATCGGCCCTTCCCGGACGCCAAACCCGATTACTTCATGGATCTGCGCGCCTTTGATGTCGGCTCGCTGAAAGCCGGCGATTTGTACCGGGGTGAGCATTTCTTGCGGTTACGTTGAGACCGGTCGTGGAGGATGGCAGCGGTACGGTCAACTGAACGAAGGGCTTGCTCATGGATTTTGATCCGCCTGCAGAGCACGAAATTCTCCGCGACAGTGTCCGACGATTTTTTGAGGAGGAGCTTCCCGAACCCCGTATCCGAGAGTTGGACCGGTCGCGAAAAATTCCCAGAGAACTCTGGAAACGCTTTGCCGAACTGGGCTGGATGGGCCTTTCCGTACCGGAAGAGTTCGGAGGCAGTAGTGCCAATGTGATGACGGCTGCCGTCCTGACCGAGGAACTCGCTTACCGCTTCCCGTCGCTCGCGACCGACTGGCTCCTGGTCTCCATGACCGCTCGGACACTGCGTGAACATGGGTCGCAAGGTCAAAAGGCCGAGCTGCTGCCAAGACTCGCTTCGGGCGACTTCCTGATGGCATTCGGCATGACCGAGCCAAGCGGTGGCACAGATGTTCTGGGCCTGACGACTCGGGCCGAGCGGGACGGAGACGGGTGGGTTGTTCGCGGCCAAAAGCTTTTTACCTCTTTCGCTGACGATGCGGATGCAATCCTGGTGCTTTGCCGGACTGATGCCGTCGAAGGCAAACGAGCCGGTGGGCTGTCCCTCATTTTGACGCCGCGCAACCAGGCAGGCGTTGAGGTACGCCGTTTGGAACTGATGGGAATGCGGGCAGCCTGCACGTGCGAAGTCTTCTTGGACGACGCGCGGGCTCCGGCGGACGCCATTGTCGGCCAGCGGGGCCGCGGCTGGTATCATCTCTTGTCTTCCCTCGACGAAGAACGCATCCTATGTGCGGCCATGTACGTCGGTATTACGGCAGCGGCTCTGGATCAGGCGCTTGAGTATGCCAAAGAGCGCACGGCCTTTGGCCGCCCTATCGGTAGTTACCAGGCGCTGCAACATCCGCTGGCCGACGTAGCGACTGACCTCGAACAAATACGCCTGCTCACCGAGAAAGCGGCCTGGTTGCAATCCAACGGCAGGGAGTGTGCCGGCGAGGCCGCCATGGCGAAGTTGGCCGCCACCGAAGCGGCGATCCGGGCAACCGACCGCTGCATGCGTGTGCTCGCCGGTCACGGGCTCGTCGAGGAAACCCCAATGGAACGCCTCTTCCGTGACGCCCGCCTCGGCCCCTTCAGCCCCATCTCGAACGAGATGGTGAAAAATTTCCTGGGCGAACGGATGGGCCTCCCCAGGAGTTACTGACCATTGGTGCGAGCTGCCGCTACTCCAGCACTTGCCACACTATCGGCACTGCCCAACCTCGATAGATTGCCGAGAGGCGAATCAGGCAATAGCGATCCCACACCCTTGCCAAGACAGGCCCTGCGTGCCACGCTGGGGTATCTTTAACTCGGGGGTATAGTATGGACGGGCTCAAGGACATGGAGAACAGTGTTGCTACAGGTATGAAGACAGTTTCATCGGCCTATGTGCCTCCCCTCCAACTCACCGTTGGGCAGCCGGCACCGATCGCGGCGAACGGCGGTTTATCCTATATGTCGTTCGATCAGGATGGAGATGCGGGCACCGCGGCGGCGATGGAAGCGGCGCTCCGCCAGATTAGAGAGGGGGAAGAGCAGGCGGTTATCGACATGATCGAGAACGCTCCCCCTGGCCCCATTGAGACCAAGTGGGGTGTGGGCTTTCGGAGCTACGACGAGTGCCTGGACTATATTCGGGCGAACAACATCGAAGCCCCGGAAGGCGGCGTCGCCCTGCCGCTGCCCTACACCGTTCTCGAGCAGCCGTCCTACTCCATCGTCTCGTCCAACGCCATCTGGCGGGACCCGGCGCGCGCGGACATGGCCAAAATGTTTCGCAGGGAAGGGCAGAACATTAGTAGGGGATGTCTCTATTTTCCGCAGATCCTGCGTGACGCGCGCCGGATGGCGGAGTACTACCCCGGTCTCTCACCCAACAGCCCCGAGTGCATGGACAAGCTCGGCGTGTCACTCGCTCATATCGAATCGAAATGCCAGAATTTCTACGATGCCGCCGAGGTCGAGCGTGTATTCTACCCGGAGATCGAGAAACTCCTGCTCGATTTCTTCCCCGGTGCGACTGATGCGTTCGTGTACAACCACGGCCTGTTTGACAAGGACTACACAGGTCCTGTCAAGGAAGACCAGGACAACAAGGACCCCGGGGTCAATACTTACTACGCTGACATCGTGCACAACGACCTGAACGACAACAGCGGGCGGGTACGCTGCCGCGAACTGCTGACGAAGAACCTGCGCAACTTCGGGCGTCAGCAGCACTACACGGAGGCAGAGGCGGACGCGAAGATGGCACGGCGGTTCATGTCGATCAACCTCGCCAAGCCGATGGAGACCGTGGGGCAGAACCCTTTCGTGCTGTGCGCCTGGCCGTCGTTTGCCGACCAGCCGTATATCACCAACTACCGGATCTATGATGACCGGGTGGGTGAGACGACCCGTTTCACCTACCGTCCCGACCACGAGTGGTACTGGTTTCCGCAGCAGACGTCGAGCGAGGTATCGATGCTGAAGTGTTACGACTCGGAGACGGACGGCTCGGTGTCACGTTGGTCATTCCACTCGGCCTGTATCGACCCGACCGCACCCGAAGACGCCCCGTGCCGCAAGAACGTGGTCGTTCGCTCCTATATCTTCTTCTAAGAAGAACAGCCGACGCAGCGGGAAGAGCCGCTGCGTCGGCTCCGCAGCCAAGAGGGGCTTCGTCGCACTTCGCTGGGGCAATCATTTTATCTGTCCCCGGACGAACTTCTTGCCCCCAGTCCGTATTGTACGAAGAGTTGGCAAGCCCCTCGTGAATACGCCTCTCCCCTACTTGCGGAGATAGGCTACGACTTCGGCGAGTTTATCGAGCCCCTCCTCGTTCCACGGGTGTGGAATCACGGACACGTGCTCTGCCTCGTGTGCCGCGTACTCGGCAAACCGGTCGGCGATTTGCTCAATCGAACCGGAGAATGGCACCGAGGTGGGAATGATCTCGTACGGCCCATCGGTGAAATTGACCGCCACCGTCGCGCCCCGAGAGAGCGTCCGAGGATCGCGCCCGTGGCGTTCGCAGGCCACGCGGATCGGTTCCCAGGCGCCGAGAAACGTCTCGATCGCGCAATCGTTAAACGCGATCATGCAGTTCCACATATCGGCATATTGTGCCGTGAGGCGGGACATGCGCGGCTTGCCCTTCAACGTGCCGATCAAAATCGGCGGCACCCCGGCCTCGGAGCGCGGGAGTAGTTCCGCATCCTCAACCCGGTGCAGTTCCCCCGTATAGGAGAAACGCTCACCTTTGAGGAGGGGCAGGACGATATGGAGCGCCTCCTCAAAGCGGCTGACATTTCGCTCAAAGTCAAAGCCATACGCGCGATGCTCGGACGTGAAATCACCCGCACCCAAGCCGAGGATGAGACGGCCGTTACTCAGGGCGATCACATTATCCGCCGTCCGGGCGAGTAAGGCCGGATTCCGGAAGGTCGTATTGGAGACCAAGGTCCCGATTTGAATCGTGGACGTTTGCATCGCGAGGGCCGCGGCAAATGTCCAGCACTCCCACTGCCCGCCTTTGACTCCCTCCCATTCCGCAGGCAACTCGATCCCCACTGCGCGGAAGTCGGCATAGGCCTCCCAATACAGATGGTCGGTCAGCCAGATGCTGTCGAGGCCGACGGCTTCCGCATGCCGGGCAAACGCCAGAGACTGATGGATCGTCGGCGTTTGCCCGGCAAGTGAACCGGTCCAGGTAGGGGTCAGGGCGCCGATTTTCATATTGGAAGGATGCATAGCAATCGTGACCTCGCTTCGATTCTGTTGACGCGCTCCGTCCCGGCCGGGAACACCGCCGGTCGGCTAGTGGAACCCCAGCCCGGGCAGTGGACCGCGGTCCGCGACGGGCGCGCGTTTGGTCTCGGCTCCCAAGGCAACCGAGCCGGGCGAACGCTCAAACGGGTCCGCCAGATCGATCGCCCGCGCGTGGTCCTTGAGCGCCGGTATCACCTCTTCCGCGAATAGGCGCATGCTGGTGCGCCGCTCGCCATCACTGTGCGGTCCCTGCAGGTGCAGGATGATGAAGATCCCGACCCGCAGGACGCTCATGATCGCCTTGATTTTGGGGATCACGGTCGTGGGCGTGCCGACAATCACCTGCATATTCTGCTGCCCGCGCTCCAACGCCGCCTGCAGCTTGCCCCGGATGGCAGTATAATCGATATCGCCCGCTGCGCCCTGTTGCTGCTCCTTCAGCTTCTGGCCGCTGATCCCCAGCCAGGCGCTGGTCTGGGTCTTTGCCAAGGTGCGAATGGCCGCTTTCGAGTTGTAGCCCGGCGGCATCATGAATTCCGCCCCCGAGAAGGCATTCTGTCCTCCCCCGTAGACGAACCCTGCCGCGGCCTGCTGCGCTTTCTCCTTCGTCTCTCCCACGGCCGTTGCCACCATGTAGCCGAAATTCTCCGGCCCGGCTTGATAGCCATGCTTGGCCGCCTCGTCCGCGTAGAAGTCCCACAGCTCGCACGTGGCCGGCAGCGGGGTGCCAAGCCCGATATACGGATAGCGATGTGCGGCAGACCACTCGACGGTCTCGGGGCTCAGCGTCCCAGGGATCCACATCGGCGGATAGGGTTTTTGGTAGGGCAGAGCCCACGGATTGACGTGGCGATAATGAAAATGTTTGCCCTCGTAGCGCCACGGCCCCGGCTTGGTCCAGGCCTGCACGATAAAGTCGTGGGCTTCGTTGAACAGCTCGCGGTTATAGGCCGGATTGGCATTATTGAAGAACTGCTCGCTGCCCGCTCCGCGCACCCAGCCGGTCACTAAGCGCCCGCGCGAGATGAGATCGATCTCGGCCAGTTCTTCGGCCATCCGCAGCGGATGCTTCAGCACCGGCAGCGGATTACCGACCAGAACGATCTTGGCCTTGCTGGTAATCCGAGCCAGGATAGAGGCTTCTACGTTCATGACCGATCCCATGCAGATCGGGTTGCCGTGATGCTCATTCAGGGCCAGGGCGTCGAAGCCCAGGTCCTCGGCGTAGCAATACTCGTCGAGATAATAATTGTAGTCGTCGGCCGCCTTCTCGCGGTCGAAATGCCGGTTCGAGATGGCGAAAAACGCCCGGTTCTTCAGAATGAGCTCTTCGGGCAGCCAGCGATACGGCCGTTCGGTGAAATATCCGATTTGCATCTGGGATTTCCTCGGTGGATTGTGGTCAGCTCACGCCTGCGTTTTCGGCCCGCGACACCTCACTTCCCGCGCGTGCTCTCGGGATGATGCCCCGTGCCTTCGAGCGTCGCTTCCTGTGCGGGCTCTCGACTCATAGCATTGCCGTCGCCCCGTCGGAAGGCCGTTGTGGGTATTGTCGGGTCCGCTTCACTGGGCGTGTTCCATTGTCGGATCAATCACCTCTGCAACGTGGGCCAGGCGGTGTTCGATCAGTCTGGCGCCACCACCCGTCACCCGAGAGCGGGCAGTTTCTTCCGGTTTGCCTTTGACTGCGGCGAGTTCGGCCCGCGAGCGTTGTGAGTTCGGCTCGGCGCGCTGGTAGTCCGGCAGGCCATCGGCTTCGCGGAATTCGGGCATGACTTCCTCGGAAACGATCTGCATGTGCTTCATGACCATCCAGTTCGGCATCGGTCCGTAGGGCGAGCCCGGGCCGATCATACCACCCGCGCCCACTTCGTCGCAGTAGTAGCCGAGTTCGTTCTTGACCGTCTCTGGAGAGCCGACAATGATGTAGCGATCGGCGATCATCTCGTCATAGGTCAGGTTGACTTGCGGTTTGACCTTCCCTTTTTGCAGCAGGCCGATGAAGTTGCGAAACGACTTGGTCGACATATAGCCCGGCGGGAAAAAGAATTGGTCAGGGATTTTGAGTCCGGTGTTGAAGACCCACGACAGGTGGGCTTTCGCCTCGCGGTGAGCTTGTTCGTCGGTCTCGGCGACGTAGGTTGGTACGCAGGCGTTGAACATACTCTTGGGTGCGTCGTAACCGAGCCGCTGACACTCTTCCCGCAGGCCGTCGAACGCCATCTTGGTGAACCACAGGGGAGAGAACACCATCATATAGGTGTATTTGTGTTCCGCAATGAACTGTAACGTTTCGAGCGAGCCTTGGCCTGGGATCCAGATTGGCGGATGTGGTTGTTGAATCGGGCGCGGAATGGGATTGACATTCGGGACGTAGAAATGCTCGCCCTGCCAGGTAAATGGACCGTCATCAGTCCAGGCTTTGAGGATCAAGTCATGGGCTTCATTAAAGCGTTCCAGCGAATCGGCCGGCGCGATACCGTTGTTGAAATATTCACAACCGATGCCGCGCACAAAGCCCGAAATAATGCGACCGCCCGAAATAACGTCGAGCATGGCGATTTCCTCGGCGACCCGCAGGGGGTTGCCATGCAGGGGGATGGCATTGCCGATAATGCCGATCGGAATTTCTTTCGTTCGCTGCACCAGCATCGCGGCGATAATGTTTGGCGACGGCATCGTGCCATAGAAATTCGCGTGATGTTCGTTGACCGCAATCGCGTCGAAACCGAATTGCTCAGCCGCGGCGAGTTGGTCGAGGTATTCGTTGTACAGCGAGTGGCCGCGATGTGGGTCGTAATACTTATTCGACAACGACACCCAGGTTGACTGGATTTCAGACGCCGGCGGAATGTGGGGGTAGGGCATCAAGTGAAAGAAATAAAAACGCAGCTTGTTCATTGTGTCGCCTCCTCGATAAAAGTCGTCAGAAGAGCAGCGAGTTCACGTGGCCGTTCCAAAAGCGGTTCGTGGCCGGTGCCCGCGATGCGGATCAGTCGGCAGTTCGGTAATACTACGGCAAATTTGTCCGACATGGCGTTCGGGACGAGGCGGTCTTCTTCGGCCCCGATGACCTGGGTTGGACAGGTCAGTCGCTGGAGGCGGTGTTCGAGCTTGAGGTTGTAGCGCGGTGCCCACATGAGGCGCGCCGCGGCAGAGAATTCACTATACATATGAATGCCTTCATCGAAATCCTCCCCGTCCGGTAACCATTCCCGCATCACGTCCTTGTCCTTGAACAGACGGTCCATGACTTCGGGTGGGGAGAGCTGAAAAATGTCGACTCCAGGATCGTCGTCAAGACGTAGTCCAACCGGTGTGATGAGCGAGAGCGATTTGAGCCGGCGCGGATAAAACGAAGCAAACTCGGCGGCGGCCCAGCCACCCATCGAAAAACCAATGAGGTGGATGTGGGAGAGTTCAAGCTGCTCGAACAACTGGTCATAGAGGATGGCGAGATCATCGAAACCGCGCACCCACTGCGGCAGCGGAGTTTCACCAAAACCGGGGCACTCCGGGGCAACGAAGTCCAGTTTTTCTGCCAGCATGGCATAGAACGGCAGCCACATGCGTGTGAAGCCGGCCCCGTGAAACAAAACCGTCGCTTCGCCCGCCCCCTCGCGGCGATACGCGACCGGCAGGCCAAGCACCTCTTCAAAAGAGGGCTCGGTATAATGCTTCCGCGGTCTTGGTATGTCGATTTTCTCGACGACGTCGATATAACTCATGGGCGTGCATCCTCCTCAGAACGCTCTGCATCTGACCTCACGCTACGTGAGTTCGTGCCTTCGAGCGCGATCCGGTAGAGCTTCGCTACGTTGTGGCAGACGATCTGTCCATACCGCGGTATGACCCTCACTGTTTTCTTTAGTTGTCAAACATGACGGGCGCAAGGTTGCGGGCTCAATTCCATGCTTACGGAGGCGGACCTGCTTGTCCAACGATCAGCCTGGGGACATCGACGCGGTGATCTCATGAACAGAGGGAAGGGGCGGCTCAAGGTGCCTTCCCTGCGGGAGGTGGAAGCCCGCCAAGAAGCCGGCTCAACAAGCAGACGCCCGAGTGAGGCAACAAGCCGTTAGCCGGAGAGGCGCAAAGAATTTATTCGTCCGTCACGCAGCCTTCGGAGGCGTTTTTCACGCTCTTGATATACTTGTACAGCGTCCCTCGCGTCGCCTTGTACGGCGGCATGGTCCACTGTGCCTGACGGCGTGCCATCTCCTTGTCACTGACGTCAACGTCAAGAATGTTTTGCTCCGCATCAATGGTGATGATGTCGCCGTCCTGGATCAGGCCGATCGGGCCGCCTTCCTGCGCTTCGGGGACGATATGACCGATGAGGAAACCGTGCGAGCCGCCGGAAAAACGTCCATCGGTCAAGAGCGCGACGCCCCCACCCAGACCGGCACCCACCAGGGCTGACGTGGGGGTCAGCATTTCCGGCATACCCGGTCCGCCTTTCGGACCCTCGTAGCGAATGACCACGACATCGCCGTGTTTGATCTCCTGGCGTTCGAGCGCGTGCAGCATGTCCTCTTCCGAGTCGAAGACCTTGGCCGGTCCGGTAAAAACCAAACCTTCTTTGCCGGTGATTTTGCCCACCGCCCCACCTGGTGCGAGATTGCCCTTGAGAATACAAATATGCCCCGTCTCTTTAATCGGACGCTCAATCGGCTGAATAATGTCCTGTTCTTCCGGGAGTCCGGGCAGATCCCGCAGGTTTTCGGCCAGGGTCTTGCCCGTCACCGTGAGGCAGTCACCGTGCAGCAGCCCTTTGTCCAGGAGATACTGCATCACTGCCGGGGTGCCGCCGATGTTATGCAGATCTTCCATCACGTACTTGCCGCTGGGCTTGAGGTCGGCCACATACGGCACGCGGTCACTCACCGCCTGGAAGTCGTCGATGGTGAGGACCACGTCAACAGCGCGAGCCATAGCGATCAGATGCAGCACGGCGTTGGTCGAGCCGCCGAGCGCCATGACCATAACCATGGCGTTTTCGAACGCTTGACGGGTCATGATATCGCGCGGTTTGATATCCTGCTCCAGCAAGGCGCGCATCGCCTGTCCAGCCCGAAGGCTCTCGTCGAGCTTGCCGGGGTCGGTGGCCGGCGTCGAGGAGCTGAACGGCAGGCTCATGCCCAGCGCTTCAATGGCTGAGGCCATGGTGTTGGCGGTGTACATGCCGCCACACGCCCCGGCACCGGGGCAGGCATGGCGGACGACATCCTGGCGCTCGGCGTCGGTGATGGTGTTGGCAATATACTGGCCATAGCACTGGAACGCCGACACGATATCGAGCGTCTTACCGCCGCTGTGACCGGGGCGGATGGTGCCGCCGTAGATCATCAAGGCCGGGCGATTCACACGTCCCATCGCCATGATGACGCCGGGCATATTCTTGTCGCAGCCGGGGATGGTGACGAGGCCGTCATACCATTGCGCACCCATAACGGTTTCGATGGAGTCGGCGATGAGGTCGCGCGATTGCAGCGAGAAGCTCATGCCGCTCGTGCCCATGGAAATGCCGTCCGACACTCCAATCGTGTTGAAACGCATCCCGACCAGGTCGGCGGCAACTATGCCCTCTTTGACCTTCGTGGCGATGTCGCCCAGGTGCATGTTGCACGGATTGCCGTCGAACCACACGCTGGCGATACCGACTTGGGCGCGCTGCATATCGGCTTCGGTCAGCCCCGTGGCGTACAGCATAGCCTGAGACGCCCCCTGCGACTTGGGTTGGGTGATATGGGCGCTGGTACGATTGAGTTGTGTGTCAGCCATAATGATTCCTCACGAAAAACTGCTCGGGGCGCGCAGGATAAAAATGACGGCCACTCATGACGGGACGGGCGACCTCACAGGCGACAAGGTCGCCCGGCGGCATCCAGGCACGTCCTGCGGTGCGCGCCAGCGCTTTTCCGTCATTGTCAACACCCTGCTATTTTCCCTCAACGCCGATCAAAAGAGTGTTTGAGTGGAGTGACGACGCAGTCTACTGAGAAGCCCCAGAGCTGTCAACGCATACTGCGAGATGGAGCGATGCTGGGCCAGAGCGAAGCATCCCACCAACATGTCCTTGCTCCTCGTTTTTGCTGCCCAAACGCGCTACCCTAGGCCGATATCTTTTATGCGGCACGCCTGCGTGGAGGTTTCGATGTGAGGAGCCCGTCCAGGTATGCTGTGACGGCTGATCAAATAACACACAGCCCAAGGGAGCAACACATGACCATCGACCAACACAACGATGTGGAAGCGATCCGCCAGCTCAAAGCACGCTATTTCCGATTGATGGACACGCGGCAGTGGGATCTTTTGAGCGGATGTTTCGCTGCCGATGTTTCGGCGGTATACGAGGGCGCACCGCGCGCCAGCGAGGATCTGCCGCGCGATATCAAGATCGAGGGCCGCGACGCGCTGGTTGACGGCATCCGTACGCTGATGACCGGCGCAAAATCGATACATCAGGGCTATATGCCGGAAATCGAACTGACCAGCCCGACAAGCGCACGCGGTGTCTGGTCGATGTTTGACGATGTGCGCCTGCCGACCTGCAACTTTAAGGGTTGGGGACATTATCACGAAGACTATGTGAAGGAAGATGGCCGGTGGAAGATGAAAAAGATTCACCTGACCCGCCTGCATACAGAGGAGGAATGGCTGTAGCCCGGTCTTTGCCGAAGCCACATCCTGGAAACTCTGTCATACCTGCAGGGGGTAATGCGGATGCCGGCGTTAATTTAAACCTCAACTGTCCCTTGAATGATGCCCCGAGTTCGCAATCGAGATCATCGAAGAGTAATCAGTTATCACTTGACAGTACGCGGAATAAAGCTCGGGGTAACCTACGTGGCCGCTTTCCGCTGCAGTCGCACAGGCATGGTCGCGAGGCCGAACACGTAGTTCGACGGAATATACTCAACGGGCCCGATGACTTCGATGCCGTCGTAACGATCGAGCACTTCCTGCAGCGCTATCTCGAGTTCGAGCTTGGCGAGCGGGGCGCCGGCACAGAAGTGCGCTCCGGCAGCGAAGCCGATGTGCGGATTCGGATGGCGCGTGATGTCGAAAACGTCGGCGTTCTCGAACACATCCTCGTCGCGGTTCGCCGATGGGAACCAGACCACGATATTGTCGCCTTTTTTGATCTGTTTGCCGCCGAGTTCCGTATCCGCGGTCGCCATCCGTCTGAAGGCAACGGCCGCGTTCGTCCAGCGCACGACTTCTTCTACCGCGCGGCGCATACCTTTTGGATTCTCGCGCAGATACTGCATTTGATTCGGATGCTCGAGCAGCGTCTGCACGCCACCGGCAAACGCGTTCCGAGTGGTTTCAAAACCCGCGACGAGCATCAGCATGCCGTTCCTGCCGACCTCCGCGTCCGACAGGGGCTTCCCATCCACCTCGGCGTTGGCGAGCAGGGCGAGCGGATCGTCCATCGGGCAGCCCCGGCGCTCGTTAGACAAGCCGAGGCAGTACTGGGTCATGTTGTTGAATCCCTGCAGCGATGTCTCGGCGTCGTGATTGAAGCCCTGGTGGGACATCTTTCCCCAGCTCAGGATCCTCCCCCAATCCTCTTCCGGCACTTTCAGGATGTCGGAGATCACGGCCATCGGGATCCGAGCGCCGATATCGGCGACGAGATCGCACTCGCCCGAAGCCGGCAGGTTGTCGAAGATGCCCCTGATGATTTCGGTGCAACGATCGGTGTAATCCAGCATCGCTTTCGGTTTGAATGGCCCTTCGAAGACCGCCCGCACTTTCGTGTGCCGTGGCGGGTCGGTCGTCAGGATGCTCTCGCCGACGCCGAAACCCTTCTTGGACACGATGTCGAGCTCTGCGGCGAACGGCGGCATCTGCCCGGTAGTTCCGGTGTTGAAGAGCACCGCATCGTCCAGTACCGCTCGACATTCCGCGTGCTTGAAGACCGACCAGAAGCCGACGCCATCGTCGCGCACGGTCCAGTGGACGGGATCGTCCCGCCGCATCTGCGTGAACAGCTCGTAGACGGCATCCTGGTCGCTGAAGAAATTCGCATCGATCAGTTTCTGATCGATCGTGCGCCGATCGGTCTCTGGCATGGCGATTCCCCTCCCGTCGGACTGTACGCGCCACGGTGTCCTTGATCTTTCGTTTACCGGACGCAGTGGGCGGAAAAATATCGGAAAACGGAAAAAAACGGTAGAGGACGGGCACAAAAATTGATTGCGGATATCTTGGGACAAGCACGAAAAATCCAGGTTCGCCTATTCCAAATAATCTCTCCTCGCCTGTTGCTGGCGCTTTGTTCATCTTATACGCTAACGCGACGTTCATTCGCACGTCTAAACGGGGAGACTATCCATGTTCACGATGATCGGGGACTGGTGGCGCGCGCGTAACGTCGAGAGAAATCGACGCGAACTCATACGATGTGAAGCAAAAAGTACGTTTCGGGCGGCGCTCTCTTCGCTGGCGCCTCATTCCGATCTGAGGCGTTGGAAGCGTTGGGCAGATCGGTGCCCGCCGCATCTGCAAGAACTGCCCAAAGACATCCCGGATGATGTCCCTTACAAGGGCCTGCGCAATTTCTGGTATCCCGTGATGCCGGCGAAGGACCTGCGAGAAAATCAGCTGCAATCGTCCCGCTTACTGGGTGAGGACCTCGTCGTATTTCGCGACGAGGCCGGCTCGCCTCGTGCTTTAAGCGACGTCTGCCCGCATCGACTGACGCGCCTGTCGCAGGGTTGGGTCAACCTGCATTCACCCGGCACGGTCAGTTGTCCGTACCACGGTTGGACGTTCGACGGCACCGGCCAATGCGTGGCCGCGCTCGCAGAGGGTCCGGACAGCCCGTTACCGCGCAAGACCCGAACACGCGCCTATCCGGCGCTGGAAAGACATCATGTGATCTGGGCTTACATGGGAGGCCCCGACAAGGTGCCCGACCTCGACGATAATATTCCGCATGTCGCCCAGGCAATGTCGGGCTCTTGGCCGTGGTTCATACATTGGGACTGGGACTGTAATTATCTGAATTCAATCGATAACAACGCCGATGCCGCGCATGCCTGTTTCGCCCACGCGCGCTGTTCGCAGTTTCTCGACCAGGCGCGGTATGGAAAACATTACGGACTCGAGCTTGAGTGCGGCGGCTTGGAAGTCGGCATGGAGACGACCGGGCCGGATCACCGCGGCTCGCACTACGCATCGGGTTGGGATATGCATGTACCGGGCTATATTTATTTTGCGCCGCACCCGCCGATCTGGCCGGCCGGCGCGATCTTCTGGTCCGTCCCGATCGACGAAGGAAAGGTCCGCGTGTTCACGTGCGCGCCCTTCCACGGCGAATTTAAGGATCGTGCCCGCGCGTGGATCATGCAGTCGGTACATTGGCGCAAATGGGGACTGCCGAACAATATTTACCACTGTAACATCGGACCGGATCGTGCCATGGTCATGGGGCAGGGGGCACTGTCGGACTGGCGCCGTGAACACCTCTCTCAGACTGACGTCGCAGTCATCAAATTTCGGCAAATGTTGAAGAAAGCGTGGCAGGTAGAACGCCTGCAGGCGGCCGAAATCGAACCTCGGGCGCAGCGGATGAGGGCGGAGGAGACGCTCACCGAAGCCTGAATGATAAGAATGACCGAAGACTCGAACGTCAACTCAAATTCAGAAGGAGGGGAGATGGATATTCGAAATCAATTGATTTGTGCCTGGTCCGCGATTGGGTTCGCCGCAATTTGTCTGGTCGGGTTTTTGTTCGCGGATTTCATTCCGCCGATTTCGCCGAACCTCAGCGCCGAAGAAGTTGCGGCGATCTATCGCGAAAACACCCTGCCCATGCGCTTCGGGATTTTGCTGATTATGAGCAGTGCCGGGTTTATTTGTTCGTTCGCTGCGGCGCTGTCCATGCAGATGAAACGTATCGAAGGCGATCTCGTCCCCGTATTTACGTACACGCAACTTGGCGCCGGCTGTGTCACCACGCTGGTGTTTGTGTTTTCCGCCGTGTTTTGGACGGGGGCGGCATTCCGGCCTGATCACGATCCCGAATTGACCCGGATGCTGAACGATATTGGTTGGATCACGCTGTTAATGACCTTCGCGCCGTTCATCATCCAGAACATTGCCCTCGGCCTGTGTATCTTGAGTGATAAGCAGGCCGAGCCGATATTCCCGCGTTGGGTCGGGTACTACAATCTCTGGGTGGCGGTGCTGTTTGTGCCTGGCGGACTGTTAACCTTTTTCAAGACGGGGCCTTTCGCCTGGGATGGCTTGTTTGTCTGGTGGGTACCCTTTCTGGTCTTTTTTACCTGGTATATCGTGATGTTCTACATCCTGCTGGGCACGATGAAACGGCAGGCGCAATCTGAACCGGCGGTGGCCGCCTAGAAAGACGACTCACCAATGTCTTCAACTTCCGCGCCGCCGGACTCGGTCAAGCCGCACCTGCCCGGCGAAACCGGCGTGTGGATGTTCATCATCGGCGACATCCTGGTCTTTTCTCTGTTGTTCTCGGTCTTTGTCTACGATCGATCGCAAGAAGTCGCGTTATTTGTCGAACAGCAGCAACTGCTGAACCAAACCCTCGGGCTCCTCAACACTGCGCTCCTGTTGACGAGTTCCTGGCTGGTCGCACTCGCCGTTCACGGCGCTCGGGCAGGCCAGCTTTCGCGGGCTCGCGGCTGTTTCGTGGTGGCAATCCTTTGCGGTATTGGTTTCGTCGCCATCAAATATTTTGAATGGGGCGAAAAGTTTGCCGCCGATTTGACGATAGAGACGAATAATTTCTTTATGTACTACTACCTGATGACGGGTATTCATCTGCTGCATATGGTGATCGGGATTGGTGTTCTGGTTTTCCTCTGGCAGTTCGTGCGCGGTATGGAATTTGATGCTCAAGGCGTGGGCGTGCTCGAAAGCGGGGCGTGTTTTTGGCATCTCGTGGACATCTTGTGGATCGCGCTCTTCGCGCTGCTGTATCTGATGCGGTGACTCATGGCAGCTTCGCTTCAATCCAGAGTGACCGGTATTTGGGTCGGCTTGATAGTGGCGACGGGATTGTCGTGGCAGTTCGGGCACGGATTCGGTTTTGGGGAGAAATTTCACTACGCGACCGCCGCCATTTTGATTATCACCTTTGTCAAAATCCGTTTCGTCTTTCTTGATTTCATGGAACTCAGAACGGCCCCATGGCCGCTGCGAATGGCGTTCGAAGTGTGGGCCGTCTCGGTCTGTGTCATCCTCATCGGACTGTATTGGTTAGGGGTGTAGTGTCAGGAGACACCTCAACTGATCTCACACTACGTGAGGTTCGTGCTTCGTTTCGATAACTTGACAATGCGGTGAAATATGGAGGCCGTTTTTTGGGACGGGATGCATATCTTGGCGCGGATAACATTGACACGATTGATTTCGGCGAGCCGACGATACGTTTTGTACGGCACGGCAAACATCCTCTGGGCCTCAATGTTGATTTGTCCGTGCCAAATTGGATGGCTCAGAAATTCTCAGGTGTCAGTTGGGTTCGATGCACCGAAGTTTGGCGCAGACAGCCGGGGCAGGATCTGCTCGTCAAGACGATTAATCGTCACTCGGTGCGCCTTCACACTCGGTAAGCGGACGAGTGTGTACCCTTCGGAAGCGTATAGAAAACTCATCAAAACGGAAGACGATTAAACTTTGATTTGATAGATTCGAACCGAGTCCATCACAGGGGGACCGCTATGCTGATTCGTACGATGAACCAACTGGAAGCCGATGATCGGGTTATCTCGA
>JAJDZM010000109.1 GCA_022824615.1 Candidatus Binatia bacterium | reverse complement strand
GGTCACCCGATAGCCGCGCTCTTTCAGCATGGCAGCCAGCGTTGCCATGCCAACGCCGGCTATAGCGATGCAGTGGATATGACGGATTCCCCTCAGGTCTGGTTCAGTGACATGCGGCATACAAGGCTCGGCTCACGCAGCCGTGTTCAGCCTGCGATTCACGAAGCTAACGGGAGGGGGCCGGAGTCTCCTGGGGCTGCTTCGTCTTGCGTACCCGGATATCCTGTTGCCTCAGGCGTGGATTCACTCGTCTCCTGTCTCCCAGCGTCAAGTACCGTTTTCATGACGGCATTATGCAGGATTGGCCGAAAGGCGGTGATCTTTTCGTTATCCCGGCGTGGATGGACGCGGTTGCTCAGCATAATGATGTGGGTTTTCCGTTCCAGATCAATCCACACCGAGGTTCCGGTAAAGCCCAAATGGCCGATGGAGCGGGACGAGAAAAACTCTCCAGCACTTGACCCCTGCGGTGAAGGCGTA
Organism: Candidatus Binatia bacterium; assembly: GCA_022824615.1. GTDB lineage: Bacteria > Desulfobacterota > Binatia > Bin18 > Bin18 > Bin18. The sequence goes on along the minus strand of JAJDZM010000109.1, from coordinate 17,349 downwards.
TCCCATCCGCAGGCCCAGGTCGAGTTCGGCACGGCTGTATTCACGGTCCAAAATTCGCGCACGACATCGGCGGGCAGAAAAGGATGGGTGCCGGCATGACATTCTATCAACGTGCTGACTAACCGATCGACCTCATCAATGGGCGCAAAGAGACCGGCATGACCAGAGACGCCACCCATGGCGTAGGCATTGTCGTCGTGAACCTCACCACACAGGATACGTTCACGCCACGGACAGCGTTCGGTCGGAGCGATCATCTCGGTGGCCGTCTCATATTTTTTCTGGCGCAGCGTCTCGATATTAACAAACCCAATCGCTTGCAGGCCGAGCGGGCGATAAATTTTATTCCAGCAGTATTGGTCGAGGCTCGTGCCACTCATATCTTCAATCAATGCACCGAGCAGCATAAAACCGAGGTCGCTGTACAGCGCCCGCGCGCCTGGTTCATATTCGGCTTTTTCGCGCTGGATTTGGGCATAGATAAAATCTCGCGCACTTTGTGAACCCAGCGTCGCAAGCCGGGTAGTCTTCTGTTTTTGCGTTCTGAGCTCTTCATAGTACGGCTGCCAAGCGGGTAGCCCAGATGAATGAGAGAGCAGTTGCCGTATCGTTGTCGCTGTTTTGCCACACGTCCCAAAATTTGGGAAAAAGCGACTGATCCGATCATCGAGGCGGACCTTCTTTTCCGCCACGAAGCGCATCAGAGCCACTGTGGTTGCCAGCGGCTTGGTGAGGGAAGCCAGATCAAAAACTATCTCTTCGCTGAGCGGCGTGCGCTCAGGCTCCAGACTCCGATATCCATGCGCCTTGCGATAGACGACCTCTCCGCCCCGATTAACTAAGACAACAGCTCCAGGAAACGTCCCGTCTCGCACCGCCTCTTCTAACACCGCATCCACCGTCGAGAAGTCCATCTTCCCTCCCTCCGCCTATGTTACTGCAGGCTCAAGGAATACTAACTGTTGCTGCCTCGCATCGAGGCGGACGCGGGTACCCAGCGGGAGAGCAAAGTTCTCTCCGCCGTGCCCGGCCGGCAGACCAAACCCGACTGGATATGTGTAATCTGCAAATACGTCAGCAATAACAGACAAGAGCAAGGTCGGATCATCCTCCGCTCCCCAACACCCTTGCATATCCCCAAACACAACCCCTGCGAGATGCTTCAACACACCACCCTGCTTGAGCTGAACTAACATTCTGTCAATACGATACGGCTTTTCACCAATATCTTCAAGGAATAGAATAGCGCCTCGCGGGTCAAAAGCAAAGGGCGTTCCGAGTGTTGCGACGAGAACAGATAAACATCCGCCCACTAACGGCCCCTCAGCAACACCTGTCCGGAGGGTCGTCGAGAAGGGCAAATATTCCTCTCCTGTACCGTGAGCCAGCAGATTGAACAGATGTGCGCTGGAGCGGGCAGATAGGCCCTCAGCGAACTCACCAGCGACAAGGGGGCCATGAAAGCAGACCAGGCCAGCCCTTTGGACAAACGCATTCAGCAGCAGAGTGACATCGCTATAGCCGACGAAAATTTTCGGCTGCCGCGAGAAGGTCGTAAAATCGAGTAGAGGAAGGAGACGACCGGAGCCATAGCCTGCCCGGCTACAAAAGACAGCCTGAACACTCGGGTCAGTGAGCATGGCGGTCAACTCCTCAGCTCGGGTCTGATCCGTCCCCGCGAAGAAGCGGTCACGTTGGAGCGCTTGGGCTCCAACCTGGACTGAAAATCCGCACTGCTGAAGCGCGAGACACCCCTGCTGCAGCTTGTCCGCCTGGACGGCAGCCGCGGGAGAGACAATGCCTATCCGATCGCCTGGATTGAGCCGGGGTGGCTTGCGTATGGCCATCCGTTACTGTGCACCAAAGAAGCGCTGCTTGTCCTCGGTGACCCGCGTCTCGTACTCCCGCTCCAGCAAAGCACTGGGCACGTAGAGAGGTTCGAGGCGGTGGCGGGTCTCCCAGACCTGTTCGCAGGCGGTGACGAGATGCTTCAGTTGTTCGGGGAACAAGCCTTGAAAACCGTCCGACTTGGCAATGAGCGGATTGGGATGGCATTCCACCAGGACGATAGAGGCTCCGGCCATGACACCGGCCAGGGTCATGGGATGCACCAAGTCGCGCAGACCGGTTCCATGCGAGGCGTCTATGGCAATCGGCAGACAGGACAGTTGATAATGGAAGGCCGCCACTCCGCCGAGGTCCAGGGTATTGCGCGTATATTTATTGGCGCTCAGAATTCCCCGCTCACACAGGATGACATTTTCCTTGCCCAAGGCCATCACGCGCTCGACCCACAGCAAATAGGCTTCCATGTCCAGTGAGTTGCCGCGTTTATGGATGATGGGCAGCGGCGTATCACGCAAGCGGTTCAGCAAGGCCTGATTTTTGGCATTGGGTTCACCAATTTGGAAACAGTCCACTCCCAGGTCTTCGTAGAGAGGCACGTCGCCTGGGTCGAGAACTTCAACAACAGTCGGCAACTCGAACGCCCGTCCGGCTTTGACAATCAAATTGAGTCCGTTGCGCAAGGCGTCGTCGGAACTCGACCCGATCCCCTCCCAGCCGCTATACGGGCTGGACCGGTATTTGACCACGCCGCCGCGCAGCACTTTCCCCCCAGCTTCTTTGACAATCCGAGCGGCTTCCATAATCTGGGCTTCACTCTCAACCGAACACGGGCCGGCAATGACCGTAATGTCGTCGCCCCCAACCTCGACCGCACCGATCCGGACGCGCTGATGCATGAGGTTGCCGGGCGAGCCTTTTTGCGCCGCTCGCTTATACGCCCGCGAGATGGGAATCAGGCTCTCCACCCCTCCCATTTCTTGGACTTCACCAGTCGGCAGGCGGGTAATATCCCCATACACCCCGATCAGGGTAATCTCCTCGCCAACCATTTTGCCGGTTTTATAACCCCAGCCATGGAGCTTGTTTTCAACAGCGGCAACTTCGTCTTGGGTTGCCCGCTTCGTCATTTTAATCAGCATAGTTGCACCTCAGCGGTTGCTTGCTCCAGCAAGTAGAGTGAGAAAGACAAAAAGAGACCTGCGATAAGAACAAAAAGATGTGCCCCCTAGGGGGCAAAATAGAAAGCAAAGGAAGGAAAAAACGGGAAAGAAGGGAGACGGTCCGCCATTATTTTTTATCACTACCGCTTCTGCGGAAGTGTTGTCAATATAGCGGGCAGGGAAACCAGCGGCGCTTTACGTTTACCGAGGCTGCAACGTCATCATCACTGGTCGATTCGGACGTAAGGTAAAAACAGGGTCAGGCTCGACCGTACAGCCGGGAACCAAGCTCAGCCGATATTTTTGGCCCACCGTTGCCAGGACGAGTTGGGCTTCCATGAGGGCAAAGGTATTGCCAATACATTGATGCGGGCCGCCGCCAAACGGGAAGTAAGCATAACGCGGCCGTTCGGCCACCCGTTCGGGCGTAAAACGTTCGGGTTCAAAGCCCTCCGGATTATCCCAGATATCAGACCGCCGGTGGGTAACATACGGGCTGACGATCATCATGCCGCCCTTCTGAATCTTGAAGCGACCAATCACATCATCCGCTACGATGCCGCGACCTATCGCCCAGGCAGCCGGATACAGCCGCATGGTCTCTTCAATAATCATGCGGCTGTATGGGAGCTGGGGCAGGTCTTCGACGCTTGGCTCGCGGTCCCCGAGCACCACATCCAATTCAGCGTGTAATTTACGTGCTACCTCTGGATGTTTGGAGAGCAGATACCAGGCCCAGGCCAGCGTGACGGCGGTCGTTTCGTTGCCCGCTCCAATAAAAGTCGTGACCTCATTACGGAGTTCCTGATCGCTTAAGCCCTCGCCGGTCTCTTCGTCTCGCGCGTCCAGCAACATGCCCAGCAAATCGTGAGGTCCGTCTGTACTCAGCGCGATCTTCTTGCGGCGTTCCCGAATAATTCTGAAGACTCTCTCATCGGACAGCCGCACAGCTTTCCGAAGGCGTCGATTGGCCGGAGTTGGGACCCAGAGCGGCAGGGAGAGCGGACGCCGCGTGCGCCGACTCAGATACTCCAGGGTGATCCGCGACCACTGCCGCATCCCATCGGTATCGGTCGTACTGAGATCGGTGCTGAACAGCGCCCGACCGACAATCATCGTGGCGAGGTCCTGCATTTCAGCCATCACATCAAATGGCTTGTCTGCCCGCTGGACTGTTGCCCAGCGCTCCAGCATGGCCGTGGTCTCCTTGACCATGGTCGTCGCAAAATTCTCAACCTGCCGGCGGTGAAACGCGGGCTGAGCCAGCCTCCGGCGTCGCCGCCAGACCTCACCCTCGCTGGTGATGAGGCCGTTGCCAAAGACCTGCTTCACCACTTCATTGAAAGCAGATTGCCTACTGTAGTTATGATTATTGCCCTGTAAAACGTGTTGGACGTAGTCCGGATGACTGACAAAGTAAAACTGCCACACCCCAGCCCCCATGCGGACCACATCGCCATACTCTCGCGCCATGTCCATATAGATACGTGTCAGGTCACGGGGAGAGCCGAACACAAGAAAAGAAAGGAAGCCGAGGAGATTGGCGGGCGGGCCTGGAGGATCGATTATCGCTTGTGACTGACCGGGCCGGGAGTGAAGTTCGGGTTCGACCGCTTGGGCATCGGTTGGCATCCGCTACCTCCTTGGGGGATATACGCTCGGACTTATATTGGCTAAACAGTCCGTATTCGTATATTTGCCTTACTGATGACGAATCTAGCACATGGAATGGAGAAAATCCCGAAACACAATGCTACTTCGGTAGCGTCACAGGTACGGTATGGCGGATGAAATTCAGATATGGGCGATTGACGAGATGGCCGAGATTACGAAAGTCGAACCGACTGGGCAGACTGCGACCGAGAAACTGCTGGAGGACGCGATCGTCAAGGACCCCGACATGCTGATGTCAGGTCTTGCGCTCGTGGGGCGCCAGACACCAAACGCAGGGGGAGACCTTGACCTGCTCGGCGTGGACGAGGAGGGCCGGCTTGTCGTGTTCGAGTTGAAACGCAGTAAGCTCACGCGAGAGGCGGTTACTCAGGTCATTGACTACTGCTCAGCTTTGGAATCCATGAGCGACGATGACAGGGCGGCCCATATCGCTGAGCGGTCCGGGCAATCCGGCATCACCAAGATTGAGGATTTTGAAGAGTGGTACTATGAACAGGACTTTGGGGAACAGGCTTCCTTGACGCCAGTAAGGATGGCCCTAGTCGGCCTTGGCGTCGATGACAACGCCAGCCGCATGGTGGATTTTCTGGCAAAGAGAGGCGTGGATATTACGCTCTTGACATTCCACGGATACCAGTACGACGGAAAAACGCTCTTGGCCAAACAGGTGCAACAGGATGGGTCTGCCGCTGAACCATTAGTCAAGCCACGACCAAGCAGAGAAGATCGTCGAAAAGCACTTGCTGAGCACGCCGAAAAATCGGGTATGGGCGACTTCTGGAAAGAAGTGACTGAGAGATTCACAAACCTGGGTTACACTGAAGAGTTCCTCAAGACCAAGCTCTCGTTCTGTCTACGCCCGCTGAAGATGCAGGGACTCTCTTGGGGGAAAACAGTGCGTAGTGTCCATTCAGTGCAATTGGAGGCGAGCAGTAAGAGGATACGCATAACTTTCTTCCCTGTCGCCATTCACCTGTGCCAGGAGAAGTTCGAAGAACAGAAGGAAGTCATCCCATTCAAACAGAAACCGCCGTCTAATGTTTCAAAGACAGACCGAGTTTCCGAACAATGGTACTGTTTGTTAGATAATAAGGAATGGGAGACACACAGGGATACACTCACCACGCTCGCGTCCGAGGTACATACAGAGTGGGAGGCCAGACGAAAGGCCAACTGAGTTTAGCACGATTCTGCCGCTCCAGCGGGCACATCTCTCTCCCACCTCCATTGCAATCCCGGTAGAGAACGTCCGTATGACAGCTCTCAACATCCTCCAACGCTACTGACCTTGGTCCCCTTGCCCGAGCACGGGCATTTGCGTTCCGAAAAAGAATGATTATTGAAAAGAACGGAACGCACGAGGCACCGGAGGACGAGCCCTGTCTGACTGGGCCTGTTTTTATAAGGGAAGAGGAGAAAACAATGGGTGAGCAACCGAACCAAGCTGCTGAGACTTTTGCCTTTCAAGCGGAAACCAAGCAACTGCTGAATCTCGTTATTCACTCCCTCTATACCAATAAGGATATTTTCCTGCGCGAACTGATCTCGAACGCGTCGGATGCGTTGGACAAACTGCGCTTTGAGTCACTGACGAAGCCGGAACTGTTACCAGACGCAGCCGCGCTCGAAATTCGTCTGGAGGCGGACCAGCAAAACCGTACGCTCACCATTACCGATAATGGTATCGGCATGAGCCGGGACGAGGTGATGAACAATATCGGAACCATTGCCAAATCCGGCACGCGCACCCTGCTCGAACAGGTCCGGCAGGACGGGCAGTCGCCGGAAGCCTTATCCGAACTGATTGGCCGTTTTGGCGTGGGATTTTACTCGGCCTTTATGGTGGCGGACAAGGTCACTCTGACCACCCGCCGCGCTGGCGAGGACATCGCCACGGAGTGGGAATCTACGGGAGACGGCGAGTATGCGCTACGCGCAGCCGAGCGTTCCCAGAGCGGAACCTCAATCACCCTCCAACTCAAGTCGGCTGACCCTGAAAACGGGATTGAGGATTTCACGGACTCTTGGGTACTGAACAGTATTGTGAAACGGCACTCCGATTTTGTCACCTATCCGATTAAGAACAAACAGGAACGCGAAGAAATCGAACGGGATGATGAGGGCAAGCCCAAGGAAGGCGCGCAACCGACCATCGTGATGGAAGACAAGACCCTCAACTCCATGAAACCCATCTGGACGCGGACACCGTCCGAGGTCACAGAAGACGAATATACCGAATTCTACAAGCATATTGCCCACGACTGGCATCCACCGCTCAAGACGCTCAATTTTCGGGCCGAGGGACGCTTTGAGTTTCAGGCTCTGGTCTTCTTGCCCTCACAGGCCCCATTTGATCTCGCCTTTCATGCCTCGCCGTTCGGGCTTCAGCTCTACGCCCAACGGGTCATGATCATGGAACAGTGCGAAGATATCATTCCGCGCTATCTCCGTTTTCTGAAAGGCGTGGTTGATTCTGCTGACCTGCCGCTGAACGTTTCGCGCCAACGGCTTCAACAGGATCGGCATATTACCCAAATCCGTAATTGGTTGACCAAAAAAGTGCTGGACTCGTTGAGCACCCTCGCCCAGCAAGATGCGGAGACCTATCTCAAGTTTTGGGAACAATTCGGGCAGGTCCTCAAGGAGGGATTGAGTACGGACTTTGAGAACAAAGACCGTATCGCCCCACTGCTGCTCTTTCCTTCTTCCAAAGACCCGGAAAAACTCGTCGGCCTGAAAGATTACGTCGAACGTATGCCCCTCGCTCAGCCGGAGATTTTCTATTTGACTGGCGAGTCACGCAGCGCGGTTGAGAACTCTCCGCATGTGGAAGCCTTTAAGGAAAAAGGCCACGAAGTCTTGTATTTGATTGACCCGGTGGATGAACTCGTCGTGCAGTCTCTGACCGAGTTCGAGGGAAAAAAGCTCAAGTCCATTGGGAAAGGCATGGTCCACATCGGCAGCGAGAGCGAAAGGGCGGCGGCGGAGCAAGAGCTCAAGCAGAAGTCCGAGAGCTATACGGATTTACTCCAAACGCTCCAGAAAATGCTGGGCGAACATATTAAAGAAGTCCGCCTCTCCAATCGGCTGACAGCATCTCCCGTCTGTCTGGTCAGTGAGGAGAGCGACCCAAGCCCCCAAATGGAACGACTGTTACGCCAGGCTCAGCGGGACCTGCCCAAGCAAAAGCGGATCATGGAACTAAATCCGACCCATCCCCTCTTGGAGAAACTCCAAGAGCGCTTTCAACATGACAGCGACGACCCACGCCTGAAGACCTACGCCGAATTGCTGTTTGGCTATGGCCTCCTGGCCGAGGGGTCGGAACTCCCCGACCCGGTGCGTTTCAATACCCACTTGGTGGAACTGATGGCGACCAACCTGTAAGTTTGGGATCGGTATGCCTTTTCGCATTGGTCAGGGCGTAGACATTCATCGGCTCGTGCCGGGGCGCAAGCTGGTTCTGGGCGGCGTTGAGGTTCCGTGGGAGAAGGGACTCCTGGGCCACTCCGATGCCGATGTCGTCTGTCATGCCCTGAGCAACGCGCTCTTGGGCGCCCTGGGCGAGGGAGACATCGGCCAGCATTTCCCGGATTCCGACCCCCGCTATCGTGGCGCGTCAAGCCTTGCCCTGCTGCGGGTTGTCATGGAGAAAGTCAAAGCCCAGGGCTACTGCGTGTGCAACGCGGATTTGACCATCCTGGCACAACGGCCCAAGCTCGCCGTCTACAAAGACGCCATGCGTCAAAACCTGGCGGAAGTCCTGGAGGTCGAGCCATCGGCTATGAATATTAAGGCGACCACGGGCGAGACTCTGGGCTTTATCGGGCGCGCAGAGGGCATGCGCGCCGAGGCTGTTGTCCTTCTGGAATCCGCTCACACTGGGACACTCGACTAGGACCGAGGCCTATTTGAGCGGTTTGGCGGAAAAGCCGTCGTCGCTATACGACAGCAGCGCCCGTTTGCTGTTGACCACCGTCTCCAACACGACCTCATGGCCCCACAGGCGATGCAGGTAAGAAATCGCTTTCTCCGCATATTCGAGCTGGAGGTCGCGCCCCTCGTGGTAGTGTTTGACGTACAGGCTGCGGTTCTGGTTGTAGTCCGCGTCTTCAATTTTAATGACCGGCACCCCGCCCATACCCACGCTCTTGATGAGGGTTTCTTTGATGCCGCGCCAGCCTTCCTTATCTGAAACCTTGGAGATCACGAGATCCTCGCCGCGCGGTTCATATTCGAACATATCCATTTCACGCATGAGTTCTTCGGTCAGAAAGCGGCGCAGGAAAGAGGCATCCCGGTCCACCTCACGGGCTTCGAAAAGCGCCTGCGTGCCGGTCTTGGTTGGCCGGCCATATTTCTCGATCTCCTCTGGGGTCGGGTCGTCGTGGCGGCGTTTGATATCATCCCACACTTTGAGCCCCAGGTAGTAAGGGTTCAGGCCCTTGGGAAAGGGGCGCACCACCTGGTTATGTCGGACGAGAAATTCAAGATACAAATCTTGAGGGAGATCGAGGCTGTTCATGATTTCGCGGTGCCAGTAGCTAGCCCAGCCCTCGTTCATGATCTTCGTTTCCATCTGAGGGATAAAATACTGTCCGGTCTCATGCACAATGGTCAGCAGGTCACGCTCCCAATCGCTCAGCTTGTCGTTGTGGTCACGAATAAACAGCAAGAGATCTTCTTCTGGAGAAGCCGGCAGCTTGTTGAGGTCCGGGGCTTCGATATCTTCCGGCTGATGCAGGTCTTCAAACGGATCATCCGCGGGACGCGCAGCCTCTATCATCCGTTCCCGCTGCTCTCGGAGCGTGAGCTTTTTGATCGCAAGATTCCGTCGGCACTGCAACGACAGGCCGTGGGCGGCATCCAGAACCCATTCGACCTTTTCAACCCCAATGGACGGGTCTTCAAGATAGGAACGGACCCGGTCGGCATGGACCTTAAAACGACTGATGATGTGCTCGGCCCGGGTACTTTTGAAGGTGAAATTGTTTCTGAAAAAATCGTTATGCCCGTAGACATGGGCAATCGTCAGAATCTGAAGACAAAACGAGTTGTCGGTCATCAGGTAGGCGATTGACGGGTCAGAGTTGATAACCATCTCATACGGCAGGCCGGACACTCCGTAGTCGTACATGGTTTTGAGCTTCTCAAAGCTCTTCCCATAGGACCAATGCGGGTAATGCGACGGCATACCCGAATAGGCCATATAGCCCAGCATCTGGTTATGGTCACAGACTTCAAATTCTTGATCGAAACAGGATAAGCCGAACTCCTGGACCTTGACGCGGATTTTCTCGTCCCAGCCCTCCAGATCTTTCACATCCCACTCAGCCATACCTGCTCCTCGGCTGCCCTGGCACCCCTATTGTTCGGCTGCCTCGCGCGTTTCCGTTGCGATCGGGGTGCGTTCTTTGGACATAAAGGTCTTAAAGCTCGGCCAGATGTCTTCTTTACGTTCGATCAGGACGGTCTGAAAATTGTCGGCTTCCAGGCGGCGGAAAATATTGAGCATGGAACTTTCGTAATAGCGCGATCCGAGCGGCTTGATCTCTCCATAGCCAAACAGATTACACAGCTCGCACAGCTCTTGGGCGGCCTTGAGGGCCGCAGGATTGTCGGAATCAAAATTATCTCCATCCGAACAGTGAAAAGCGTACAGATTCCACAATGACGGATGATAGCGGGCCTGGATCACTTCGAGCGCTTTATTGTAGCCGGAGGAGATGAACGTCCCGCCCGACTCCCCCTTATAGAAAAATTCTTCCTCGGTGACTTCTTTTCCCTCGGTGTGATGCGCAATAAAGGCAATCTCGACATTACGGTATTTGGTGCAGACAAATTGGTACAGCATGAAGAAGAAGCTGCGCGCCAGATATTTTTTCAGGGTATCCATCGACCCCGAGGTGTCCATGATACACAGGACCGCGGCGTTGGATTCCGGGCGGACATCCTCGACCAGATGGCGATAGACGAGGTCCTCTTTACGAAAGGGGAAGCGCTCCTCCTCGTCCGTTTGGGCGTCGTCCTGTCTGGTAGTAGCCAAGCGACGTTTGATACGGGACTTGACCGTTCGTTTCTTGTCCAGCCGAATCCGGATGCCGGCTTTCCGAAAGCCCTTGCGCTTGCTGATGCGGTCGGACATGACCTCCCGCAAAATTTTGCGTTCCATGTCCGGCAGTTCGAGATCCTCGAACATGATCTCGATCAGCTCTTCCAGGGTCACATCGGTCTCATAATAGTCAACACCGGGCTGGTCGCCGGCTTTATCCTCGCCCTGCCCTTGGCCGGTTCCATCGGTCTTGCCAATGACCTGGCCCTTTTCTGAGTTGCCGTCTCCCTGTCCGACGCCGGACGAGTTTTCGCCGTAGATAAAGCGGTATTCCTTGACTCCCCGGATGGGGACCTTGATGACTCTATCTTTGTTCTTGCCGATGATGGACTCTTCGGCAATCAGGTCGGCGATGTTCTCGCGCACCGCCTCTCTGACTTTCTGTCGGTGTCGTTGCCGGTCGCCAGCGCTGCGGTCGGAGCGCAGCGCATCGGACGAAGAGTACGGACGAAAGATCGCGTTGATTGTTGGTTTCATACCCTGCACCGCCTCAACTCACATCCACAGGCCAGGCTGAAGAGCAGCCGGCCGCAGGTTAGTCTTTCCACAAATGGTTGGCCGCATATTTCAAGATCACGTCCACACTGTCTTCCGGATAGCCGAGTTCGATCAGGCGCCGCACCATGGCCGCGTGCTTTTGCTGTTGTTCCTCGTCTCGCGTCCGCGCCTTGGTAATAATGCGGCTGATATCGCGCACGGAACTCATCAGCTTTTTCTCAATCGCGTCCTTCAGCGGCTCATAGCTCTCATAACCAACCTTCTCGCCGCGCCGTAATGCCGCCCAGAGATAGGCAATCACCTCTTGGCGGAAGCCGTCTGCTGCCGAGCCGATAATCGCAATCTGCTCTTCGATGGATTTGAGAAAACCTTCGTCCGGCAGGAGTTCTTCCTTAGTATTGCGGTCTTTGACCTTGGTCTGGTTCACATACGCTTCGGCGTGGTCCAGGTAGTTCTGAAAGAGCGATTCGGCTTGCTCCTGATAGGAATAGACAAAGGCTTTGGTGATCTCCTTCTCCAGAATTTCGAGGTATTCTTTATGAATCGTGTCCTGGAGAAACTCCAGATACTGCTTGCGCAGATCGTCGGCAATTTCCATTTCCTTGACCATCCGAATCAGGGCTTCACGCACACTGATCGGGTTAATCGAGGACCCGCCGTCCGACAGGGCGTTGTCAAGCGCTTTCATGATAAAACGGGTGGAGATGCCGGACATGCCTTCGCGCTTGGCATCCTCGCGTAGTTCTTTGACGGTGATCTTTTTGGTGCGGCCTTTTTCAACCACTTCTTCGCCGTTGTACAGGCGCAGCTTGGTCATCAGATCGCATTTTGGCGAGGGTTCCAAACGTGACAGGATGGCGAACATCGCCGCAATTTCGAGCGTATGTGGTGCCACGCTTGCTCGGAAGTCAGAGTAGTGCAGCATCTTTTGGTAGATTTTGACCTCTTCCGACTGGCGCAAATTATAGGGCACCTTGACCACAACGATGCGGTCTAGAATCGCCTCGTTGGTATGGTCGGCCTTGAACTTCTGCCACTCCGCCTCGTTCGAATGGGCCACAATAACCGTGTCAACAAAGACCGTCCCATGACGACCCGGCGCGGGTACGAATTTCTCCTGCGTGGCCGTAATCATCGCGTGCAGATATTCCGTCTCGTTCTTGAAGACCTCAATGAACTCGACCATGCCGCGGTTGCCGACGTTGAAGGCCCCATTCAGTTCGAGCACGCGTGGGTCACCTTCTGAGTAGCGGTCCAATTTTGAGATATCCTCCGAGCCGATCAGTACCGAGGTATCCTGATTGTTGGGATCAACCGGCGGGACAACACCAATCCCGCGGCGATTCCGCTTGGAAAAACCGACCGTGGTGACCGGCATCTCTTCATAGCGGTTTTTGAACTCCTCCCGCAGACGCCAACGGGTTACCGGACAGAGATCGCCCTCAATCCGTACGTCGAGCATCTTCTCGAATTCTTTACGCAAATGGCGGGGAATGAGCAGGAGCGGCTCTTCGTGCATGGGGGAGTCCGCAATCGCATAGATCGGACCAAGTCCTTCCAGCCCGCGCTGGAGCTTCTCAACAAGCGAACTCTTCCCGGCCCCCACCGGTCCCATGAGATAGAGGACCTGGCGGCTCTCTTCGCCACGCATGGCCGCAGACTGGAAATAGCGCACGATCTGGGCCAGGGTTTCTTCAATGCCGAAGAATTCGTCCTTGAAGAAATTATAGACTTTGAGTGACTCGTCCTTGAACAGCCGTCTGACCCGTGGGTCGTCGGTCTCGTTCACATCAGAGACCCCTTCGCGCAGGATCATGTCATAGGTCCGCGCATGGGCGTGCTTGACCAGCGAGGGGTCTTTCCTGATCTTTTCCAGATACTCGATAAAGGTCCCACTCCAGTGTTTGCTCTCTTGATTCTCCCGGTCTGCCTTGATCATCCGCTCAAAGACATTTTGCTCGGCTGCCATAAAGCGCTCCTTGTATGAGTGCAAGGGGTTGCGTTGACAGTTACCCACCACCCTTGGGGGCATTATAGGAGGTGGAAATGGCGAATCAAGACCTAGATTCGGACCCTACGAACAGGAGAGATGAGGGATGGTCCCAACGGGATTTGAACCCGTGTCGCCGGCGTGAGAGGCCGGTGTCCTAGGCCAGACTAGACGATGGGACCAGGGGAAGAGCTGAGGTGGTAGGACTCGAACCTACAATCGCCTGATCCAGAGTCAGGTGGCTTACCAATTAGCCCACACCTCAGTGCTGTTCAAAATAAATAAGCAATCAGAGGAAGTCAAGATTCAGCTGCGACCGGCGGCTCCGCCAAGACACGGTCAATCCGAGCAAGACAGCGCTCCTTTCCCAACACCTCCATGACTTCAAAAATCCCAGGGCTCGCCGTCTTTCCGGTGAGTGCAACCCGGACCGGTTGGGCGATTTTTCCTAATTTGACCTGTTCGGTTTCCATAAATGCAGTGAATGCTTTATGGAGGGTCGGCTCATCCCAGACTGCCACATCGTGCAGTTGGGGACGCAAACGCGCCAGTAGCGGAAGAGTGGCGGCTTTGAGAAATTTCTTCGCTGCCTTCTCCTCCAATGGAATATTATCCGACAGATAGAAACGGGACTGCTCACCCAACTCCACCAGCGTTTTCGCCCGGGGTTGCAGCGTTATCACCATCCGTGCCAGCCAGTCGTCATCAGGCATAGGACGTTCCGTTGCAGGGAGAAAGGGCTTCACTTCCTGTGTCAATTGCTTGGCAGGCCGTGCATTAAGATAGTGCGCGTTCAGCCACTCCAGCTTTTCCTGATTAAAGACACCGGCGGATTTGCCGACGTCTTCGAGCTTGAATTTTTCTTCAAGCGCCTGCCACGAAAAGATTTCGTCGTCGCCATGCGCCCATCCCAAACGGGCCAGAAAATTCACCAGCGCATCCGGTAAATAACCCGCCTCTTGATAGGCGCGGACAGCGGTCGCTCCATGGCGCTTGCTGAGCGGTGCCCGGTCGTTGCCCAAGATCAGAGGCAGGTGAGCGAAATGGGGGAGCGAGGCGTCCAGCGCCTGGAAGAGCAGGATCTGACGCGGCGTATTCGTCAGATGATCATCGCCTCGAATAATATGGGAGATATGGAGGGCGGCGTCATCAAAGACCGAGCAGAAGTTATACGTTGGTGAGCCGTCGGAGCGCATCAGAATCAGGTCGTCCAGTTCCTGATTCTGAAACACCACCTGCCCCTTCAGCAGATCATCAACAACGGTCTCGCCCTCTTTGGGACTCCGGAAACGCACCGTGTAAGGACGAGACTCGCCCGGCGCGGGCAGATAGTCCCGACAGGTCCCGTCGTAGGCCGGACTGCGCCCTGCGGCCAAGGCGGCTTTCCGTTTTGCCTCAAGCTCCTCGGGGGTGCAGAAACAGCGAAAGGCCCGCCCTTGGCTGAGCAACCGCTCGCCCATGTCCTGGTACTGCACCGAGCGCTGGCTTTGGTAGTATGGGCCCTCGTCCCAAGCCAGACCGAGCCAGCGCATCGAATCCAGAATATCGTTGTGGAATTCTTGGGTAGAGCGCTGCACGTCAGTGTCATCAATACGCAGCACAAAGGTTCCAGATTGTTGTCGCGCAGCCAGGAGGGCAAACAGGGCGGTCCGGGCTCCGCCAATATGCAGGAAACCGGTCGGACTCGGGGCAAAACGTGAACGCACGGCTGTCATGTCCGAACGCTACCCACAGGCAGCCGACAAGTCAACGCCGGGCGGGCAGCCTGCCCGACTCCTGGTATCGGTCCGCAAGGAGGAGGGGGTTTGAGTTCTTGAAATGTATCGGATAAGGTGCGTCGGGCTGAGCCGATAGCTCAGTTGGTAGAGCATCTGCCTTTTAAGCAGAGGGTCCCGGGTTCGAGCCCCGGTCGGCTCATTCCTCTTTTACAATCCACTCTGTCCCCGTCGTCTAGCCTGGCCCAGGACACCGGCCTTTCACGCCGGCGACACGGGTTCAAATCCCGTCGGGGACACTTTCCTTACACAAACATTCCCAGAGGCTCGAACTCCTCTCGGAGCAACGCCTTCGTATCATCGTAGCCCAGCCATTCCTGAATCAGCGTCGCGTAGACACGGCGAAAATCGGTCGTATAGCGCAGGTTGCCGTCGTCCAAATCGGTCAGGCTGGGTGGAGTGCTGTAGAAGCCGCCTTTGACTTTTTCACCGATGACGTACACCGGCGTGGCCGTACCGTGGTCAGTGCCCTTACTGGCGTTCTCGGGGACGCGCCGACCAAATTCGGTAAAAACCATGATCGCGACATCATCGGCCCGACCGATACGGTTGAGGTCTGCCATAAAACCGCGGAGCGCATCGGTGGTATAGGTCAAGAGGCGGAAATGGAGATCGTTTTGGTGGACGTGGGTATCAAAGACATTGCCCGCATAGCTGACGTAGTATAGTCGGGTCGGTATCTCGGCTTTGATTAAGGCCGCGGCCTTGCGCAAATCAAGCCCAAGGCCGGCCGCCCGCACGCCATAGTCGATCGGGGTCTGGTAGTCCGCCCACGCCTGACGCACAAAGGCCGCGCTTTCCGTTGCGTTTTCCGCCAAGCCAGTCAGGAAGTCCAAGGAGGCGTTGCGGGTTGCCCGCTTGTCACTCAGCCGGGGAAAGAGCGGTTGTTGCTGGTGGACGCCATTCCGCTTAAATCCTTCGGGGTCATAGAAGACCAGGGGCGAGTGATGGCGACTGCGTACGGCCAGGGATTGCGCAGTGGCAATATTGACCAGATAGTTGCGCTGCACCTCGGGGTCAAGCGCATCGGCCAAGCGGCCTAACCAGCCGAGCTTTTCGCCCGCATGAGGGCTGCCCGTATGCCAAAAGCCCATGGACGCAAAATGCGACAGGATCGGATTGTCGTATCCGCAGGCGTGGACAATAGCCAGCTTGCCGTCTTTGTGTAGATGCTCGAAGCCGGCCATGGCCGGATGAAAGCCAAAGTGCGCGTCAATCTTCCGCACATCTTGGGCCGGAATACCAATGGTCGGACGCTGTTGGTAATAGGCATCGTCGCCATACGGAATGATCGTGTTCACCCCGTCGTTCCCGCCTGAGAGTTCGACCACGACAAGAATGCGTTCCGGATGCGTATGGGGTGACGGCGCAGCCTCCGCTTGCTTTGCCAGTAGCGAGAACGGGCTACGGGACACCAGAGGGGTACCGAGCAGTCCGGCTCCAACGCCGAGACCGTACATGCCCACTCGGAGGGCGTCGCGCCGTGAGAGAGACCTATCCAATAGAGATGTTTTTATCGAGGTCTTAGCCATACGCCTTATCCTTCGTTGTTAGCCTAACTGATATTCTGGCGTGCTCATAATGAGATGGACCAGATGACGGACCGGCTCCTCCAGATAGGTTAGCGCCGGTTTGGTCTTCTCTGTCCCCAGTTCCTGGGTGAGGAAATCGATAAGCGCTCGTCGATCGTCTGCCGCCGGGGGAATCCGCAGCAGACGATCAAGGAAATGGTCGACAACCTCAGACGTTGTTGCCAGCCCAGCCTGGCGAACGATGCTGGTCATGGAAAGCTGGGCGGCAAAACGAGGAATGGGTTTCACCCGACGAAAAGCTTCTTGCCAGCCGTGCGTGCTGCCGTAGCGCGTATTATAGTCTTCGTCCGCTCCCGCCATCATATTAAACATAGACATGGACTCGGAGCCTGACGGCTCCATGCCGGACATGGCGTTATCATCGGTCTCAATCGTTGCTGCCGTAATTTCATAGCCTTGGGTAATCTTGGTCGCCACCTTTTGGTTGGTCACCGGCATCCAGCGGTCCGGCGGCCGAAAATTGACCATATCGGGAAAGAAAACCGCACGGGCGAAGTTTCCGCGTTCCAGCAGCAAGGCGGGCGTAATCCAACTCCGTCCCCCCTCCCAGCCGGCAACGTTCGGCGGATGAAAGAGTTCTTGGCCCAGATCGCGAGTGGCCGTGTTGAAGTCGGGTACTCCGGGGATATTGGTCAGCCCGAGTTTGCGATAGGTCGAAACCACGAGATGCACCGGGCCTTTGATCTGGGTTCCGTAGGCT
>JAJDZM010000222.1 GCA_022824615.1 Candidatus Binatia bacterium | reverse complement strand
CTTCGAACTAATCGAAACTCGTATGGAAGACAGCCCGCTGAGCGTCCAGCTCTTTGGCCCAGTGGCCGAAGAAGTCCGCGACGCGGCAGTCTGGCTTGAGGAGCAGGGAGCGGATGCCATTGATATCAATATGGGTTGCCCGGTTGAAAAGGTTGTCAAAATCGGTGCCGGCGCGGCCATGTTAAAAGACCCGAAAAAAACTGGTGCATTCGTCCGAACAGTAACCCGAGCGGTCAAAATTCCGGTGACCGTGAAGACGCGCCTGGGCTGGGATCAGACGCAACTGGACGCGCCGATGCTGGCGCCCATTCTTGAGGAGGTAGGCGTTGCCGCCCTGACAATTCACGGTCGTACGCGAGCCGAAGCCTTCAGTGGCTCGGTCGACCTGGGCGGTATTCGTGCGGTCGTGGAATCCGTACGGGCCACGCCTGTTTTCGGAAACGGCGATGTGTGCGACCCGGAAACAGCGAAACGCATGCTCGAAGAAACGGGCTGCGCGGGCCTCGTGATCGGCCGCGGCGCGCTGGCCAATCCCTGGGTCTTCCATCATATTCAGGCCGGTCTGCTGGGGCAGCCTGCCCCGCCCGAGCCCTCATTAGGGACGCGCGTTGCCTTTATGTCACGGCATTTTGAACGAGCGGTGCAGCAGCGCGGGGAGAAGCTGGCCTGCACCCAATTCCGGAAGACCATAGACTGGTATGCGAAGTCTTTTGGGCCCTGTCGGCCCCTGCGCTTAGCTATGAAGGAACTCAGTAGCCGGCAGCACTATTACGATCTGGTCGGCCAGTTTTTGGCATACCGGAGCCAGCATCCGCTCTCCCCGCGTGGGAACTATCCGGCTGGTGAAACCGTGCCCGCCTGATCCTACTCCACTCCCTCCGTTTCCTTCCTGATTCTCTCGCTCAAGCGGGAGGAGCACTATCGGATCATTTTTGCTGTATTAGGCCACTACCGGCCGGTCGCCCAATTGTGGTCCGTCTCTCAACCCCACAGATGGAATCCTCGCCTGCCGTTGGAATGGCGTGCGGCCAAGTGGGATAGCACTCCTACGCAAGAATAGGTCGGAAATGTGTTCTCCTGGAGCCGATTTTTGGCTGCTTTCTTGTGCTCTCAGAGCCAGGTTGAGGACTGTTTTTTGTATGCGCAGAGGCCGTTTTTTTGCAAGTTTTGTATGAGACCAGAGCATGCTGCGTAGTGGCTCGGAGGCGGTTAATGCTGAGCATCCATTAGCTTAGCCAAACGAACGAGAGTGGCGGGAGCCGGGTGTAGGATTGGAACCTGCATTGAGACAGCCTTCCAGTCTTTCGTAATCGCCCAGGTGAGCCCGCATAAGACTTTTCCAAAGCTTGCCATGATTCGGAACGGAAAAATGCAGGAGCTCATGGACGATGACATAGTCCCACAGTTCGTCGTCAAGATCGAGCAACTCGCTATTGAAGTTCAGATGGCCGTTCGTTGAGCAGGACGCCCACTTGTTGCGCATCGGACGGATACCCAGCCATACAATCTTCACGTCCAACTTCTCAGCCCAGTAATGGACGCGTTGCTTGAACTCCCGTTTGTGGTCGGTCGCCGGCATGGATTAGTCTTGCCCGCCCCGCTCCAGCAACGTGAACAACTCATCGACCAGCGTCGTCACCCGCTCAAAGTCCTCTGTCTCTGCATAGATGGCAAAGGTCACCTCCTGGCGCAGTTCGCGGAGCGCATTCTCGCTGTGTTTCCAATTCGGAGAGTCAGAGAACGCTTGACGAATGGTGCGACTGACCGCCTCCGCATTTTTGATCCCGGCATCCAACAGACTCCGATACACGAAATACGTCGGGCCATCAAAGGATTTCTCCGTCTGTTCCTTTTTGCGCGCTTCGTTCCTATCGACTTCCTGGAGGAGAGCTTCCAGGGCCTCAGTAGCGCTGGACTGGTGGCTTTCAAAACTTTCCTGTATGGCCCGGGCACGCTCGGCCATGGCGATCAGATACGGATCGCCGCTGCCTTCCTCCGCCACCTTCTCAATGCTTTTGATCAAGTTGATGACCTGGGTTCCGGCGCCGCCTTGTCGCTTCTTGATCAGCGCGACGGTATCTGCGTTGATTTCGACGAGTCCTTCGAGCGATTCCACGCCATATGAACTCACCTGCTCCCGGACCAACAGCGCCGTTTTCCTTTGAAACTCCCGGTCGGCCTGAATGCGCTTGGCGTAAGCCTTGCGCACGATCTGGAAGATGGTGCTTAATGTTCCATACGTTTCCATGAACGGCCGCAGGAAGGCATCCGGCGAGATGATCTCATACAGCATCTCGATCTCTTTGTATTCCCGAAAGAACTCTTTCCGCCGCTCAGGGGCGCGGAAGTGCTCAATCAGGCTATCGACATCTCGGTCGTTAAAGGCGTGCGTGATGAGGCCGAGGTATTCCGGCGCTTTCTGCTCCATCTTGTTTTTGAAGAGCCCCTTCAGGAGGCTGAGGTCTTTGACGATGGCGTTGATCTCATCGCTGTCGAAGGCGAGTGCCTTTTCGAGTTTGTCGAAGAGGCCGACGAAATCGAGGACGAAGCCGTGGGGCTTCACCATCCCCTGCGTCTCGTTTTCGTAGGGGCGGTTCACCCGGGCGATGGCCTGTAGCAGGGTATGGTCGCGCATCGGCTTATCGAGATACATGGCGTAGAGCAGCGGCGCGTCAAAGCCGGTCAGCAGTTTCTCAGTAACGATGAGGATTTTCGGGTTCTGGTCACGCTTGCCGAAGCGCTTACGAATCTGCCGCTCCTGCTTCGAGTCCAGGTGGAATTCCTTCAGCAGCGCGGAGTCGTTGTTGTTCTTGGTGTAAACGACCTCGGAATACTCGGGCGGCAGGAACGCGTCGAGGGCGTGTTTGTAATGGGCGCAGGCTTCGCGGTCAACGCCGACGAGGAAAGCCTTGTAACCGAGCGGTTCGACGTTATCCACGTAGTGCGTGGCCACATACTGCGCCACCTGCGTGATCCGCTCCTTGCCCTTGAGGAAGTTCTTCAAATGAACCGCACGCTCCAGAATCTTGTTGAGTTCTTCAATATCCGCCACCCCCTCGGCCTCGGCGAGGGAGAGAAACTCCGCGTCCAAGGTCTCGTGCGGGACGAGCATCTTGTTGGGGGCGAGTTGATAGTAGAGCGGCAGCGTAGTGCCGTCCTCAATGCTGTCGGCAATGGAATACTTGTGCAGATAGCCCTGGTCATCCTCGCAGCCGAAGGTCTTGAAGGTGCCCTGGCCATAGGCGGTCTTGTCCACTGGAGTGCCGGTGAAACCGATGTAGGTGGCGTTCGGCAGACCGGCCATGAGGAAGTTGCCGAGATCGCCGCCAGTGGTGCGGTGGGCTTCGTCGATGAGGATGTAGATATTCGAGCGGGTGTTGAGTGCCGCCGGTATGTCGCGGAACTTGTGGATCATCG
>JAJDZM010000096.1 GCA_022824615.1 Candidatus Binatia bacterium | reverse complement strand
CTTCGACTCTGTCCGGGGGGCAGAACACCGCCAGGATGTCTTGGCCCTTGTCCCGGAGCTTATCGAGCGAGCTTGAGGCAAAGGCGGCTTGACCAATGAGAATGATACGCATGTGAGTTCTCCTTTCCGTACGTCCGTTCGGCACTCTTTGAGGTGATTTCAGTGTGGCAGAAATACGTCCTTCAGCACGTGGCTCAGCTTTTGGCCCATTGCAGCAATACTCGCCCTGTCCAGCAATAAACCATTATTGATTTCGATTTCGAGATAGGCGAGATGCTGACGCTCGCCATGATTCCGGGCGCTAAAGATAAGACCATCATAACCGGAGTAGGGCTCATTATAGCGCACCCGGTAGCCGGTATGGCTCAGCCGTTGCCCGAATTCCTGAGCAAGGGCTTCGTAGCGGTCGAATAGAACACCTAAATCAAACGCTCTTTTCTTCTCACTAAGGACCGGCGTAAAGCTGTGAACGCTGAGCAGCAAGACGGACGGGGGAATTTTTTGCGTCAGCACGTGGTCAATCGCTGTATGATAGGGCTGGTAGAATTGCGTAATACGCCGCTGTCGCTCTGCCTCGGTCAGATGCCTATTAGCCGGAACGCGCGTGCCATCGCTCTCGGGAATAATGAGATCATCGTCTGACAGGCCACGGTTACAGTCAATCAAGAGACGCGAGTATTGAGATAAAATAGCTGTGGAATCAATATGTTGGATAATCTCCTGAACAACCGCTCCCGCACCAATGTCCCAGCCGATATGGCGCTGCAACTCGCCAGGAGGAATCCCGAGCGTCCCGTATTCAGGCGGGAGCGCATATGAGGCGTGTTCACAGGTGAGCACCACTGGAAAGCTGCCGTTCGGGTTGAGAATTGTGAAGGAAGAGGCTGCGCTCACGTCGGAAATCCCTACAGAACAATTTTATAACTGTGTTGACAATTGAATGGGGTTTAAATTAGAACAGTTTTTCCATTAGAAAACCGTTCTTGTTTCTGGCTAAGGAGATGCCGTGGTGCGACGAGAAAAAAGCAATTATATTATCCAGGCGGTCGCCCATGCCCTCGACGTTCTTGAGCAATTCCATACTGATGCGGAACTCGGTGTTACCGAATTGAGTAAACGACTCACCCTGCATAAAAATAACGTCTTCCGAATCCTAGCAACATTGGAATCACGCGGCTATATCGAACAAAACCGTTCGACTGAGAACTATCGTCTGGGCACAAAATGTCTGCAACTCGGGCAGACCTATATCCAACACATGGGGCTGTTGCAACAAGCCAAACCGGTCCTGAGCGAGGTCGTCCAAGCCTGTCGTGAGACGGCCTATGTGACCGTGATGCGGCAGGGAAAAGTTGTGCCGGTTGACATGGTTGAACCCGACCAGGCCGTTCGCATCGTTTCGCATATTGGGGAGAGCCTGCCGCTGCACTGCACGGCTGCGGGGAAAGTTCATTTAGCCTTTGAGGCCAGAGAAGAGATCCAGCGTTCCCTGCTCGATTCGCTCCAGACGCATACCGAGCAAACCATTACTGACCGGACGCTGTTGGAAACCCAACTCAAAGAGATATCCCAGAAAGGTTATGCGCTTGAAAACGGAGAGCACTTGACCGATGTACGGACGGTGGCCGTGCCGATCCGAGATTACACCCGTACGGTCGTCGGGAGCTTGGCGGTTAGCGGTCCTGCCTATCGGATTAAACTCGAACGGCTTGAGCAAGAGTTAGCCCCTTTGACCATCCAGGCGGGGAAAGATCTCTCCAGCCGTCTTGGTCATCCGCTTTCTTGAGTTGGACAGGTCGGAGGGCGCGTAGCTCCCCCTGACGGTCTGATCGTGCCTGCTTGACAGCCAGGGTGCGAAGCGTTGAACTAGGGGCCGCGCCCGAGTCGGGACATATGCGTAATTCATGACAGGAGGAAAACACTGGTGAAAGTACTTGTGACGGTCAAACGGGTTCCTGACCCGGAGACAACGATCCGTGTGAAATCTGATGGATCGGGCATTGAGACGGATAATATCAAATATGTCATCAACCCGTTTGATGAGATCGCGCTTGAGGAAGCCTTGCGCATCAAGGAAAAACTGGGCTCCGGTGAGGTGGTGTTAGTCAGTATTGGCGACAGCGTGGTGACCGAGCAACTCAGGACCGGGCTGGCGATGGGGGCTGATCGGGCCATTCTGGTTGGTTGTGACCAAGATTTGGACTCCTTGGCCGTTGCCCGAATCCTGGCCAAAATTGTTGAAGACGAAAGCCCTCAACTTGTTCTCATGGGCAAACAGGCGATTGACGACGACGCCAATCAAGCCGGCCAGATGCTGGCGGCGCTGTTGGGCTGGCCCCAAGCGACCTTTGCCTCTGAAGTCGTGCTGTCCGATGACCAGCAAGCCGTTCAGGTCACGCGCGAAGTGGACGGTGGACTGGAAACAATCGGCTTTGCCCTGCCCGGTATTATTACCTCTGATTTACGGCTCAACGAGCCCCGCTACGCCTCTCTGCCCGGCATCATGAAGGCGCGTAAAAAAGAGATCAAAGAAGTCGCCGCGGCAGACCTCGGCGCTGATATGAGCCCCCGCTTGACGATCAACAGCCTTGAACCGCCAACCCAGAAAGAGGCCGGTAAAAAAGTCGAGACTGTGGAAGAGTTGATTGGTCTGCTGCACGATGAGGCGAAAGTGATCTAACACTGCTGCGCTATACGATGACATCTGGAGACGAGATATAATGGGAAATATACTTGTTTTTGCGGAAACTCAAAAAGGGCGCGTTCCCAAGAGTTCGCTGATTGCCATTCAAGCCGGTAAAGATGCGGCGAGTAAACTCGGTGGCGACGTACTCGTGGCCGTCTTGGGCTCGGACACCGCCGTCGCTGCCCGGGAAGCGGCAGGCTATGGGGCAGCAAAAGTCTTAGCCGTTAATGATGCGGCACTCGAAAACTATCTCGCGGACGCCTATGCGGCCACGCTCGAACAGCTCGTACAGACAAACGAGGTCACGTTGGTGGTGGCGGCGGCCACGGCGGTGGGCAAAGACCTGTTGCCGCGGCTGGCAGCCCGACTGGGCGTGGGCATGGCCAGTGAGGTGGTGAGCTTTCATGACGATGGCACATTGCAGCGGCCCATGTATGCCGGCAACACCATGGCAACCGTGACGCTCGCGGACACGATTAAGGTCGTATCTGTCCGTAGCACCGCATTTGATGCCGCTCAGCCAGGAGAGCAGTCTGCGGTGGAACAGGCCAGTGTCAGCCTCGACGCGGACGTGACCAAAATGCAGTTTGTTGAGTTTAATGAAACCAAGTCCGACCGACCCAATCTGACGGAGGCCAGCATTGTGGTGTCCGGCGGGCGCGGGTTGAAGTCGGGCGAGAATTTCACAACCTATCTGGAGCCTTTGGTGAACGAGTTGAACGCGGCCATGGGTGCCAGTCGGGCCGCGGTCGACGCTGGCTTTGTCCCCAACGACCTGCAAGTTGGGCAGACCGGGAAAGTCGTGGCGCCGGAGTTATATATTGCAGTGGGGATTTCCGGCGCGATTCAGCACCTCGCCGGCATGAAAGACTCGAAAGTCATTGTGGCGGTGAACAAAGATCCTGACGCCCCGATTTTCAACGTGGCGGACTACGGCCTAGTCGCGGACCTGTTCAAGGCCGTGCCCGAGTTGACCGAGGCGGTAAAAAAAGCCAAGGAGTAGGAAATCGCGTCCGGCGAGTACCGGGTAACATAGGTCCACCATGTAGGCCGCGGAATTCCTCGCGGCCCCATCACATTACATCTTGGGCAGGTACGTTCAGCGTTCCTCGTCGTATGAAGAATTATAGCGACATCATATGATCGAATTATGGCCTTGCGCTAGGCCCTGATAGATCATATGGTCGATTCTAATGGAATCTCGCCGAAACGTATGGGATGGTCACTCCTGTGAGCATCGACGACTCGATAAGGCGCCAACTTATTGTCCTGGCAAGGCGAAGCAATGCTCGCGTGACCGAGTTCAGCCGCGACCGTCCGACAGACTGGCGGCCTGGAGAGGTTCGTGACCCGGCTGGAACGCTCTGGCCTTATTTTACCCGTACCTCGGCATGGGAACTGATTGTGGACATGCTGGAAGGCGGGCACGATGTGGAAACTATTGAACTCCAAAAGCCTCCTGGAGCCAAAGGCTATGTCATGAAAATCGATCTTGAGCCAAACAAACCACCCCTGTACGTCAAGCTCCAATTGGGCTCTGGAAAGATCATCGGGCGTAGCTTTCACTACTCAAAGTCAGAATAAGGGATTTGCAAATGGAATCTCGCGCCTCGACAACCCCGATGTCTATAGAGAACAGAGACCACGCCTGTCCACAGTGCGGAGAGACAAGCGCGGTTACGACATCACCATACCTCCATACGTTTCGCTACGGCTCTGGAGAATCAGCCGTTGATTTGGCCATTGAGTTGCCGCTGCGTCGATGTTGTGCCTGTGAGTTCGAATTCTTGGATGATGAAGCCGAGCGCCTTGAGCACGAGGCGATTTGCAAACACCTTGGGGTTCTTTCTCCCACTGAGATAGAAAGAATCAGAAGGCGTCACGGCATGACACGTGCCATCTTCGCGCAGGTCACAGGGCTTGGAGAGGCGACGCTGAATCGCTGGGAAAACGGCATCAAGATTCAGACCCTTGCGAATGATCGTTATCTCCGACTTCTGGCTTTACCACTGAACATGCAGATGCTCAAAAGGTTTGGCTCATCCGCACAGACATCGTCATATAGTGCGAATCTTAACGTTGGTAAATTTCCGGCGTTGAGTGAGTCCGACCTTGTTCGGCATCGACAAGAACAAACGTCTTTCGCTCTGCGATTGGCTGCCTGACAAGATGTACGTCACCACCTTCTATTCTTTTAAGGGCGGCGTTGGGCGCACGATGGCGCTTGTGAACACAGCTGTCGAACTTGCGAACACTGGGCGCCGAGTACTCGTGGTGGATTTTGACCTTGAAGCGCCCGGCCTTGACACCTTCGAGATATTGCACTCCGAAACTCAGGTTCCAGGAATCGTTGACTTCGTTAGTGAGTATATAGCCTCTGGCCAAGCTCCAGAGGTCGATAGATTCATAGGAGAATCACCCGGTATCGGTGACCAAGGGGGTAGGTTATGGATCATGCCGTCCGGCGCGCATCATAAGAGCTACGCTACGAATTTTAGCCAAATTGACTGGGGCGTACTCTACGAACAACACGACGGTTATCTTCTGTTCGAGGACCTCAAGGAGCAGTGGAAGCAGACCCTCAAGCCCGACTACGTGCTGATTGATTCGCGCACGGGTCACACAGACACCGGCGGCATTTGTACCCGGCAACTCCCTGACGCGGTAGCGATATTGTTTTTTCCGAACGAGCAGAACTTGCGAGGGTTGACCAAGGTCGTGCGAGACATTCGCGCGGAAGCCGAGGGGCCACGCAAAAAAGAGATTGAGCTCCATTTCGTGATGTCCAACGTGCCGGACTTGGACGACGAAGACAGGATTCTGGAGAGCAAAATTGAAGCGTTCCAAGACCAGCTTGGATTCAAGCGCGAACCAATGATTGTACATAGATACAATAGCTTGGCGCTGTTAAACCAGGCGGTGTTTACCAAGGACCGCCCGAGAAGTCGTCTCGCACGAGAGTATAGGGATGTTGTCCAAGAGATCGTCAGACGTAATCTGGCAGACCGAGAGGGAGCGCTAGACTATATCAGGCGAGCGAATAGGCGCTGGCGCCACCGTGGTCCGGATTACGAATCTCCAAGGGAGATTGACCTAAAGCTGGAGCAGATTGAAGACGCGCATTCAAGAGACGGAGAGGTGTTATTTAACCTCGGAATGTTCCGGGAGTACGACAGGGAGCAGGCTGAGTTGTTATTCGACCGTGCAATTGAGGCTGGTTATAACGAGCCAGAAGTATATTTGAGACGGGCTCGCATCCGTGCTGGCGATGATGATCTGGAAGGGGCGAGCAAGGATGCATTAAAGGTTTTGCAGTCTGATAATTTGCCTCCTCACCTTGTCAGAGATGCGATTTTGTGGGCAATGCGTGGCAGTTCCGTAGACGTCGCGGAATCGAGAGCGGTGCTATCATTGGATATTAGTGACCGTCTTTGGCTTGCACGTATGCTGGATGGGTCACCAGAAGAGATCAAGACTTCTGTGTCTATTTTGCAGCAACTTGCCGGCGACAACGCCCTGCCTGACGAAGCCCTCCGTTCAGTAATAAGTCAGTTGGCGCTTGTGTATATTGGGAGGGGAGAGTTTACACGGGCGATGGAACTTCTCAGTTCTGAGGGACGGCATGTTGGTGATATGAAAATCCAGGATGCGTTCAACTATGGCATGGCGGTATGGGGGGATACTCGCCATGTTGACCCGGAGCCGTTTGCACGAGCCGTTGAACTCGACCGGACAGATAAGGATCCCCCTAGTGGTCCGAATTACTTGCAGTGCATGGCCATTGCCCATTGGGCTTGTGGAGACATGGAGACAGCACTGGGATTCATACGAAAAGCGCAAGCGATAATGAACAAGATACGCCGTCCAGTGTTCAGTTGCTGGCGCTATTGCAGAGTGGGAGCGAAAGCGTTCATAGATGATCTTGATGAGATCGTTGAATTGATTAACGGAGACACCTCACGAATTCCCCGATTCATGGCGTCTGCGTCTGAACCGGAGAAGAAGAGACAACCAAAAAGAGTCCGGAAGATACGGTAGATGCCGATTCATGGCGGCTGCGTCTGAAATGGAGAAGAAGGTACGTGATAAATCCGATTAGCGTGAGTGGTTGCGCCCGAATAGCTGGGTGGTGGAAATGAGTCTGACGAGTCTTTTGATCGCCAATCGAGGGGAAATCGCTATCCGTATCGCCCGCGCGGCGGCCGAACTCGGTCTGCGGACCGTTGCCATTTTCTCTGAAGACGATGCACAATCGCTCCATACCCAAAAGATGGACGACACGCTGCCGCTCCAAGGCCGAGGGGCCGCGGCCTACCTCGATATCGAGCAGATCCTTGCGCTGGCCATCCAAGCCGGCTGCGACGCGATTCATCCCGGCTATGGGTTTCTGAGCGAGAACGCGGAATTCGCCGGACGCTGTGCCGAGGCCGGGCTGACTTTTGTCGGACCCCGAGCAGAAACGCTGGCTCTGTTCGGTGACAAAGGGCAGGCCCGATCGCTGGCTGAAAGATGCGACGTGCCGATCCTGCCTGGGACGTCCGGTCCAACGAGTGTGGACGAGGCAAAAGTCTTCCTGGCATCCCTGGGTGCCGGCGGAGCCGTAATGATTAAAGCCCTGGCCGGTGGTGGCGGCCGCGGTATGCGCGCGGTGTCGGCGGTCGATGATATTGAGGCGGCCTACGCCCGGTGTCAGTCCGAGGCAACCGCAGCGTTTGGCAATGGCGACGTGTATATCGAACAACTCATTCCCCAGGCGCGGCATATTGAGATCCAGGTCGTTGGTGACGGGTCGGGCGCGATCAGCCAGCTTGGCGAGCGGGAGTGCAGCATCCAGCGCCGCAACCAGAAGCTGGTGGAAATCGCCCCATCGCCTGGGCTGTCGTCCGGACTCAGAGAGCGCTTGAGTTCGGCTGCGGTCCGACTCGCCCGAGAGGTGCACTACGCCAGCCTGGGTACATTCGAGTTTCTGGTTGATGCGAAACAGGGCGGCGATAACGCGACATTTGCCTTTATTGAAGCTAATGCGCGGCTGCAGGTCGAGCATACCGTCACCGAAGAAGTGACGGGCGTGGACCTGGTCAAGGCGCAACTACGCCTGGCCGGTGGCAGCTCGCTGGCTGACCTGAGACTCACGCAGGAACGTATTCCCGATCCACGCGGCTTTGCCATGCAGGTCCGTATCAATATGGAGACCATAGCCTCTGACGGTACGCCGCGCCCCTCGGGTGGGACCTTATCCGCGTTTGAAGTGCCGTCGGGTCCCGGTCTGCGAACGGATACCTTCGGCTATGTCGGTTATACCACCAGTCCGAGTTTCGACTCCCTGCTGGCCAAATTGATCGGTTCTTCTCCCTCGTCGGATTTTTCCGACGTTGTGACCAGGACCTATCGTGCCCTGTGTGAATTCAAAATCGAAGGCGTTGCAACCAACATCCCCTTCTTGCAGAGCCTCTTGCGGCACCCCGCCTTTGTAAAGAACCAGATATATACCCGTTTTGTCGATGACCATGGCGCGGAGTTGGTTCAGGCGGATCATCATCAGCGCTTCTTTTTCCATGCCGACCGGGCTCAGTCAGAAACCCCAACGTTGGCTGGTGTGAAGGTGGATAGCGTTGATCCTTTAGCCGTGCTTGAGCACGGCAAATCTGCGGGCCCGACATCTGCTGTGGCCACAGCTCCGGTCGGACAAGCACCAGCCGTCGAGGTAAGCGGTCCTGACGGGACCGTCTCCGTCCCGGCTCCCCTCCAGGGGACTATTGTCAGTCTGGACATTAGTGAAGGCGACGAGGTGCAT
Source organism: Candidatus Binatia bacterium (assembly GCA_022824615.1). Classification (GTDB taxonomy): domain Bacteria; phylum Desulfobacterota; class Binatia; order Bin18; family Bin18; genus Bin18. Next base: position 3,504 of record JAJDZM010000096.1, on the reverse strand, counting down.
GTCGGCCAGCAACTCCTCATCATGGAATCCATGAAAATGGAACACGTGATCTCGGCGGAGACGAGCGGTATTATCCGCCAACTGACCGTCGGTCAGGGAGACGCGGTTTTTGAAGGCCACCCGCTTGCCTTTATCGAAGAGACCGAGGTGGAGGCGACGGCAGTCGAACAAGCGACCGCGCTGGACCTCGACTATATCCGCCCGGACCTGTCTGAGATCGTTGAGCGGCATGAACTCGGCATGGATGCCGCCCGGCCCGAGGCGGTTGCACGGCGGCGCAAGACCGGCCAACGCACCGCACGTGAGAACGTATACGATATCTGTGATCCCGATAGCTATGTCGAGTACGGGCCCATGGTCATTGCGGCCCAACGGCAGCGACGCTCGTTGGACGATTTAGTGCGACGCACCCCGGCGGACGGCATGATCGCCGGGGTCGGCCGGGTCAATGGCGAGCTGTTTGACGAAAAAGCGGCCCAGTGCATTGTCATCTCCTACGATTACACCGTGCTGGCCGGGACGCAGGGATTTAAGAATCACTATAAAAAAGACCGCATGTTCGAGTTGGCCGAGCGCTGGAAGCTGCCGGTGGTCTTCTTTGCCGAAGGCGGTGGTGGGCGTCCGGGCGATACCGATTGGTCGAGTCCATCCGGGTTGGACGTCCCCGCCTTTTACCTGTGGGGCAAGCTCAGCGGCATGGTACCCCTGGTCGGCATTACCTCGGGCCGGTGTTTTGCCGGCAACGCAGTGATTCTGGGCTGCTGTGATGTGATTATTGCGACCGCAGGATCGAATATCGGCATGGGTGGCCCGGCCATGATTGAGGGCGGCGGCCTGGGGGTCTTCCGGCCGGAAGAGGTCGGGCCGATGGAAGAACAGGTACCGAACGGCGTGGTGGATATTCCGGTCACAGACGAAGCCGAAGCGGTCCGGGTGGCGAAGCAATATCTGTCCTATTTTCAGGGACCGATCGCCGAGTGGGAATGTGCCGACCAACGCCTGTTGCGTTATATCGTGCCGGAGAATCGCTTGCGCGTGTATGAGGTCCGCGATGTGATCGACACCCTGGCCGACACCGGTTCCGTGCTGGAAATCCGCAAGCACTTCGGTATCGGCATGGTGACGTCCTTTGTGCGGATTGAAGGCCGCCCGGTTGGTGTGATTGCCAACAATCCTAAACATCTGGGTGGAGCCATTGACTCTGACGCGGCGGACAAGGCTACGCGGTTCATGCAGTTATGTGATGCGTTTGACATTCCCATTCTCATGCTGTGTGACACACCAGGCAATATGGTTGGCCCCGAGTACGAAAAGGCCGCTCTGGTGCGTCACTGCTGTCGCATGTTTGTGACCGGCGCAAGCCTGACCGTGCCGTTCTTCACCATCGTGTTGCGGAAGTCGTACGGACTTGGCGCGCAAGGGATGGCCGGGGGGAGCTTCAAAGCCCCGGCTTTTGCGGTGTCCTGGCCAACGGGCGAGTTTGGTGGCATGGGGCTGGAGGGCGCGGTAAAGCTGGGCTACCGCAAAGAGTTGGAGGCGGAGACGGACCCGCATAAGCGCAAAGAGCTCTACGAACAGCTCGTCGCCAAGATGTACGAAAGCGGCAAAGCGCTCAGCACCGCAACCTATTTCGAGATTGATGACGTGATTGATCCCGCCGAGTCCCGGCGCTGGATTATGGCCACCCTGCGCTCCTCGCCTCCACCCGCTCCCCGGACAGAGAAAAAACGGCCGTGTATCGATACGTGGTGATGAGCGTGGGCTACGGCCCGCCCTGTGTATACTGATCGCTTATACGTCGCTCCCCGTGACCTATCCCGAAGGCGCGCTCCGTATCACAGCTTGAACGGCCGCCCTCAGGGCCTACGCCCATTTTACCCCGATTTGAGGCTACCGTCCCACAAAATTGCCGGGCCGCCGCTCAGCCACGGCTTTAATACCTTCTTTATGGTCTTCCGTTTGCTGGAGTCGATGTTGCTCTCGAAACTCGTGATCCGTTGCCGCTTTGACTGCGGCTGCAATGCCATCCCGCATGGTTGCCCGCACGGACTGCACGGCTAGCGGCGCGTTCTCGGCAATTTCCCTGGCGAGTTCCAGTGCCGCAGAGCGGACGTTGTCCTTTGTGGTCAGAACCTCGCCCAGGCCCCAGCTATGGGCCTCCTCGCCACCGACCCTCCTGCCGGTTTGAAAGATCAGGTTTGCGCGCGGCTCGCCGATCAGACGGGGTAGGGTAGAGGTCAGGCCAAAGCCTGGATGAAAGCCAAGTTTGACAAAGTTTGCCGCAAAGCGCGTTTCCGGGCACAGCACGCGGAAATCCGGCACCAGCGCGAGGCCAAAGCCGCCCCCAATAGCCGCTCCCTGGATCGCGCCAACAACCGGCTTTTTGCAAGAAAACAGCCGCACGGCTTGGGCGTAGAGTGGATTGCCGGTTTCAACATCGCGCAGATCACGCTCCGCCTGACCACTATGAAAATTTGCCCCGGCACAAAAATGTTTACCGTCTGCGGCGAGGACGATAGCCCGACAATCCATTTCTTCATCCAGAGCTTCAAACGCATCGGCCAGGGACTGAATGAGGGCCGTATCAAAGAAATTGTTTGGCGGTCGTTGAATCTCGGCGGTTGCCACATGATCGGCCAGGCTTATTTCAACATCTCCATAGCGTGTCTCCATCGGTATGCTCCTTTTATTTTATCAGCCCTACTCTCACAGCAGGGCTGTCGTTGCCCATCGGATATAGCACTATCCGGTCGCTCCCGGTAGCGTTCCCGTACCGTGTTCTCCTCCAGACTCTCATGGCATGGGAGAGCGTATGGAATTTGATGCGGTCCTGGCGATGAACTATGCTGACCAAATCTGCATGGTGGATTAGTGCGGCTTGACTATGTACTGTCTACCAGAACATGGTCTCAAGTCTTCCCCTACGAAAAGGACGCTCATGGCAGGACAACACATTCTCGGACCGACCTCGCACTATTTCTACTCGCAGCGCCTCAAGCTGCACTATGTTGACTGGGGTAACCCTGACAAACCCTTGCTCGTCCTGATTCATGGCGGACGGGATCATTGTCGGAACTGGGACTGGGTCGCTCAGGCGCTGCGCGAGGACTATCACATTGTTGCCCCGGATTTACGCGGCCACGGCGACTCGGAGTGGGCTCGCGGCAGTGAGTATTCGATGATTGACCACGTCGTCGATATTGCGCAGTTACTGGCACAGCTCAATTCGTTTCCGGTCACTCTGATCGGACATTCTCTCGGCGGTGGCATCGTGCTCCAGTATGCCGGTGTGTATCCCGAAAAAGTGCAGAAGGTCGTATCCATTGAGGGCTGGGGACCCCCTCCGCAGATGCTCAAAGAGCAGCCGAAAAGCGCATTTGAGCGGATGCAACACTGGGTCGATGAAATGCGGGGGTTCGCCGGTCGCCTGCCAAAGCGCTACAAGACGCTGGAAGAGGCGGTTGAACGTATGCGTGAAGCCAATCCCCACCTCAGCCCGGAGCA
>JAJDZM010000214.1 GCA_022824615.1 Candidatus Binatia bacterium | reverse complement strand
ATGCTGATTCGTACGATGAACCAACTGGAAGCCGATGATCGGGTTATCTCGATTGCCCACGGCAAAGCGACGGCCGTCCGTCTGCTCACCAAAGCCGATAGACTCGGGTTTAGCGTGTCTGAAACCCGGGCACAGCAGGATAAACCTGCTAAGAAAAGATTCTCAATTTATTGTACGCACAACACCGATGCCTGAGCGGAGAACTTGAATGTCCACCGATCTAACTTTCATCGGCCTCGGCCGTATGGGCTCTGCACTCGCCGAATGCTTTATTCGTTCAGGGAAGTCATTAACGGTATTTAATCGATCGCCTGACAAGACCACTCAGTTTGAAGGTGAGGCGCGTATAGCAACATCGGCGGCGGAGGCATGCGCGCAAAGTCCACTGACTGTAATGTGTGTATCGAATTATGAGGCGGCGCAATCGATTCTCGATGACCAAGAAGTCATCGCTGCGTTAAAAGGCCGAACACTCGTGCAGATGAGTAGCGGCAGTCCGGAAGATGCCAGGCGAAGCGAAAGCTGGGCACAATCACATGGCATTGCATACATCGATGGCGCAATAGTGAGCTACCCTGCGGGCGTCGGAACTGACGGGGCGATTGTGATGTTCTCTGGCGATAAAACGCATTTCGAGCCACACAGTGAAACGCTATTGGTTTTAGGTGGCCGCTCACGTTATGTCGGCAGACCAGTTGGTGCCGCCTCTGCGCTTGACTGTGCGTTGCTCGAATTCATGTACGCGAGTTTTGCCGGTATGTATCACGGCGTGGCATTGTGCAAAGCCGAGGGTTACTCAGTCGATGACTATTTCGAATCGCTGGTTGATATCTACCCGCTCGTCAGTGGCACTGCAATCACTTCGGCGCCGATGATTAAAAATCGCAATTATGGCGGCGACCAAGCGAGCACCGCAGTTCATCATGCAGCCATCGTCAACATTCAAAGAGCTTCCAAAGACAGGAAACTCGCGAGTGAGTTACCCGATGCTCTCGTGAAAATGTTCGGCCGCCCTGTCGCACGCGGGAGCGGCGAAGACGAAGCACCGGTGGTATTCGAAGATCAATTAAAGCCATCTGATTAGTAGAATCTAATTTCGCCGCTCGGCGGCCGCACGCACCAAGTCGTTAAACAATTCTTGATTATCGGGCGGGGACAGCTTCTCCGGATGCCATTGCACCCCAACCACGTAATCATCGTTAGTTGGTTCGATGGCTTCAATTGTTCCATCCGGTGCACGCGCCGACACTTCGAAACCAGGTGCAAGATCGCGAATCGCTTGATGGTGGGTTGTATTCACTGTGCGCGGGGACGAACCGAGAATGTCCGCGAGACGCGAACCAGCCGAAATTTTAACGTCATGTCGGAGCGCCAGGATGTCGTCTAACACCGTTGGCCTTGGCCCATGACAAGTGCCTTCGCGAGTAATTTCCTGATCGAGCGTACCGCCATAGGCAACGTTAATGATTTGGATCCCGCGGCACGCGCCGAGCACTGGAATCTTCGCCTCAATACAAGATTTGACTAAGGCAATCTCAGCTTTGTCTGCTTCAATATCACAGTGTTTGCACTCGCCTTGATCGGTTTCACCGTAACTTCGAGGATCGACGTCATCTCCGCCGGTTAAGATTAACGCGTCAATCTGCTTCACGACATCGATCAACATCTCTGCTGGCATATGCGGGATCAGAAATGGTACCCCGTCCGCGGCGAGGAGTCGCTTCACGTAAGCCTGGTCGATTTGGAAGATAGTCATCTTGCTTTCCCAAACCTCTACGGTTTGGCGCCAGGCGGCGATCCCGATGACAGGTCTAGAATTCGACATGTTGGACGTGAAGCTTAGCTGGTGGCTTTAATCGAATGATCGTGCACAGCATTGAGCAAGGAACGTGCACCACGCACCAATTCGCGATCGGAAGGGAGCACACCGTAGACTAATTCGAAGAACGATTCATCTGCCATGATCATGCTAGTCGAAGCGCAACTCAATTCGTCAATTTCGAATCGCCACAGTTTATTGAACATCGCCTTACCGTAAATCCACACGTTACCGCCGTGGTACATCACCGCGATATTCGAGGTGCCACCGAGTGTTTCTAAGGTTTTATCGAGCGCTGCTTCAAGCGAATGACCCTCCTGCATGAATCGCTCAGTCATTCGAAAGCCAATCTCTGAGTCAACTTTACCACCGAGCAACCCGTCGAATTGATCGCGGAATTGTTCGGCATTAGTAAAGTCGCCGTTATGCGCGTAAGCGAAATCTCGATCTTCCGAATAAAAGGGTTGCATGTCTTCGATCACATTTGGCAAGCGCAGCGGACGACGCAGATGGAATAACCAGCGCCGTGATTCAATCTGGCGTAATTCATCAAGCGCTTCCGGCGTCTCATTGATTTTACCAACCGCACGACGCACGTCGACCGCGCCGTCTAATTCCAAGTGCGCAGAACCCCAACCCCAGCCGGCAATTCCGTAACGTTCAAGCGCCAGCACCCAAGGCTCGATACGGGTAAATGGAACGGGCGACTGCGCGCCAACAACAAGAATCTCACACACTGGTTTATTCCTCTATCGTGATTGCCCTTTCCGGGCAGGCCAACTCCGCACGCCGAACTTTGTCGTGCTGCTCCGGCGGAATCGTGTCTAATACCACAACCGCAAACCCTTCATCGTCGACGTCAAAGACTTCGTCCGCTAAAGCAACACAGCGGTTGTGACCATGACATTTATTTTTATCGACTAACACGTGCATTGAATTTAGCCCGTACGCGGTTTAATCAGCAATGGACCCAGATCATCCCACCGAATGTCGACTTCACCAGCAAGTTCGAAATCGGGTAGGACTTTTAGTACTTCTTCAATCGCAACGGCAATTTCTACTCTCGCCAGATTAGATCCCAAACATCTATGTGGGCCAACACCAAAAGCGACGTGTCGATTGGGAAAGCGATCGATATCAAATTTATCCGGCTCTTCGAATTCAGCCGGATCTCTATTTGCACACCCAAATAGCATTAACGCTTTATCCCCTTGATGGACCGGACAACCACTGAGCGATGTATCGTTTCGTGCGGTTCTTCCAAGCGCGATTACCGGAGAAAAGTAACGTAAAGCTTCTTCCACCGCGGCATCGATAAGCGAGGGATCATCGACTAATCGCTGACGCAAGGTGTGATCGATTGCGAGCTGTTGCAGCAATGCACGAATCGTAAAGTTGGTGTTATCGAGGCCGGCAATTAATAAAAAGAAACAGAAATCGATGACGGTCTCGTCATCTAACGGTTTCCCGTCGATCTCCGATTGCAATACCAGTGAGATAAGATCGTCTCTGGGATTAGCTCGTCGTCCTGGTAGCAAGTCGCGAAATAAATTATGGATCTTCGCAATTGCGCGATCGGTGGCATCGCGATCGGAGATGCGTCGATACACTACATCTTCCACCCACTCTTGGAGCTCAGCCTTAAATTCAATGCCAAGCATTTGGCAAATCACCGCGGTGGGTAACAGCTTCGCATAACCCAAACTGAAATCATGCGGCTCATTCGCGAGCACATCTTTGAGTAACGCTTGGGCTGCTTCGCGGATCAACGGGATCCATTCTCGAATCGTTTTCGGCGAAAACCGTTTAGCCAGCATACGGCGATATTCTGAATGCAGGGGTGGATCAGATTCCATCGGTAATAGCGGTCGATCCAACACGCCGGGTAGCATGGTGCCGTCGGCGGGCGAATAAGTTTCAATATCGTGCGAGACGGCCTGTACTGTTTCGTAAGTCGGCACCACCCAAAACCCGCCGTAATGTTCGCTTTGACCGACGCCAGCTGCGCGCAATTCACGGTAAACGGCAGCCGGATCTTTGCGGAAGTCCGCTGAATTGTGGTCGAAATCCCTGTGTTTGAAACTCATATTCGGTTCGTTCTTCGCTTTACAAAACGTACTCGCCGTCTCGCAAAATTGCGGTACGCGTGCCCGCGGATGAGATTAGATCTGCGGACACCGTGATTGAACATTCTTTCGCATAAGGCAGATCAACATGTAATACCGTCTCAGGACTCGCAAAATCTTTCGGTGCAATCGTGCCGCCGAGAAATTCACTACGCCCATAGCCCCAGTGAAAGCCAGCTTTTTCGTCTTCGATAAAAACCCCGGTAACACGCGCTTTACGATTATATCCAAACGCGATTTCGGCGACGTTACGCCGCATGGGATCAGCTTCCATATCCTCGCGCAATCCAATTGCCCGCGGACCGTCACCTAATACATCGACAATACGATTTTGTTCGACAACGAAGCGCGCAACGTCGTCGCCCTCGCCCGCAACGGGGATTACACCTCGGGTACGCGAAGGATCTCCCTCACGTTCACCTTCATAGGGCACCACCCATACTTCTCCGGACGGTAAATTGATTACTGGAAAACCTTGCTTATCTGGGTGGAGGTAACCGTTATCCACACCAACTTCACGATGACGGATATCGAACGTGCATACATCACCGGTTGAAAACGCAACTTCCACCGCTTCGGCTTTCACCACCTCTTCTCGGATAGTTTCCCCTTGTGCAACTAATTCGCCAGGGTCAGCTAAGTAACACGTATCTTCCATGTTGCGATTGGCCATCGGCATCGACGCAACACGAAACGCTGCCGCCGAGCCTTTCGCCATACCATACTGAATCAGTGGCCCCGTAACGGACACTTCCATCATCGCAAGGACAACGGTCGCCTCGTCAAGAATATCTGCGAACGCAACCTCGGCCCCACCCATATCAGCGCTGGCCGGTAAATCGGCATTGGTTCCCGCCACGGCAGGAAACGATACCAAGGGCAAAACGCGAAAACCTTTCGCTCCTGCAATGGCCGAAATCTGTTGATGCCAGTCTGATGCCATCTCGCGTCGCTCGCGCCAAGCGTCATTCTCAGTAGCTCGCGCGTGCGGCGTATCGTGCAGTATCGCGAAAACGTCGTTTTCGGTTGGCGCAAATACGGCGTCCACCAGCCATGACATATCAAATTTTTGCGGGGTATTCATCGATAAACCTCTCTCAAACGTTATCAGCGTACTGCATCAGTTCCCAATCGGGGACTTCGGCTGGCGAACACTGACCAACTGCCGCATCGAACATCTCAAGTTCGATGCGGCGTGTCTGCGCAAAAAAACGCACAAAATCTTCACCAAGATATTTAGCTGCGAGTTCGCTTGATTCAAACGCCGCGAGCGCTTCATGCATTGTTTGCGGTACGACGTCTAATTCGTCATTAAGAAATCCATCACCCTTCACCACGGGCGGCGGTTCAAGTTCATTTTCTATCCCATGAATCATACCTGCTAAGCAGGCGGCGATTGCGATGTAGGGGTTCGCGTCAGCGCCGGCCGTACGATGTTCAATACGACACGTACGTGGTGACTCTACAACCGTTCGAATGGCGATTGATTTGTTGTCGTATCCCCAGCCAATTTTATGTCCTGTGGAGTAATGTGCCATGAAACGCCGATAGGAATTCGGGGTGGGACAAAATAACAAAGTAAAATCTTTTAGCGTAGCGAGTTCTCCAGCGACAGCGTGTTTTAATATTGGGGAACGTTTGTCTTCTGCTGATTCATCGAAAAATATCGGCTCGTCATTTCGCCATAATGAATGGTTAATATGCAAGCCATTACCAAACCCGGCCATCGAGGGTTTAGCCATAAAGACCGGAAACAAATCATGTTGAGCGGCGATCTCGCGTATTGCATGTTTGAAGATAAATGCGGTATCCGCCGCCGCTAGCGCCAGCTCGGGGGCGATATTAAATTCTTGCATGCCGGGTCCGAATTCGGCTGACCAAACTTCAATCGGCACGCCAAAAGCAATTAGGTTTTCAAGAAACGGACGAACGAGATGCGCATCGCGACCACTACGAGTTAGGTTGTAGCACTGCGCGGTGGGCGACAACGGAGTTAGGTTTCGATAGCCCTTTTCAAAGGCCGATTGTTCCGTTTCACGAAATAACAACCATTCAAGTTCGTTCGTGAACATAGGTGTATAACCAAGATTCTCAAGACGCTCTGACAGCCGACGAACCAAAGCCCGCGGCATGAATTCCAGCGGCCAACGCTCTTCGGAATGCTCATAATCGCACTGCACGATTACATTGGATTTCTGCCACGGCACTACACGCGCTGTAACCGGATCTGCGACCATGCGGAGATCCGTATAACCCTCTTCCCACGACGGCCACCACACGTCGGTCGCAGTTGGCGACGGATGCGGCATCCCTTGGCAATCCATCATGAGCATAAAACTTGAGATGTTGACGCTCGTCGCGGCGTTCTCAAGCAGACGACTTGCCGGGACATGCTTACCGCGCGCAATGCCATGAAAATCAGTGCCAACGAAAGAGACAGATTCGATGTTCTGCTCTTTGATCAGGGCGATCAGATGGTTTTGATCACGCGTGATGTTCACTGGGCAACTCTATCAATTTTATGCGGTTTTTTTCAAGGCTTTATTGCCAATCTATTTGCCTCGATTATTACGGCGATTCGCGATTGTCACCATGACTAGGCTGCGCAACGTACGCCCAATTTCACTATCGTCATTCGTACATTACGCGCGTAAATAAATATGCCTTGAGGAGATTTTTTCGATGTTATGATTGCCCACTCCTATTTAATAACCTGACGACGCCAAGGGGAAGTGAGGTGGATAACGCGGAGAAAATCCAATGGTCGTTTGACATCGAACAAATCAAACAACTGAAACATCGTTATTGTGCCTACTGTGATGAGCAATATGATCCGGACGGGATCGCCAGTTTATTTACCGAAGACGGTGTGTGGGATGGAGGTCCATTTGGACTCGCCGAAGGGCCTGAACGCGACGATCCGGATATCATGCGGCGCTATCTAGAGGAAAAATTTCCACGCTTCACCGGACTGTCCGGCACACCCGAGCAAATTGAGTCGGCGAAGGAAGCGTTCAAGGTTTTCGCACGCCGAAAGCCAGATCCGAGTGATCCAGACGGCTACGCCGTCCCCCACACCGCAATCACGTATCTTATCGACCCCGACGGCAGCTATGCCACGCATTGGGTCGAGACCAAAACCGCAGACGTAATCCTGACGGACTTGAAGCAGCGACTTACCTAACGGGCATCAGCACTCGCTACCGAGACAAGAGCGGTCGGCTCGCAGTTCTTGGATACGTGCGTGGGGATTCGATGCGGGTAGCGATGGCAACACACTGTGCCGGGAGTTCGTCAAGCCACTTGAGCGTCACTCCCTGACAGCCATGGCAGAGCGCAAAAATAAGGTTCGCGGGGGAGGAATTGGTCTCGCCATCCGATATACAGAGGGACGACCGTAATGCATTCAGTTCGAACCGAGTCCATCACAGGGGGACCGCTATGCTGATTCGTACGATGAACCAACTGGAAGCCGATGATCGGGTTATCTCGATTGCCCATGGCAAAGCGACGGCCGGCCGTCTGCTCACCAAAGCCGATAGACTCGGGTTTAGCGTGTCTGAAGCCCGGACACAGCAGGTCGGATCACTGGATGTCTGGTACAAACACCACTGGGAGGCCAACTACGTGTATTCGGGAAACGCCACGCTGGAGAACCGGACCACAGGAGAACGCTGGCCCCTAGCACCCGACGTACTCTATTGCGTTGGTCCTCAGGACCGACATCGCATCATCTGTGAGGACCCCTCAGACCTGCGTGTCATCAGTGTCTTCTCCCCGCCGCTCGAAGGCAATGAGACCCACGATGCAGAGGGGTCCTATCCCCCAACGGGTGATGTCCCTCAAGGTCAGGACCGTATGTTCGTCAGAACTCTCGCCGATGTTCGCAATGCGGGCCTGGAGCGGGTAATCGCGGGCGGCGTCGCTATCACGGCTCGTTATCTGACCGCCGCCGACCATCTCGGGTTCTCCTTTTCGGCGGTCCGCCTGCAAGCGGGCGGAGAAGCAGACTTGTGGTACAAACACCACTGGGAAGCAAACGTGGTGCTAGACGGCACGCTTGAGGTGACCGATTCCGCCACCGGAGCCATGCAGATTATCGGTCCTGGCGGCCTGTATCTGGTGGGACCGAAAGACCGTCATCACGTCAAGGCGTTGAGCAATTTTCACGGCATTAGCGTGTTCGACCCACCGCTGACCGGTAAGGAAGTGCACGACACGGACGGCTCATATCCCCCAACCGGTCCCGTTCCACCTGGGCCAGTCGGGGGCTGAAGCTCGTAAGTGACTTTTGGGGGAGAGAGGAAACGCCGTCTAGCAGAAAGTTCTGGTCGCCCCTCTTCTTATGCACACTTTCTGTCCGGTTGCTCGTCAAACGGTATTGTCACGCGGTCGCGCGATCTCGATGCCCTGGGAGAACTGCACGCGGCCTACTTCTGATGGGGCAGGGGCGCAGCATCCACCAGTACGAAAGCGACACGCGCGGTCTGATCCGTTCGCACCGACCATGAATGCATCGTGCCGCGCTGGACCAGGATATCGCCTGCCTTGAGGCAGGTCTCGCCTTCGTCCATCACGGCCCACACTTCGCCCTCGAGGACGATGGCGTAGTCCGTGGTGGTCGTGACGTGCATCATTGGATCGTCGCTGTCACTACTGACCGCGTGACCGGCGCCGATGGAATCGAACCCTTCGAGACCGGAGGCATTGTTCTTCCACGTCGAGTCCGGTGGAAATTCAACCACGCGGCAGATGGTGCCGTTCGGTGGCGGCTCGAGGCGAATGGGGCGGTCGGCGTTATCGGCACTGCCGTTATTGTCCGCCGGCATGGTGGTTGTTTCCCAGATATCGGTGACCAGGAGACCGGCCATCGAGCCCATCTCCACGTGGTTCGGCGCGGGACCGTCCTCCATGATGTAGGACTTGTTGTCGGCATTGTGGCCGGTAAGGACTCGGCGTACTCGTTTACCCATTGGTTTCCTCCTCAGAGTTTGCGCGGTTCAGGCATCCCGCACACGGTTTGTTTGGGTCCCATCGTCTGGCGCAGTGTACCGAGCCCTGATACTTCGGGTTCGATCGTGTCGCTCGGTTTTAGGTAACATCCCTGCTCCATGCCAGTCCCTCCCCTCCGGATCATTCAATTCATGAAATCGCATGAGCGGCCCCGTACCTTCGGACGACAATGAGGCCGCCGCATACAACTCTTACACGCTGCAACTCCTTGCCGTCTAATACCGTCCCCCAAGGAAGCTGTCTGCGACCAAATTATGATTGCATAGTACAAATTTACAGAGGCAAATGCGAACGGGTGGTGGTACGCCTGTGCCACCACCCTTCTCCTTGACTTTTTCTCTTTTTTTGGCAATGACGAAAAGCGCTAGAGATATTGGAGAGGGGAAACCCCATGATCGAAGTCTATGATCTCACTGGAGCAAATGACCTACGCTGCAGTCCATTCTGTGCCCGTACCAAAGCCGCGCTGCGCTATAAGAATCTGGATTATACCACTGTACCAATTCGGTTTTGTGATAAAGACAAGCTGACTTTCTCCAACCAGGATCGTGTGCCGGTCATCAAAGATAACCGCACGGTTGTTTCCGATTCGTGGAAAATCGCAGAGTATCTGGAAGAGCAGCACCCAGAGCCCAAGCTTTTTCCCGTCCTTGGCATGAAAAAGGCCTGCCGGTTTTTTAATATGTATGTCGACACCACGCTGCATCCAGCGTTCTTTCCGGTCGTAGTGTACGACGTCTTTGAAAAGATCGAGCCGGTCGACCGCGCCTATTTCCGTGAAACCTTCGAGGCGCGGCTGGGCGCAACGCTCGAAGATATTGCCGCCAGGCGCGACGAATTTCGTCCACGCTTCAAATCTGCCCTCGCCGACCTTGAGGCCGTCGCTTTAGGACACGAATATTTGTTTGAGATTTTAACCTATGCTGATTTCTGTCTTTTCGGCACCTTCACCTGGATCACCCGAGTCAGCGACGAACCGCTGTTTGATTCTGCCCCGTCTTTGGGTAAGTGGTGGGAGCGGATGCAGGCACGCTTTGAGGTTTAGAAAAGGGCGCGGGCCGATGTTCTGAGGCGCTCAGGACGCGGCGGAGATGTCTACGTTGTTCTCCTCCTCAAACACGAACCCCTCGTAGCCCTTGGCGGCAGCCTCAGAGATGCGCTGAAAGTACAGCGGACCACCCAGGTGGACGCAGAACTGACGGGGCTTGCCTGGGATGTTGGCGCCTGTGTACCAGGAGTCGGTGAGGGGGTAGAGCGTCTCGTTGGCGAGTTCGTTGACCTCTTTGTCCCAGTCTTTCTCGGCGTCCGGCGTCGCCTCGATGGTACCCAGACCATGTTCGCGCAGATATTGCACGCAGTTGCCGATCCACTCCGTCTCGCGCTCGGCACCGAGCGGCATGTTATAGAGCACCGAGGGTGAGCCTGGGCCATGGATCATAAACAGATTGGGGAAGTCGGCAATCGCCATACCAAGGTAGTTACCGAAGCGACTGCTCCACTTCTCCTTGAGGCCGACGCCGCCCCGCCCCTTGGGGTTGAGGCGCAGCATCGTGCCGCTGATGGCGTCGAAGCCCGTTGCCATCACGATCATATCGAGCGGATGGTCGCCGGTCTCAGTCCGGACACCTGTTGAAGTGACCGTCTGAATCGGGTCTTCGCGTAAGTCCACTAAAGTGACGTTCTCGCGATTGAAGGTTTCGTAGTAGCCATTATCGAGGACCTGGCGCTTGGTGCCCAGATAGTAGTCTGGCATCAGCTTCTCGGCAATCTCGGGGTCCTTCACGCACTCGCGAATCTTGGCGCGTATAAAATCGGCCAGCGTGCGGTTGGTCTCCTTATTGGTCAGGAGGTCGGCATAGCTGCCGAAAAGGAGGTTGAAGCTGCCCTTCTGCCACAGATCCTCGTAGAGCGCTTGGCGTTGTTCGGGGGTGTCCTCGGCGCCCAAGCGCGTGGTGGTCTCGAACGGCATGCCTACGGGATGGGCGTTCATTTTCGCCCGGACTTCGTCCCAGTTTTCGCGGGCGTACTGCATTAACTCAGGCTCGAGGGGACGGTTACGCGCCGGGATGCTGTACTGCGGGGTGCGCTGGAAAACCGTCAGGTGGGCGGCCTCGCGGGCGATTTCAGGAATCGCCTGTACCCCCGAGGAGCCAGTCCCGATCACGCCAACGCGTTTGCCCTCAAAAGAAACAGGCTCCTGCGGCCAGCGGCCGGTGTGGTAGCACTCACCGGTAAAAGCGTCGAGTCCAGGGAAGTCGGGTTTGTGGGCCGCCGAGAGGGTGCCGACTGCGCAGATCAGAAATTGAGCCGAGACACGCTCGCCAGCGCTGGTCTCAACTGTCCAGCGCTGTACCGCTTCGTCATAACGGGCGTCGCGTATCCAGGTCTCAAGTTGGATGTCGCGACGCAGGTCGAGCCGGTCGGCGACGTGCTCAAGGTAGTCCAGTACCTGCTCTTGGCTGGGCTGGGTCTCGGCCCAGTCCCACTCCCGCACCAGCTCTTCTGAGAAGGTGTAGCAGTAGAAAGGACTGCCCGGACCATCGACCCGGGCGCCGGGGTAGCGGTTCCACCACCAGGTTCCGCCGATACCGCCGGCGCCGTCGTACACGCACACTGACAGGCCCATTTCGCGCAGGTGGTGTAAGGCGTACATGCCGCCAACGCCCGCTCCGATGATGACGGCGTCACAGTGTTCGAGCGATCCGTTTCTGTGTGGCTGTTGAGTCGTGTTCGTCATGGTGTTCCGTCCTCTATTATCCTACGTTGGTTTTCAGGTTGCTCAGATATATCTTATCGCCTCTCCGATAGGAAGCTGTCCTCGTTGCAAACGAAGCACGGCTCATTTTTGACGCCGCTGTGACCGGGCCTGCATTCCTATGGGAAAGTCTCACTGCTCCTGATAACTTCGAGCGGCACCGCGCGTGTTGATGGATGTGGACGAGTCGTATTTTTGATCTTTCTTAATTTGCTTCCGAGGAATTCCATGTCATTAAGCCAAGGTCGTCACTATCTTGCCATTCCGGGTCCTTCGGTGATTCCGGACCGCGTCCTGCAGGCAATGCACCAGGCTGCACCGAATATCTACGAGGGTGCCCTCCACGAAATGGTGGAAGGCCTGATTCCGGATTTGAACCGGGTGGCCAGGAGTTCCGGGGAAGTCGCCATCTACATCGCTAACGGGCACGGCACCTGGGAGGCCGCCCTGACCAACACCCTCGCGCGCGGGGACAGGGTGCTTGCCCTGGCTACGGGACGCTTCGCCATCTTCTGGGCCAGTATGGCCGAACGGCTCGGAGTGGAAGTCGACCTGGTAGATTTCGGCAAATCGGCTCCGGTGGACCTGGATCGGGTGGAAGCCAAGCTGAAAGCCGATGCGAACCATAGCTACAAAGCGATTCTGGTCGTACAGACGGATACGGCCAGTTCGGTCAGAAATGATCTCGCCGCCCTGGGTGAGTGCATCCGTTCCTCCGGCCACCCGGCCTTGTATATGGTCGACTCCATGGCCAGCTTGGCCTGCGAACCCTTTGAGATGGATAGCTGGGGCGTAGACCTGATGGTGGCGGGCAGCCAGAAGGGCCTCATGACTCCGCCGGGACTGGGTTTCATGTTTTTCAACCAGCGGGTGCTCGAAGCGCGTAAGAGAGCGGACCTGGTTACTCCTTACTGGGACCTCCGTCCGCGAATCCACCCGGAAGTGTTCTATGAATACTTTTTCGGCACCGCTCCGACGCACCATCTTTTTGGACTGCGTGAAGCCTTGACCATGTTGCTGGAAGAGGAAGGGCTCGAGGCAGCCTGGGACAGACATGCGAAACTCAGCCGGGCAGTCTGGGCCGCGTTCGACGCCTGGGGAATGGGCAGTTCCATTCGTCTCAACATCACCGACCCAAAAGACCGTTCCCACTCGGTCACTGCCGCTTCCATGGATGCCCCTCATGCCACCGAACTGAGACGCTGGACCGAAAAAAAGTCTGGGGTGACCCTGGGCATCGGACTGGGCATGGCGGAACCTTCCGACCCCGCCTACCATGGCTTCTTCCGCGTCGCCCACATGGGTCACGTGAATGCGCACATGACCTTGGGTATGCTTGCGGCGATCGACGCCGGTCTGAAAGCGCTGAACATCCCCCATGGCGAAGGGGCCCTCGAAGCCGCGAGCCGTGTCGTGAGCGAAGCGTAGTTGAGAACCGGTGCCAATTGGGGTTAGCGTCTCCCCTCGGTGAGCCGGTTCAAGTTATATAACTTTTCCACCTCTTCCACTGTCACTTGTGGATAGTCCATCCCCAGCAGGGTGATCAGCGTTGCGCGTTGATTCTGGACATCAATACCCGTCACGCCCAGAAAGCGTACCACAAATGTCCCGTGGTTCCCCTCTGGCCTCTCCTGATATGAGGCCCTGGAACGAAACCGCTGTGCGGTACGCAGCCGGTCTCATCTCCGGAAGGGCTCGTCCGTCTTGCCCGCGCTGACGTTCTTTCGAAATATCTCGAACACCGCGGCCAAGTCTTTTTCCCCATGACCCGCCGAAGCCGCCCGCTGCAGAGCGCCCGCCAGACAGGCTGGGAGGGCGCGGTCCACGCCGTTCTCATCGCAAAACTGGACGATATGCTCCAGGGCGATTGTATTCGCATTCAGCGAGGAGACTGAACTGGCGTAGCTCCGCTGACCGGTCATCTCGGCGGCGCTTGTCACAAGAGGAGTCAGCAGACCCGTGAGCATTTGCAGGGTCGCTGAGAGGTAACTCTCGATGGACATCCCCTCGGATTCACACAGAGCCGCCCCGTGCAGAAAGCCGATCCAGCTGGCGTACAGGAACGAGAGCAGACTGCCCTCAAGCGCAGCCGCATGGCCCGGACTCTCTCCCACAAAGACCGCATTGCCCCCCAGGCTGAGCAACAAGAGCTGGTAGCGGTCAAAGACGGCTTGCGGTCCCGCATACAGGAGGGTGCCGTCCGGCGTGCCCACCTCGAGCGGAGACGCCATGATCGCCCCGTCCAAATACGCGACGCCATGCTCCGCCGCCCAGGCCGCGCCGCTCCGTGCTTCCTCAGGGGTGCCGGTCGTAAGCTGGACCAACGTCTTCCCCTTGAGTTGACCGGCCACCTCTGCCGTCCGCAGCAAGGCATCACTCCCGTGGTAGTCGCTGACACACACGAAGGTCACGTTGCTTGCTGCGATGGCCTCTGCTACCGACGCTGCCACGTTGGCCCCTGCCTCGGCAAGGGGTTGCGTCTTGCTCACCGTGCGGTTCCACACCGTGACCGTATGCTGCTGCGCGAGAAACGCCCGTGCCAGGGCACTGCCCATATAGCCCAGGCCAAGCACTGAGACCGAGAACCGCTGTGCACCGGTATCTTGCTCGTTCATCCTGCTCTCCTTCTCCTTTGTCGCCCTGCCATGTCACTCCCTGATGAGTGGCGGAATCAGGGTTTATACCTAAAACCCTAATAAATTTGGGGCTAAACTGTCCCCCTCAGCAGGGCGATTCGTTGTCACCGAATCGTCACCTCCACCTTGCGAGGGATCGGACAAAAAACCTCACTACGGATCAGATGGCTCTGTTTTAGGGGCAAGAACAGACGCATAGTCCTTCGTGTCCGCGAAAGCCGCCGCCGCCGCACCAAATGCCTGCGCAAACGCCTCAATCGGCCAGGCGCCGCATCTGATGCGCGCAACACCCGCCTCGGCCAGGGCGGCCATCGGCGCCGCCGTGGGCATCACTAGGATGTTGAGCGGCAGTGCTATGCGCGCAGCCAGGTCGGCGATGAGGTCTATGTCAAAAAGAAAAGGAACGAATATGCCGCTCGCGCCCGCCGCCGCATAGGCCGCGGCCCGGTTCAGCGTCTCGTCAAAGCAGGTCTGCGCGTCGCCGATCTTGAGCAGAAACGCATCGATCCGGGCGTTGATGAAGAACGGTACGCCCGCCCGCTCCGCCGCCTCGCGCACCGCCTCGATCTTCCTCGCGTGGGCGTCCGGCGCCACCAGCGCGCGCCTGCCCTGCGACAGACCATCCTCCAGGTTAAAGCCAACAATGCCACTATCGATCAGCCTTTCGACCGTTCCCGCCACCTCCAAGGGATCGTCCGAGTAGCCCGCCTCCAGATCGACCGAGACCGGACAGTCCACCGCGCCGGCGATCCGCGCCATCAGCGACAAGACCAGATCGAGCGGTATCCGTTCGCCGTCCTCGAATCCCTGGGCCATCGCCACCGCGCCGCTGCTCGTCGCGACGGCCGGGAACGCCCGTGCTGCGAGCTTCGCGGTCGCGACGTCCCAACAGTTAAAAAGGATTACGGGATCGCCCGCTCTGTGAAGCGATGCAAAGGTTTCGGCCTTTTGCCGAACTTTATCTGCGTCCATCATGACCTCCTCTCGTGGGCCAAACGGTAGCTCAAAGGCCCAGGTCGGTTGTTGGTGCCCATAGGGGTAAACCCAACGAACGTGGCACCAAGGGTAATAAGACTCTGACAAATAGGGTCTCCGCGTCTGCGCGATTTGCAAAGCCGGTACAATCAGGGTCAGGGGAATTTCAACAGCCCTGCCAACAAGGGTTTACTCAGCATGACGGCAGCTACTTTCCTTTTTCCTTGACCCACCCGTGAGATTTTCCTGTTGAAGAGCTTCGCCAGGCTCAGATGAAGTCGCGAATCACGTTCCGATGCAGCGCTTCCAGGTTCTTGGCGAACTCCGGACCGCCCGCCATGAAGAAGACCGTGCTCGTCAGGCCCGCCTCGATCCGCGCGGCGAGCCGCTCCCGGCAGCGCTGCGGACTGCCCGCCAGCACCAGCTCATCGACCACGGCGTCACTCACAAAGTCTGGGCGGAGTTCACCGCGGGCATAGCTCTGCCGCATCACATAGGCGTCCTCGGGGGTCAGGCCGTAATCGGTAAACATCGGCTGCTGGGGCTGATTCGCCATCCACGCCAAGGTCGTCGCCAGCATCGGCTTGACCGCCTCCCGCGCCGCCCGGTCATCCTCGGCCACGGCCGTGAGCAGAAAGGCGCTGTAGTCGAAGTCGGCCAGGCTGCGGCCCGCCCGCGCCGCGCCGCGCCGCGGCGAATATGCGCCATGCCCCGCCTCACGGATGCCGGCTCACCGCCAAAGGGAATCCAGCCGTCCGCCACTTCGCCCGTCAGTTCCACCGCCTTGGGCGCCATCGTGGCCAGGTAAATCGGCACAGCCGGTCGCTCGGGCTCCAAATTCAAACGCATGCCGGCACTCGCCCGAAACACCCGGCCCTGATAGTCAACCTCCCCACCGGCCAGCAGCCGGCGGATGATAGTCACCGCGTCTCTGAGGGCCGAGAGAGACTTGGCATAGCCAATGCCCATCTGCTCCTCAATCCACAGCCGCAGACTCGCACCCAGGCCGAGGATGGCCCGCCCCCCGGAGATCTGGTCCAGCGCGGCCAGTTCCATGGCGATCAGGACGGGGTGACGGGTGTAGGGGTTGATAACGCCGGTACCGATTTTAATCCGGCTGGTCGCTGTCGCGATAGCAGCGCCCGAGCTGAAGGCGCCGGGAAAGACGTAGTCTTCCGGCACCCAGAAGCTGTGGAACCCCAAACGCTCTGCGGCCTGCGCCTGGCCGACATAATCTCGCGCATTCACATTCTCGACGCCAATACCAATCTCTTTCAGTTTCGGCATACCCGGAAGTCTCCTGTGATGAATGTCCACTCGGAAAATGAATCAAATGATTAGTTAAGTCAAGGCCCGGCTTTGCTTTGGCAGTATCTCTCCGTCGGCGTGAGGCGAGGAGGGACTGAACAATCTGAGAGAGCGGCTCAGTGAAGCCTCGGTAGACGCTTCTTGCCACGGCGAACAGGAACGCGGCGCTTGGGCGTATCGGCCCGCAATAGGGTGAGGATCAGATTTGCCAGCTCGTCCAGTAGGGAGGCACCAGTCAGCTCCGGGCTCATATTCCCTATGAGCTTATGGATGTGCACGGCGTGCTCCAGGAGCCCTTCAATGGCAAAGGACAAGAGGGGGGGCGGCAGCGGCCTGAAAAGCCCGTGTCGGACGCCTTCGGTGGTGATGGCGTCAATGGCGGTGAAGCAACGCGAAAGCCAGTTCTGGGCGAGGGCTTGCGCTGCAGGGCTGTGTTCATCGACTGCTCGCCGGATGAGGTGAAAACTCTGTGGGTGGGCCTGGTAGTGTGCGAGAAACGCCCGGACAATCTGGCGGATTTTTTCCTCCGGGGTGTCCGGGCTGGCGGCAATGTTTTCGACTTGTACAACGATTTCACTGACGGACGCTTCCAGCAGCGACAGATACAGCGTTTCTTTGTTGGAGTAATAGTGGTACAGCAGGCCCGAATTGACACCCGCCTGTTTGGCAATCTCGCGGATAGTCGTGCCGGCGAAACCGTGCTCAGCGAACAAGGCTTGGCCGGCGGTGCAGATGATGGCCCGGTAGTCAGGTGAGTTTGCTGTTTTTTTAGGTCGTGCCACTGCGATTGCTACACGGGCTTCACAACAAGCTTTCAAGCCAGCCCGAAAAACCGGACCGAAGCATCGCCTAACAGGCCGTTGCGTGCTTCCGGCGTGTGGAGGCTCCCGGCGAGGTGAGCAAGATGGTCCATATAGTTTCCGGGGTGGTCCGGATGCGGAAAATCCGACGCCCAGCCGAATTGATTGGGGCCGAAGTCTTCGATTGTTTTTGCCCACCCCGTTTCGTCCGGATCGCCACTCACAAAGCATTGCTGGGCGAACGTCTCCTTCGGTCGAGCGGTTCGCTTGATGCCGCGCTCACCGACCTGGGTATCGAAGACCGCTTCCATCTTATCGAGCAAGGAGGGGACCCAACCCGCGCCTCCTTCAAAGAAGCCGACGCGCAGGCGCGGGAAGCGCTCGAACAGCCCGTACTGAAACATATCCACGAGAGCGATTTCCATGGCCACTCTGCCACCCAGGACGGACATCAGAAATTGTCCACCGTCATGCAGGATCTTCGGCTGGATTCTGGTAAACGGCCGATACTCCCGGAGCTCGCCAGACACGTGGATGCAAATCGGCACATCCAGGTCCTGCGCGGCGGCATAAAAGGGGTCCCATTCCGCATCCCCCAAGGGTAATCTCCGGACATTAAAGGTCACGATCATCGCGCCCTTAGCGCCGGCTTTCACCGCTGCTGTGAGATCTTCCGCGGCGACCTTGGGGTCCCCGAGAAAGCAGTGCGCTATCGGCACAAGCCGCCCGTTGCTCCCGGAGCAGAAGTCAATCACCCACCGATTGTAGGCCCGACACATTGCGTGGGCCAACTCGATATCCGTGATGTGGGTGTTCCACAGGAGCCCCAGGGACGTGAAGATAGCGGTATATTTGAGTCCCTCAGCGTCCGCTCGGGCCAGTCGCGCCGTGGGGTTGTAGCCAGCCGGATCAGCGTCCCCCGGCCATTCCATCTTGAGTCCCTCCATCTCCGCGAGTGTCCGACCCATACCCATGATCGCTTGGACACTCTTGAGGTCATTGCCTCGGAGGAATTTCCCGTCTAGCTGGAGATGCGGCCCCTCAGCAGTCCGACCGAAGCGGAGGCCCCGCTCCTTATACTTGGCTTCCATCAGGTCACCGGTCCACAGATCAGCCGGTTCAATGATATGCCCGTCCGTGTCCATGATACCGTAGTTGCCGGTATAGAGTTCAGTTGCTGTCAATGTCATCTGAGACCTCCCTTTCCGCACGTGATCGTGGGCCCTCATGTCATCTTCCGTACGGTATTGTCAATATGCTCACTCGTACCACAAGTCTCTGCAGGAATCATCGATTTTCGCCCGAGATCATCAGTTATGCCATAAACTCCACTAAAACCCGGCACTCAATCGATTCGCGCGCGGGGGTGGAAGCATCCGAGCCGGCGAGGCGAAAAGAGGTATGCGCGGTATTGGGCGGACATTGTTCGGCGGTGCAAACCCCGAGTTCGGACGCAGAGTCGAACACCTTAAAAATCAACGCCTCGTTATGCCGCATTTCGCTATAGTAAATCCAACGATGCTCGGGATTTCGCAGTACAGCGGCAGTTTCACCCACGCGGTCGGGATAAATATAGAGACTGCTGAGGAAGTCCTCCGGCCGGGTCGATTGGGCATCGAGAACCGCGAGGGGGTAATCCAAGACCGGGTAGTCCTTGCGGAAATGCCGCCAGACATTAAAGAGCCCAAACCGTCCGGACACGATTTTTTCCGCCTCGCGCTCCGTTAACGGCGGTGTGGGCAAGGTCAAACTCCCGCCCGCCGCTTTCACTTTGGACAATAAGCGCACCCGATTTTTCGCCGAAGCGCTCGTGTTGTCGTTATGCGCCGTACTCGCATAGCCGCCGACGTTCTCACCGTTGGTCTCTTTTTCTCCTGTGGCTTTTCGGACCCTTGAGCGAATCGTGTGGTCGAAAACAATCGCACGCTTTACAGCATCGGCACCGCCAAGCGCTTCAGTGACGAGACGACGAATTTCGGGGTAATACCTATGCACGATCCGCTCGGAGTCCAAGCCTTCGTTCTGTAAATCAAGTGCCGTGTCGAAATCCCCGGCCAGGCAATAGCCGTTTCTCATTAACGATGGGGGTTTCGACAACATCCGGCCGTCGTGCACCGTAACGGTAAATGATTGTGATTCGCCATTCTTGCGTCGCGTCACCCCGGCCGGCAGTGGTTGAAAACTGTTGTCATACGCGTAGCGCTGGCTGCCATCCGCGTTCGGGATTGCATAGCTGATCTGTGCTGTCGTTATCATGGCGCGCCTCAAAAATTCATTCTTACCAAGAGATTATGATACGACTATAAACCGCAGCCTCAGCTTATGCCAGCGCTTCCAATAACGCCTTCGCCCCTCGGCTTGTGACCCACCCGCCAACCTGCTAAGGCCGTGGGCAAAAGGAGGGTTCTATTATGCCGGTTTCAACTCCCTTTACGGGTGGGTGCGCGTGTGGCGCGGTTCGGTATGCCTGTTCGGCTGAGCCTATGATGTCTCTCAATTGTCACTGTCGTGACTGCCAACGCATCACGGGCAGCGCATACAGTACCGTGGTTGGCGTTCCTGCCGCCAAAGTACAGTTCACCCAAGGGAGCCCCCAATACTACGAGACGTCTGCGGAGCGCGGGACCTCGGTCCGCCATGGCTTCTGCCCGACGTGTAGCTCTCCGCTGGTCGCCCTCCCGTCGGCGTATCCCGCCATGATGTCCCTCCGCGCCGGTAGCTTGGATGATCCGAGTTGGGTTCGGCCTGCCGCCGCCATTTGGACGGCCAGTGCCCAACCGTGGGATGCGCTGAATCCCGAGATTCCGAAGTTTGAGACCCAGCCAACAGAGGAGGAATTTCAGTCCATCTTAGCCCGCCGGGGCTAATCGCTGTCCGATGGGGCGTCAATTCAAATGGTCTTCATGACAACCCCTTTTCGGGTTTGGCGTTGTCAGCGTAGACCTCGAATTTTTTCTCATCGAAAAAGAGCGGCTGAACGACACCGCCAGCCTGGTCCAGAACCGCGTGGACTTCGGGCACGGCCAGCATGTTTTCCCACACGCAGTTCAGCCTTGGGAACTCACTCGGCAGGTCGATGCCTGCCAGCAGCGCGTTTCGTACCTGGGGGACGATGAAGCAATCGGCGTAGGTGATCGAGTCGCCCACAGAGAATTTCCCTGCACACTGCGACATGATGTGTTCGATGGCACCGAATTCACGGCGGATGAAGTGCAGCCGGAGCGGATGCTCCGTCGGAGGGGCCTTGGTCATCCCCCATTCGCCGATTGCCTGGATAATAAACGGGATATTCTGATACGGCTGGGTATCGGCAGCAATGATCCACATGATGCGGCGAACCTGCGCCCGCAGCCAGGGGGCCGCAGGTAACATCGGCGGGCCGTCATGGTCGAACCAGTCTTCGATCAGTTCGATGATCGGACCCGATTGCGTCATCTTCTTTCCGTCCGGCAGCAACAGTACGGGGACGCGTCCCTCCGGGTTGAATGCCTTCAGGTCCGTCGTCCCCAGCCGCTCCGTTTCGGGATCGTTCTCCGGCATGGTGTAAACGGGGATACCGCGCTCATCGGTGCCGAAACCCGTACTCACCAGGGTGACGTGCGAAGACGGTACGCCACGACACCGTAAATACAGCGTCACTCGCATCGAGGCGCTGCTGGTGTGGTGGTAGTACAGGCGGAGTGGACCGTCCGTTGGGAAGCTACGTTTGGCCATGAAGTTTCTCAGCACTATCACGACGGCCAAGGACAGTACATTCTTTTGACAAAAACCGGCAAGTGCAGCAGTTTGCTGGCGAATGCGTACTGTAAGACGTCCTGCGGCTACAACATTATGGCAGTTTATTTACACGGCCTCTGGAGTGAGCGAAAGAATGTCCGTATGTCCTCAGTAAGCGCCTGTGGCTCTTCCATCGGCGCAAAGTGCCCGCCAGGTTGCATCATCGTCCAATGTTGAAGGTTGTAATAACGCTCGGCCCAGCGCCGTGGCATGAAGAACGCCTCTTCTGAAAACACGCCAACCCCGGTCGGAGCCTCGACCACCGGGATCCGATCATGCGCTGGCTGCCACTGGTTGTGTGTACACTCATAGTAGTAACGTGCCGAGGTTCCATACGACTGGGTGAACCAGTAGATACTAATCCCCGTCAGCAGGTCATCTTTGCTGAAGCGGCTCTCGACATTGCCACCGCAATCGCTCCAGCTGCGGCGTTTCTCCAGGATCCAGGCGCATAACCCGGCGGGCGAGTCGTTCATTGCGTAGGCAATAGTCTGGGGTCTCGTTGATTGAATGGCCGAATAGCCACTTCCGTCCGTGAAAAAACCCTGGTTTCGCTCGTACCAACCGGCTTCATCTGCGGAAAACTCCGATTCTTCGGGTAATGTGCTGAGCGGCACGTTGAAGAGCGTGAGTGGCGCCATTAAAAGTAGGTACACGCCGAGCATGTGCTCGGCGTATTTATGTCCCAGTTGGGCGGTTGTGAGCGAACCCCAGTCTCCTCCGCCAGCGGCAAATTTGTCGTAACCCAGCACCTCGCGCATGAGTGAGACCCACAGATCAGCAGAGCGCCAGAAATTGAACCCGGTCGTCGTAAGTGGTGTCGAAAAACCAAAGCCTGGCAGGGACGGCACGATGACATCAAATGAATCTGCGGGATCGCCACCGTAGGCCGCGGGATCAGTGAGCGGCCCGATAACTTTGTGCCAATCCCAGAACGTCCAAGGCCAGCCATGGCTTAATATCAGCGGCGTCGGGTTCGGGCCCTTGCCTTTTTCATAGATGAAGTGGATAGGAACGCCGTCAATCGTCGTTTTGTAGTTCGAAAACTGGTTGATCGCAGCTTCTTGTGCGCGCCAGTCGAAATCTGTCGCCCAATAGTCCAGCAGTTCCTGCAAATAGGCCCCATTTGTGCCGAAGCGCCAATCATCGTTCGCGAACTCCGGCGCCAGTCGAGTCCGTTGCAGACGCTCGCGAAGATCTACGAGAGCCGTTTCCGGAATGTCGATCGTGAAAGGTTCGTACGTCGTCAATTTGTCCCTCTCAGATGCAGTGAATACCTCGAACCAGAAAGTCTGTCAGCGCGGGCGAGTGGGGGCTGTGCGTTGGCAACCGGCACTCACCCGCCGGATAAAAGATTGCTACGTCTCTGCTCTCCCCGACGCAGCGAGGAGAGCGCTACGTCTGCCGTTCTTCTTAGAAGAAGATATAGGAGCGCACCACCACGTTCTTGCGGCACGGTGCGTCCTTGGGTGCGGTCGGGTCGACGCAGGCGGAGTGGAATGACCAACGTGACACCGAGCCGTCGGTCACTGAGTCATAACACTTGAGCATCGACACCTCGGTCGAGGTCTGCTGCGGCAACCAGTACCACTCGTGGTTGGGACGGTAGGTGAAACGAGTCGTCTCGCCCACACGGTCATCATAGATGCGGTAGTTGGTAATGTATGGCTGGTCAGCAAACGACGGCCAGGCACACAGCACGAAGGGGTTCTGCCCCACGGTCTCCATCGGTTTGGCCAGGTTGATCGACATGAACCGCCGCGACATCTTGGCGTCGGCTTCCGCCTCCGTATAGTGCTGCTGCCGCCCGAAGTTGCGCAGGTTCTTGGTCAGCAACTCGCGGCACCGTACCCGCCCACTGTTGTCGTTCAGGTCGTTGTGGACGATGTTGGCGTAGAAGGTATTGACCCCCGGGTCCTTGTTGTCCTGATCTTCCTTGACGGCGCCCTTGTAGTCCTTGTCAAACACGTCGTGGTTGTACACGAGCGCATCGGTCGCGCCGGGGAAGAAATCGAGCAGGAGTTTTTCTATTTCCGGGTAGAACACCCGCTCGACCTCGGCGGCGTCGTAGAAATTCTGGCATTTCGATTCGATATGGGCGAGCGAGACGCCGAGCTTGTCCATGCACTCGGGGCTGTTGGGCGAGAGACCGGGGTAGTACTCCGCCATCCGGCGCGCGTCGCGCAGGATCTGCGGAAAATAGAGACCTCGCCGCCCGATCTCCTGCTCCTCCTGGCGAAACATTTTGGCCATGTCCGCGCGCGCCGGGTCCCGCCAGATGGCGTTGGACGAGACGATGGAGTAAGACGGCTGCTCGTAGACCGTGTAGCGTAGCGGCAGGGCGACGCCACCTTCCGGGGCCTCGATGTTGTTCGCCCGAATATAGTCCAGGCACTCGTCGTAGCTCCGAAAGCCGAGGCCCCACCTGGTCTCGATCGGGCCGGGAGGGGCGTTCTCGATCATGTCGATAACCGCTTGTCCTTCACCCTCGGCAACTTGGCGGAGCGCTGCCTCCATCGCCGCCGCGGTGCCCGCGTCCCCGTCCTGATCGAAGGACATATAGGACAAACCGCCGTTCGCCGCGATGGGTGCCGGCTGCCCGATAGTGAGTTGGAGGGGAGGCACATACGCCGACGAATTGCTCTCCGTAACCTCCACAGTGTTGTTCCCGATGGTATTAAGCCCCATAACATGCCCTCCAATGAAAGATGGCTGATCGTGTCACACGGGGTGTGTCTTTGCAAGAGCCTGTATTGCTTGGCCACACGGACGTCATTGTTTATTGAGCGTTCAAGATTGCAGGAAACGTGCTGTTGAGAAACTCCAGATACGAGGCAAAGTCCCGGTTAATCAGGTCTTGTGTCAACTGATAGTCTGCTTGGTTATAGGTGAACGCACCGAGCTTGTGGATGGGATTCGCCACCTCCCAGGCGCGGATGTTTTGTAGGGCCTCATCACGCAAGGGCATGCCACAGAAGTGATAGACCTTGGTGGCTACGTCCTCACTGGGGCCTATGACTTCATCATAAGGAATGTCCAGAATCTTGATATCTGGCCGGCTTTGCCGGACCTTCAGATGCTGCTCCATTCCCATCGCGAGCCCTATTCTGAGCGTTTCATACTCCGGGGGCTTGTCAGAAAACGGGGCGTGAAAGGTATCCAGTAAGCGGAACAGGCTCGGGACGGTCTTGTGCGGAGTGCGATGGGTCATGAGCAGCCGGGCATCCGGAAAGACATCCACAATAAACGGTTCCAGGCCACACCACAGCGGACTTTTTAAGACCCAGGGTTTGTTTTCGCCCGATTGCCATTGCAGGTATTTCAGCATATCGCGCAGGTATTCTACGGTAATGGTCGGGTTCTGGGTGGCAAACCATTGCATATAACTGCTCATCGTATTGAACGCGATAAAGACACCGCTGACCAGGCTGTGTTCGAGTAAGAGACTTTCCTCCTCCGGTTCAAAGGTTTGAAAACGATGCCCCAGCTTAGCGTCCGGTGACATGCTATCGAACCAGCGGATAAATGCGTCCGCTTCCTCAATCCGGGGGTGCGGTGACTCCGTCTTGGACCCGGTGAGCAGCGACGGGTTATATGTCTGCCAGAAGGGGAGATAGTGGAAGTCCCCGGAGGCTGCCAGGAGCTTCTGTATCTTTGTGGTGCCGCTTCTCAGTTGGCCATAGACAAAGGTCGGACCTTGAATCTCGACCTCCGCAATTTCCGGATGCTGGGCAAAGTCTCTTTGCATCCGCAACCGGTTGCAGAGCAGGCGCAAGAGTTTTTTCTCAATGGCGATCGCGCCCTGTTCGTGCAGGCAGGCATCGGTGTTATACGCGGCGTGTAAAATCCGGAACGGCTCTATGGCCGCTTCATCAATGATGTTGATGCCAGTGATCTCGCGTGCCTGGGCCAGCATTTGATCCGCGGACATCTGCAACAGAAATGGTTTTCCTTCTCGACTCATAACAGGGCTCTATTGGTCTGGATGGCTTACTATTGTGATACGGAATCGGGAAACAATCCGGCGGCGGACATATGGTGGACGTGAGATACCCCGCTGAAAATGCCCTGTCAACGGCCATCGTCGCCCCGTCAAGGCCGAAGAAGATATCTGCGTGAGGGGCTCTATCGTCGTTGTGACTCGAGTCTCGGAAGTGAACGGCTTTAGTCCAGGGCGTAGATCGTGCCCGAGGTCGACCGCGTCGCCAAATCCCATACTTCAACGAAGAAAAGGCACTTCCCGTCTGCGGCCATGTTGATCGCCTTCACTTCCCACTGGCGGTGCGCCCTCTTACGCCACACCCCCGTGACGACTTGGGGCACCACACTGCCGTCCGGGCGAAAATCCTGGACCCGGCCCGTCAGTGGGCCCGTTTCTCCCGCCGGACCCACTGCCGGACCGAACGTTGCCGTATACAGGTACGTGCCGAACGGTCCGGCTTCTCCCTCTGCATTCATAACGGAGCCTGCCTCCGTCAGCGTCACCGATGTGACCTTCCCCGTGTAGTCTGAAATCTTCTCTCCAATTGCACTCATTGCTCTGCTCCTTTCCGCTGCCGGTCGTCCCAGGGCCAGCCTGCGGCCCCCTCCGCTTGACTCTCCCCAGGAGGTTTTCCTCCTTATACCCTTACAGAGTCGTCTCTTGGCAGGCTACCGTAAATTGCGGTAGTGGTTCAGTTTCACATCGCCTCCGCTCTCCGCCGGTAGCGCGCTCCCCCTCCCTGGCCCTCCTCCTCAGCGGGGAGAGGGAATGTTTGGCTCCCTCTCCCCTGGAGAGAGAGGGCGGGGGTGTGGGGGAAGAAGCAAACGGAACCAGTACCCAAATTGCACCTCGGAGCAGTCTCGCGTAGGCTGGAGCACCGGACGGACGAGCAGGGAGGGACGCATGTCAAACGAGCCCGAGAAACTGTGGGACTATGACGCGGTGGCCATCGGTCAGACCGGAACCGAGACCGCGGTCACCCTCACCCTGGACACACTACGCGAGTACGCCCAGGCCACC
>JAJDZM010000257.1 GCA_022824615.1 Candidatus Binatia bacterium | reverse complement strand
CCACCACCGCCACCACCACCGCCACCACCGGAACCCAAGGAGATCATCCTGCGTGGGATTAACTTCGACTTTGACAAGTCGGACGTGAAGTCTGAGTTCGAGCCGGTCCTTGATGAAGCGGTCCAGATTCTTCAGGACAATCCAGATCGTACAGTCCTTATCGAAGGGCACACTGATTCGATAGGCTCTGAGTCTTATAACCAGAGCTTGTCAGAAGAGCGTGCCGCGGCAGTCAGGGCGTACTTGGTCGATAAGGGCGTAGACGCGGACCGTCTCGAAGCCGTCGGACGTGGGGAAAACGACCCGGTCGCTCCCAATACGAACGACGACGGGACGGACAACTCGGAAGGCCGGTCCATGAACCGACGGGCTGAACTGATCGTTCAAACTGCCGGTGAATGATCCGTCGCTTTGAGGGAGCTGAGACCCGCCGGCGGGTCTCAGCTCTACTCAGCAGTAACAGGGCGGGCGCTTGGTTCGAAAAACCAGCCCCGCCCCTTTCACGCCCCACCTCCCTATATGCAGCCACTTAACGATCTTTTTCGTATTTGCGCTTCTGGATTGCTTGTACTGTCCTTCTGCTGTTTTGCGATGGCCGAAGAGCCATCTCCTCAGCAAAGCGCGCCGTCGCCTCATCCGGGGGAGGCCCGGTCTGCCCAAAACCAGACGCCCTCCAGCCCCGCCTCTTCGGCCGAAGAAGAGGCGGAAGACCGAGCACGGACGAGCTTTGATGTTTTTACCCGCAAATGGATGCAGAAGCTGGCAAGAACTGAAGACTTCCTGAAAAAGAGGATGCAGATCAAACAGACACAGGAGGGATTCGTCGCCGCATATACCGGCTATCTTCCCTATCGCTACACGACGATCAAACTGACCCAATCAAAGGCGACTCCTTTTATCGGCATCCTCACCTATTACAAAAAGACCATGCGGAGTGTAGGCAAAACAAAAGAACAGGCGATTAGCGGCCTGTTTGAGCACGCCGAGACCAGCCAAGTCTCCGAGATCTTTCGCTACACCAAAGGCGAATGGGTGTACTGATCCGCCCCTCCTGTTTTCCCAAGGCTCAACTCGTGTCCTGAGTCTTTGCCCTTCTCATTCCGAACCACCCTCCCCTTGCAAACAAGTCCGGCGTTCGCAACTATGACCGCTATGGTTACCCGGCGGCAAATGCTGAGATTCTTTTTCGCGCTCGTTTGTGTACTCGTCCTCCTGGTCGGCTTTCGGTCCGGCCATAGCCAATCCATCGACACGATCGGTTGGCAGGTCACGCAACACGTGCTCGACAACGGCCTGACCGTCATCATACTGGAAGACCATCGGGCGCCTGTCGCCACGCTTCAGGTCTGGTATCAAGTCGGCTCGCGCAACGAGCGACCCGGCATTACGGGTATTTCTCATCTGCTTGAGCACCTCATGTTCAGGGGAACGCCGACCTACGGCAAGGGAGAATTTTCCCGTTTGATTCAGGAACGTGGGGGACGGCATAATGCGTTCACCTCTGCCGACCAGACGGTCTATTTTGAAAGCGCGGCAGTGCAACATCTCGACCTCTTTCTGGAACTCGAATCCGACCGGATGGCCCATGTCATGCTGGATGAGGAGGGTTTTCTGTCGGAGCAGAAAATCGTCATGGAAGAGCGTCGGCTGCGGACCGCGGATGAGCCCAGTTCCGACTTGTGGGAGCAGGTCAGTGCCGCCGCGTTTACGGCCCATCCCTATGGGTGGCCCGTGGTCGGCTGGATGCACGACCTGGAGGCGGTCACCCTCGCAGATGTCAAAGCCTATCGTCAGACCTATTACGCGCCCGGCAACGCCATCCTGGTGATCGCGGGGGACGTAACCCCGGAGGGCCTTCTACCACGCATCCACAAGACGTTTGGCCAGGTTCCGGCCGGGCCGGCAATTCCCGAGGTTACCTCGGTGGAACCGCCACAGCGGGGCGAACGGCGCGTTTTTCTCAGGCGCCCGGCCTCGCTGCCGCTGTATATTGCCGGCTACCACGTTCCGACCTTCGAGCACGACGAGAGTTTCGCCCTCTCCATTGCGGCAACGATTCTGGGCGGCGGTCGGAGCGCTCGTTTGCAGCGCTCGCTGGTTGAAGACCAGCAGTTGGTCCTGAGCGCGAACGCCGGTTATGACCGAACGTCAATCGATCCCACTCTCTTTACCCTGTCCATGCGCATCGCTCCGGGGAAAACCTGGCAGGATGCGGAACAGGCATTGTCTGAGGAGGTCGATCGGCTCAAGACTACCCTGGTGACGGAAAAAGAACTGGAGCGGGCCAAGAATCTGATTGAATCGCGTTTTACCTATGCCCAGGACTCGTTCTTTTATCGCGCCCTGCAACTCGGGCAGTACGCCGCGCTGGGCGACTGGAGCCTCATCCTCAAAGTCATTCCTGGCCTCAGGGCCGTCACTGCGAAACAGGTTCGGCAGGTGGCCCAAAAGTATTTGATCGAGACGAACCGGACCGTCGGCATCCTGGAACCTGACGGCACGCCCCCTCGGGAATCCCCCCAGGGAGGCCCGGGGCGGCGGGGGGCGCATTGACCAATCCGTTCCTGTTCGCTCCGCTCCGTCCCATCGCTTGAAGGAAATACGCTATGACACGACAACTTCTTATTGGCCTTATGCTCAGCCTCGGTCTTGCTTCGTCTCTCTCAGCCGCACCGCTGGGAACACGGACCGTACTCGATAACGACGCAACGCTGATCGTTGCCGAGCGTCCCGGCCTGCCCATGGTCGTGCTGAATATGGTTCTCAAAACAGGCGCTGCGGTTGACCCGCAGGCCAAACAGGGGCTGGCCAATCTCACCGCCGCATTACTCACGCGCGGAACCGAGCGTTATTCCGCCCAGGCTCTGGCTGAAGAGCTCGACTTTCTCGGAACATCGTTATCGGTTGACGCCGGTAACGATGCCACGACTATCAGCCTGACGACCTTGACTAAGAACCTGGACCGATCTTTTGCCCTCCTGGCCGAAGTCATCCTGTCTCCAAGTTTTCCGCAGGACGAATTCGAGCGTATCCGCAAGGAGATTGAGGGTCGTCTGCACAGCAATGAGGAAGACCCCGGCTGGGTTGCTGGTAAGGCATTTCGGGAGCATCTCTACCCTCAGCATCCCTACGGACGGCTGATTTCAGGCCAGACCGAGACGCTGGCGCGTATTACGCCTGATGACATCAGACAGTTTCACGCTACTTATTATCGGCCGAATAACGCCATCATCGCCGTTGCCGGAGAAATCACCCAGGACCGGACCGGTTCCCTCCTCGCTTCTCATTTTGCCGACTGGAAAGCGGCAGACCTGCCCGATTTCTCGTGGCCGGACCCACCCGAACGGGAGGCCCAACGGGTCAACCTCGATAAAGAAGTCACCCAGGCCAACATCAGGATCGGCCACTCGGGCATCGCCCGCTCGCACCCTGATTACTACGCTGTTCTGATCATGAATCACATTCTCGGAGGCGGGGGGTTTGGCTCGCGACTCATGGACCGCATCCGGGAAGAGCAAGGCTATGCCTACTCCGTCGGCAGTTATTTCTCGGCTCGCAAGCATCCAGGGCCTTTCACGGTTGCCTTACAAACCAAGAATGAGAGCGCCCAGCAGGCCATTGCGGAAACCCTGGCCGTCATTCGGCACTTCCGGCAAGAAGGGGCAACCGAAGAAGAAGTCGAGGCGGCAAAAGCCTATCTCGTGAACAGCTTTCCGCTCCGGCTCACTTCCAACTCGGATGTCGCGGGGATGCTCCCGGTGCTTGAGTTCTATGGGTTGGGACTCGATTACCCGGATCGCTACCCGGACATTATTGGCTCAGTGACGCTTGAGCAGGTGAGAGCGGCGGCAAAGCAACACCTCGATCCGGATCAATTCCTCCAGGTCGTTGTTGCTGATCTAGAGAAGGCCGGCCTGGAACAGACCCAGACCGGCGTCGATGCGTCCGGTGGGAACACGGAACCAGCGGCAACGGAAGAGCCGAACCCTGCCGCGACCATGACGGAGTGAGGTGTCGCCCGACACGCGGAGTGAGCGGACATGCTTCTCCCAGGCAAACTCCCGACCGATTTTCTTAAAACCTGTATCACTCGTGCTGGGGCGGAAGATCCACGGGTCCTCATCGGCCCACGGTTTGGTGAAGACTGTGCCGTTCTCGATGTGGGCGAGCAGTATCTCGTGGTCAAAACCGACCCGGTCACATTCACGGCCGACGATGTGGGCTGGTACGCCGTGCATATCAACGCCAACGATGTTGCGACCATGGGTGCAAAACCAGCCTGGTTTCAAGCCTGCCTCCTGTTTCCACCCGATACCTCAGAGCACAGCGTCAGACAGGTCTTTGCCCAGATTGACTCCACGTGTCGGGATTTGGGCATTAGCGTTACCGGCGGCCACACGGAAGTGACTGCGGCCGTGTCTCAGCCGGTCGTTGTCGGCAATATGACGGGTGTGGTCGCCAAGGACCGATTAGTAACCACCCAGGGAGTCCGGGCCGGAGATTTGGTCGTGATGACCAAGACGGCCGGTCTTGAGGGGACCGGCATTGTGTTTGCCGAGAAGCGAAAAGAACTGGAGAATATCCTTGGACCCGATCTTCAGGACGAGGCACAGCATATCCGCACAACGTGGGGCATCTCCATCGTCAGAGAAGCCCTGTTAGCCGTCCAACACGGCGTGACAGCCATGCACGACCCGACAGAGGGCGGCGTAGCTATGGGGTTATATGAGCTGACCGTTGTCGGCGGGCTTGGCATGCAGATTGACCTCGACGTCATTCCCACCCTCCCCTCCACCCGAGCTATCTGCGAGCATTTCAATATCAATCCACTCGGGTTGATTAGCTCCGGTACCCTGCTCCTGACCATTCCTGCTCATAAATGGCCGAATCTCGAACAGATTTTTCAGTCAGAAAACATCCCCGCCCAGGTCATTGGGACCGTTACGCCGGAGGCCGGTATTCAGGCTCGGCAGAACGGCCAGGAGGTTCGGTTTGTCTATAGTGAAAGAGATGAGTTGCTGAAGGTGCTTTAGGAAGGGGAATCTTTATCGAGTACGTTTACGCGATGAAGATTTATCGATAGATGGATTACTCGACATAGGACTGAGAACAAGGAGGCAGGAATGGACTACGGAGTGATTTTTCTTTCCCATGTTGAAACCTATAAAGACGTGATGATTGCCGAGGACAAGGGCTATACTCATGCCTGGTTCGGGGATTCCCAGATGGTTTGGAGCGATGTGTTCCAGTGTATGGCGCTGTGTGCGACCCATACCAAGACGATCAAACTCGGCACCAACGTGACCAACCCCAGCTCGCGTATTGCCCCGGTGACGGCCTGTAGCTTTGGCACCCTGAATGTGCTCGCTCCAGGCCGGGTTATCATGGGCATCGGGACGGGCAATACGGCCCGGCGGACGCTCGGCATGCCGGCGGCCCGGCTGGCAGTCCTGCGGGCCAATGTGGAGGTGTGTCGCGGCCTGCTGAAAGGAGAGACCGTTCCGTATCAAGAAGGCGAACGCAAGCGCCAGATCAGGTTTCTCAACCCCAACAGCGAGTTCATCAATCTGAAGAACCCAATCCCGATTCACGTGGCCGGTAGCGGCCCAAAGACGCTGGAGTTGGCCGGGGAGATCGGAGACGGTGTGATTCTCTTTGGTACGGTGGGTGACAGTCTGCTCAAATATACCCTGGACCATATTCAACGCGGAGCCGAACGTGCCGGCAAGAAGATGGAGGATATTTACGTTACGGTGGTGACGGCCTTCCACCTGAGACAACCCGAAGAGACCCTGGAAGACCTTCAGCAGGCGGTCGGCCCGCTGGTTTCTTCGGAGTGCAATATCTTCGCTCTGTCGGTGAAGGACCCCTTTCAGTTGCCGGGAGACATCCGGGATGACCTCATGGCCTTTAAGGACGCCTATCGTACCCCGGACGCCCCGATCGAGACCCGTCATCTGGACCTCTATACGGACTATTGTGCCGCGTTCAAGCCGGAACACGCACCGCTGGTCACCGAAAAGATGATTAAGGAAACTACGCTGACCGGCACGCCCGAGGAGCTTCAGGAACGGGTGCGAAAGATGAAGGAGTTGGGTATCAGCCAGGTCTGCATCACCGGTGGAGAGGAAGAGATGGCCGACTTCGCCACCCAGGTCATGCGGCCGGTTGAAGGATAAACAGCAAACAACCGTCTCCTGAGGTCGTCATGTTACATATGTTTCGTCCATATCGCTTGACCGGCCCGGCTCTTGTCTTCGTTCTTTTTTTCGCTCCGTCATTCTTGTTTGCCGAGCCCCAGTCCGCGCCGGTCATGCAGGCCCAAACCTGGGAGCCGGACATGGACATCCGGGGTTGGTGGATGAGCGAGAAGCTGGACGGCGTGCGCGGCTATTGGACGGGCGAGCAACTCGTTTCCCGGTCGGGCAAGGTGTTCGCCACACCGGCCTGGTTTACCGAGAATTTTCCGTCTGTGCCGTTAGAC
This sequence comes from Candidatus Binatia bacterium, assembly GCA_022824615.1. GTDB lineage: Bacteria > Desulfobacterota > Binatia > Bin18 > Bin18 > Bin18. Next base: position 24,065 of record JAJDZM010000257.1, on the reverse strand, counting down.
GGTGAGCTATGGGTCGGACGGCAGCAGTTTGCCGAGACCGTCAGCATTGTTCGGCGCCAAACGCCGCACGACGGTTGGAAGTCGATCCGGTATATGATTTTCGATGCGCCACAGGCCGAGGGCGGATTTGAGCAACGCTTGGCCTTTGCCCGCGAGTGGTTTCAGCAGCATCCCAACCCCCACGTGTCCGTCATCGAACACGAAGTCTGCCAAGACGAGCAGCATCTGCGGACAAAACTCGCCGAGGTCGAGGCGCTGGGCGGGGAAGGTTTGATCTTACGCCGGCCCGAATCGGCCTATACCGTCGGGCGCTCAGCCACCATTTTGAAAGTCAAAACCTCTCAGGAGGCCCAGGCCGTTGTGCTTGAGCATCTACCCGGCTCAGGGCGGAATGCGGGACGGCTGGGATCGTTACGCGTTGAACTGTCAAATGGCGTCCGGTTTGCCATTGGCTCCGGTTTTTCCGATGCGGAGCGCGACAACCCGCCACCGGTCGGCAGTACTATTCGTTTCAAGCACCAGGGCTATACCAAAGCCGGCATTCCCCGGTTCGCCTCGTTTCTGCGTATCGAGGAAAATTATTGAGCCTGCGGCTCACGGACAACCTTCTCGAAATAGGTCATATTGGGGTTGGTCATGGCCTCGCCCAGCTTGGAATCAAGCCGGTGGTTCATCGCTTCCGTGGCCCATTTGCCGATAGCTACGGCCTGGTCGAGGTCTACCCCAGTTTCAATCCCAAGACCGTTCAGCATATAGACCAACTCTTCTGAGGACAGATTGCCCGTTGCACCCGGAGCATTCGGGCACCCGCCCAGCCCGCCGCAGGCGCTCTCAAGAACGGACACCCCCATTTCCATGGCAGCGTAGCAGTTGGCCAGGGCCATGCCACAGGTGTTGTGAAAATGTGCAGTTAAGACAGCAGCCGGGACACCCTGGTCTTCACAGGCCCGGATAATGGCTTTGATCGACCGCGGCGTACCTACTCCAATGCTGTCGCCAAGCGCGATTTCGTAACAGCCCATGGCATGGAATCTTTTGACCAGCCTGCCGACTGCTTGAGGATCGACATCACCTTCATACGGACAGCCGGCAACACAAGAGACCGCACCACGCACTTTGACATTATGTTCCTTTGCTGCGGCAACGACCGGCTCAAAACGCTCAAAGCTTTCTTCAATCGAGCAGTTGATATTGGCCTGACTGAACTGCTCAGTAGCCGCCCCAAAAATCGTAATGACATTCACCCCGGCTTGGAGCGCGTCGTTAAAGCCCCGCATATTCGGCACAAGCGCGCTATATTCCACCCCTGGTTTCGGCACGATTTGTTGGGCAACCTGGTCCGAGCCCTGCATGGCCGGAATGACCTTGGGACTCACGAACTCTCCCACCTCAATAGCGGGAAACCCGGCCGCGGAGAGCCGGTTGACCAACTCAATCCGGAAGTCCACCGGGATCAAATGCTTGAAGCCTTCCAGGCCATCTCGGGCGGTCAGATCAACGATTTTGACTTTGCTGGGGAGTGTCATGATCTTTTTCCTTTACTGTTTCTTCTCATATTTCTTATTCAACATGCTTCCAGGCGTGATAGGAACTGCGTACCAGCGGGCCGGATTCGACATGGCGAAAGCCGAGACTCAGCGCTTCTTCCCGTAGGGCCTTGAACTCGTCCGGATGGACGTAGCGTTCGACCGGGAGTTGCTCTTTCGACGGTTGGAGGTACTGCCCGAGCGTCAGGATATCGCACTCCACCGCGCGCAGGTCGCCGAAGACGGTCAGGAGTTCTTCATAGGTCTCGCCAAGACCGAGCATGAGGCCGGTCTTGGTTTTCAGGTTCGGGCGAACGGCTTTGGCTTTCTCCAGGACACGCAGGGAGCGCTCGTACTTCGCCCCCGGGCGAACGCGCTTATACAACCGTGGCACACTCTCAGTGTTGTGATTGAAAATTTCGACCGGCGATTCGGCAACCGTGACAACAGCACTTTCGTTTCCCTGAAAATCGGGGGTCAGCACCTCGATCGTACAGTCGGGGTTCAGGTGTTTGATCGCGTACACAGTCTCGGCGAAATGTTGGGCTCCACCGTCCGGCAGGTCATCCCGGTTAACCGACGTGACGACAATATGTGAGAGGTTCATTTTCCGGGCCGCCTCAGCCACGCGGCGGGGTTCTCCAGGATCGAGAGCGACCATGCGACCGTGATTGACGGCACAGAATCGGCAGTTCCGGGTGCACACATCGCCCATGAGCATGAACGTTGCCGTCCCATGTCCCCAGCACTCACCGATATTAGGACACTGGGCTTCCTGGCACACCGTGTTGAGCTTGAACGTCGAGACAATGGCCTTGGTCTGCGTATAGCCCGGACCGGCGGGCATGCGGACTTTAATCCAGTCCGGGTGGCGACGTTTTACGGGACGGTTGCCAGACGTTCCGGCCTGAGAGCCGCCGTCGGCGCGCTCGTGTTCCATACGATCTCCTGATGACCAAATATCCGAGCAAAGCTGCGGACCAGCGTTGCTTGCACTGTATCGAGCGGGATTTCCTCCTGCAATAATTCCTGCACGGACGTCATGCGCACCTCAGGCAGTCCGCAGGGCACAATGGCAGAGAAATACGACAGGTCAGTATTCACATTCAGAGCAAAGCCGTGGAACGTCACCCAGCGGCGGACGCCAATACCGATGGAAGCGATTTTGTCGGTCCCTGCCCATACCCCGGTGAGGCCGTCTCTCCGAGTGGCAGCAATGCCCCATTCGGCAAGCGTGGCGATGAGAACGTCTTCGAGCAGGCGCAGATAGCGATGAACGTCTTTGCCGTTTCGTTGCAGATCCAGAATGGGATAGCCGACCAACTGGCCCGGCCCGTGAAACGTCACCTCCCCGCCACGACCGATGCGATGGACCGGCACCTGACCGGAGTTGAGCAGGTATTTCTCGTCACCGCCCCGGCCTAGGGTGAACACGGGTGGATGTTCGAGCAGGACGAGCGAGTCAGGTATCTCAGCCGCAATCCGTTGTGCGACCAGCGTCTGCTGCCAGGCCAGCGCGACAGTGTAATCCACCAAGCCGGGGGTGATACACACAAGTTTCATTCGACCTGCTCGGACCAGGAGGCCCTAAAAATTAATGCCCCGTCCTTCTGCATCCAGTGCGGCTTCCATAATCGCTTCGGATAATGTCGGATGAGCATGGACCGTCTCGCTCAGCTCGGCAGTGGTCGCTTCCAGCGTTCGAGCGAGACCGACCTCGGCAATGAGGTCTGTTGCACCGCGTCCAACGATGTGACAACCCAGAATCTCACCATATTCTTTATCAACCACCAGCTTGACCAGCCCTTCGTCATGACCGGCAGCCAGCGCCTTGCCCAGAGCGCGGAACGGGAACCGCCCGACTTTGACCTCATAGCCCTGCGCCTGGGCCTGCTCTTCGCTCAGCCCAAAGACCGCCACCTGCGGCTGACAATAAATACAGGCCGGGATACGGGACGCATCCAGCCCTTTCTCCCGTTCGCCCGTCATGTATTCGACCGCAGCAATCCCTTCTTCCGAGGCGGCATGGGCCAGCAGCGGCGGCCCGTTCACATCACCAATTGCATAGATTGCCGTATTGGCGGTTTGCATCTGCTCGTTGACCTGCACATAGCCCCGCTCGATCCCGACACCAGCCTCTTCCAGACCAAGCTCGGCACTAATCGGAGCCCGACCAACAGCAACCAGGACCTTATTGGCCGTGCGTTCCTTGAGGGTGCCGTTGCTGTCCAGGTTGACCTCGACCCGACCCGGATATTTTTCCAGGCTGTGAAACATGGTCTGGGTCAGGACCTCAATGCCCTTTTTCTTGAACGCGCGTTCCAGTTCTTTGGCGATTTCGGCATCGACCCCCGGCAGGAGTTGCTTTTCCATCTCAACAACCGTCACTCGGCTGCCAAACGTACTGTAGATATAGGCGAACTCCACCCCAATCGCCCCACCGCCGATGATGACGATGGATTCGGGGATGGTTTGCTCCGTCAGGGCCTCATAACTGGTCAGGATCTGCTTGCCATCGATCTCAAGACCGGGCAGCGTCCGCTCACGGGAGCCGGTGGCGATCAAAACGCGCTCGGCTTCGACCTGCTGCGTCTCCTGACCTTCAATCACCACGCGATTATTCCCCTCCAACCGACCCGTTCCCTTGAGGAGCGGGACCTTGTTCTTTTTAAGCAGGTATTCCACCCCTTTGGCCAATCGGCCGGCAACCTGGCGCGACCGCTTAATGACCTGGGGATAATCAAAAGACAGCCCGCTCGCCTTGATGCCGTAATGCTCCCCGTGTTTGAGGTCCTCATACATTTCTGCCGAGGTCAGAATGGCTTTGGACGGAATACAGCCCCAGTTCAGGCACACCCCACCGGGCTGGTCCTTCTCCACGACCGCGACGTTCAGGCCCAGCTGGGCGGCCCGAATCGCCGCCACATAGCCCCCCGGGCCTGCTCCAATGACTACCAAGTCGTAGCGTTCCATTGCGCTCCTTTACACCATTAAACCCACGGGATTTTCGAGTAAATTCTTCAGTTCCTGGAGAAACTGCGCACCAGTCGCCCCGTCCAACACGCGGTGATCGCACGACAGTGTTACCATCATGGTCCGCGAAATGACCACCTGCCCGTCTCTGACCGCAGGGCGCTCTTTAATGGCACTAGTCGCCAGAATTGCGGCTTGGGGTGGATTGATCACCGCGGTAAAATGCTCCACAGGATACATGCCCAAATTGGAAATGGTAAAGGTTCCTCCAGAGAGGTCTTGCGTCGTCGGCTTGCCCGTCCGCGCCCGTTCCACCAGCGCGTTGGCCTGAGCGGCGATATCCAGCAGCGACAGCGCCTGACAGTCGTGCAGCACTGGAACGATCAAACCGTCGTCAAGGGCAACCGCAATCCCGATATTGACCTCATCCTTGAGTTCCCGCCCGTCACCGGTAAAGGACGCGTTCAGCCGTGGGTGGCGTCCCAACGCAACCGCGACCGCCTTGACCAGTAAATGGGTATAGGTCACATCGGCGCTCACCCGGTCGCTCAGCTTCAGCGAGGTCCGCAGGCGAACCGCCTCGGACATATCAATCTCCGTGGTGACATAAAAATGTGGCGCCTCCCGCATACTGTCCGCCATACGTTTGGCAATTGTTGCCCGCATCCGCGAGAACGGCTCTACCTTGCCGGTTGGCGTAGTGGCTACCGGCGGGGAGGCTGGCGAGGTCTTCAATGCGGCCGCCACCGGCATGACCTCGGCACCTTCAAGGTCCTGTTTAATGATCCGTCCACCCGGTCCACTGCCCCGCACCCTGGCGAGTTCGATGCCGCGCTCCGCGGCGATTTTCCGGACAATGGGCGAGGCGAGAATCCGCTCGTTCTTTTTTCGGGCCGGTGGCTTCTTTGGCGGGGCTTCACGGATTTTCCGAACTTTCTTGGCTGCCGACTTGGCTACCGGCGGGCCAGCTTTGGCATTCGCTCTCTTCTCAGCCGGTGGAGTCGATGCAGATGAGCTTACCGTTCGCGCCGGTGGCGTTGGGGCAACTCCCACTTCAGCCTCTTCGCCCAACAGAGCAATCACCGCTCCAACCGGGACAGCCTCGCCCTCCTGAGCGCGAATCTCAGTCAGAAAGCCATCGTCCAGGGCCTCCATTTCCATGTCGGCCTTATCGGTTTCCACCTCGGCAATAATATCGCCGACCTCAATCCGATCCCCCACCTTTTTGAGCCACTTGAGGATCTTCCCCTCCTCCATGGTATCGCTCATGCGCGGCATGATCACTTCAGTCGCCATACGCTCCTCCTGACCTCTCCTTAGTATAGCCACCAAGAGGGGCTGGTTGAAAGTGAATCAAGGCCACTCTCATAATCAGAAGGCGACGAGGACAGGCAAAAGCTGATTGTCCCAAGCTGGGGTCGGGCGCATGGCTCCAAACCGTGTGGCACCTGCCATTGTCCGGTCACGCCCGCCCGACAGCTACTGCCAATCAGGAACGATTTCAAGCCCGGAATCACGAATTAGCCGGTCTGAACACAGACTGGCTGAGCAGCTTCTGGTATTGGTACGCCCCGCCGACTAGCACCGCTCCAATGGCCAGGAAAGCGAGAATTTTCTCCACAGTCGAAAAGCCAGCCATATCGTAGCCGAGCACCTTCAGGGTTGCAAAACTGTACAGAGTCAGGGAAATCCAGAGTTGGTCTCGCCAACGTGGACGTAGGGTCAAGAATAGCACCGCCGTGGCGTGGACGACCAGGAATACCGAGGTCGCTGCTCCCGACATCTCTCCCAGCAAGAATACCGTCGTCGCCAGGTAGGCAAAGAGGACATCGAGATGGAACAATCCGTGCCGAACCGGGCCGGTGTCATGTAAGCGTACGAGACGACAGTGTGGATGTCCACTCAACTGTATAAAGCCAAGCGCCACAAGCATAGCCCAAGTGACGATTAGCAAAATTAAGGACGGGCTATCGATACCCCACAGGCAGACAACGAAGGCCAGCAAGTGAACCGCCGTGTAGATGCCAAGCATCCATCGCCGGAGCGGCAGGAGTACGGGGCGTCGACATAACACGGCAGCGAAGTAGAGCGCGGCGAGACCCAACCCCAACAGCAGACTCTCGCTCGCCATGAAACCAACTGCTGCGATTGTTATACTGAGGTAATACACAGCGCCGACGAAGATGGGCTGGTAGAGGAAGTTGGCGGTGTCGCGTCGCACGAAACCACCCTCAGCAATGCTCACGGCGATGAAGTAGCCCAAACCCAGGAATAGCGATGCGATCCCATGGGACTCGGCCCCATGATAGTCAGCCCATGCCGTCACTACTGCAACGATCGCAGCACTGGCGGCCAACAGTCGATGTTCGTATGCAATATAGCGCAACGCCCCCTGCCGTTGCAGCAGCCAAGCCGCTCCGGCGGACAGCCACATCGCAAGCGGAAACCACTCCGGCGCGCGACGTGCCACACCCGGCAGGAACAACACGGGCAGGAGTAGAAAAAACAGCTCGCGCAGCCATGGCGTCAGCGGATAATATACCCCGTGAGTGAAACGGGCGCGGTAAAAACGAGCCACGAGCCACAACGCTAGATAGCCTTCGATCCTCGCAACCTGGGACACGAAAGGTTGGTCGATGAAAAAGAAGCTTCCAGAGAGAGATATTCCGCGCACGACCTCACCGGTCAAAGCCCCGTAGTGGGCTAAAGCCAGCAGTTCCGTGGCCACGAGACGTTCCTGGGCCGCGCGGTGGAACAACAGAAACATCGGGATAAGAGCGGATACCAACAGTGCCTGCGGCCATACAATCCACACTGTCGTGAACCAGAGACCGGCAAACCACAGCGCCTGAAGCTCCATGGAAAGCGTCACTAGACGTGCTTCTATCGTGTTCAGCAGGTCGGAGTCTCGCTGTAAAATCCAGAGAGCCAGCGATAAGATCACGAGCGTACAACTGAGACTCAACCAAGCGTCGTTAAACTCACGGATAGCTTCGGTCAAGAGCCAGTTCGCGAGGAGCCACGCTACGTCGACAAGCGACAGGCCAAGCAGGAACAAACCCTCCAACCGCACACTACGGTAATCGAGCCGACAGCCGATATACACCAGCAGTACGCCTTCCAAAGCCAGGACCATTGCCAAGAACGAGAAATCGAGCAGGGCAAAAAAACCGGCCGCAGCCAGGACGCCAGCTTTCATGATAAGGATGGCGCGCAGGGGCGTGCGGGAGCTGCGTTGAAGGGCAGCCAGGGCTGCAAACGGGACGGTATTGGCAAGGAGCATGCCTCCTGCGCTCTCGGCCTGACCTGTCAAGCTGGACGCGGCGATAATCAAACCGCAGATATTACCGGCGAGGACCGCTGCTTCGGTCCGGTCCAGAGACTCGCGAATCGTAAACCTATGTAGCAGAAGGGCGTAGCTAAATAGATAGAAGAGTGCATGAGCCATGACGATGAGGCTCCACGGTCTTGTAACAGCAGGGATCCATTCGTACACGTTCCACGCCAGGTAGTTGAAAGTCCCGACACAGACGACGAAGGTCGTCTGGGCGAGGATGGTCCAGCCGATCTGGTAGGCCAGATGGACCCCAGCTCCCGCGAGCAACGTGAGCACAAAGCCATGCCATATCGGGTCGGGACCGTCCGAAGACAGCAGGAAAGGAACGAACGCGCCGCCGAATAGGGTCAGGGTCGCCAGGAGACGAGTTTCAAATCGGAGCGCCATCCCGTAGGCCGCCCCGGTGACCCCTACGGCGACCAACATCTCGCCGCTGCCGGACAGCAGGTCATAATAAGGGCCAGCAAAATAGCCCGTCAGATAGAGCATCGACAGACCGATCGCAATCACGCTGGCGGCGTACTCGGCCATGTCTGGCACGTGAAGACCAATGCGCACCCCGACCGCGATAACACCCACACTGATCAGAGCACCGATCCCAACCTTTACCCAGGGCGATAGCAACTCGCTGAACGCATACTGAAACAGGTAGCTGAGTCCGATAGCGAACGCCAAGCCGCCTGCCACAGACATGATAAGCGCGGTAATTTTCCCCTCGGCCTGATAGGAACGATACGTGGCCGCAAGTCCTTCGGCTGAAAGGCCGAGCGGACTCACTCTCGACAGCAAGGCCACTACGACGACCCTCAGCGCGGTGAGTATCCAGGGAGGAGGGGGCTCGCTGTCAGGCTGCTGTGACCGAGGCCCCTCCTCTTTTTTCGGCATAGCTGCGGGAGGCCGAAGTGGTGGGCTAGGTGGCTCGTTCGCACTGCCCGTTTTTTTAGGATCATCTTGCACGCCCGTAAATGCAGCCGTAGTGGCTGGCGCTGGAGAGTGATGAGAGGATTCGAGGGTAGCAAACCGCTGCTCCAGGCTGTCCAATTGGGCTCGTAGCGCCACGATATCCTGTTTGAGTCGCTTCCGCGCGTCGGTTTCGTCGATGCTCATGGATCATTCGTCCAAGAGTGCATTGTTCGGATACGTCAATTATCCTTACCAACCGTATCTACCCTGCTCTCCGGCGCAGGCATAGACCCTAGAGTAACCGAAATGAACGTCGATGGGCCGGGCACGGTCCGTAGGTGCGCAGGGCCTCACGATGGGCGGCCGTACCGTATCCTCGATGGCGGGCAAATCCGTACTGGGGGTAGCGTTGGTCCAGTTCAAGCATGAGCCGGTCGCGGTGCGTCTTCGCAATGATCGAGGCCGCGGCAATGGAATAAATATCTCGATCCCCTTTTTTGAAGGTAGACTGGGGTATGGGACAGTCTGGCAGCAGCCGGCCATCTATCAGCACGTGTTCGGGTCGAACCGGAAGATGGCCAAGGGCTAACCGCATGGCTTTCAAGCCCGCCTGATAGATGTTGACCCGATCAATCTCCCCGACCTCAACCAGCCCAATACCAATGCTCGTTGCGGTCTGACGGATCTCCACCTCAAGACGTTCCCGAGCCTTGTGTGTCAAGGTCTTGGAATCACGCACGCCGGTTGGAAAGGACTCCGGCAGACGCTCTTCCGACAGTCTTGAGGGAAAGACGACCGCCGCGGCCACCACCGGGCCGGCAAGGGGCCCCATGCCGACCTCGTCTACGCCAGCAACAATGTGGAGCCCGACTCGCCACAGGTTTTGCTCAACAACCAGTTTCGGATAAGTCAGGCGGGAGGCCACAGAGTTTTCTATCGGGCGCACGACGTTTCCGGGGCGTTTTGCGTGCGTGCATAGACGGCAAACATGGGATCAGAGCCGCCCGGATTGGGACTCCAGTCCTCGAAGGTCGCGGCCTCGTACCCACCGGCCTGCTGGAAATAGGCGGTAATCAGCTCGGCTCGACCCTTATCTCTCAACATCTGCCACAGACGGATGGCTTTGGTTGGAAACATCCGGTTGGAGTACAGCACCAGAAAGGGACAGCCAGGTTTCAATATTCGATTCACTTCAGCAAAAACTTCAACCGGCCGGATCATGTATTGAATCGAGACGGTGACAACCACGCCGTCAAAGGAGATATCGGCAAAGGGAAGCTGCGGAGCGACGTTGAGGTTGTGGACAATATATTCATCCAGGTCCGGGTTATCCGCCATCTCCTCGGCGTTCAGCCCGAGTCCGATACATTTTTGCTTCACAAACCCTTCGGGCAGATGCGTACGCCAACTGCTCATGAGATCCAGGAGGACGCCGCCCGGCGCAAACGTCTGGGCAATACATTGGCCGGCGGCGGCAATGGCTCCATCATCAATATGCACCAGTTTACGCGGCAGCGTATAAAAGAGCGCATCGTCGTTCTCGTCGAGCCGCTCAAACATGTCCGGGGTCAGATGATGGTCCATAGCGTAAAGACCGTTACTGAAAAAATCCGGTTAAATGCGTGACGGTTTCTTCGGGTTTTTCAAACGGTGGTGCGTGGCCGCAGTCGGAAAGCATGACCAATTGCGAGCCTTCAATCCCCTCGTGATATGCCTGCCCGTGGGAGAGCGGGATCAACCGGTCGGACTCGCCCCAGACAATCATGGTCGGGACAGTCACCCGGTACAGTCGGCTGCGCAGCTTTGGATTGCAGAGATAGGGATTCCATCCCACCCGGGCCGTAGCTTCGCGAGCGCGCAGCGCATTTTCCAGGACCTCTTGGGGCGGGTCATCCGGAATAAAACTCCTGGCGAGTTCCGACTCCGGCTCATGAAAGACTAAACGGCGCGTTTCCTGTGGGTCTGCTGCAAAAATATCGGCCATGGGAGAGCCGGGCACGCGGAGACCGGCAGGGTTGATCAGGGCCAACTTTTTCAGGCGGTTGCTATAACGCGTTGCAAGTTCGGCGGCCAGCCAGCCTCCAAGCGAGAGACCCGCCACATAGGGCTGGTCAAGCCCGATATGGTCCATCAAATCCGTATAGTGAAAGACCAGGTCTTCTATGGTGTCTATCTGCTCCAATCCTTCAGATCGGCTAAAGCCCGGATGGCCGGGGACATAGACGGTGTAATGCTGCGCGAGTTGTTCAAAAAAGGGCAGCCAAGCCACCTCTCCGCCCGCACTGTGGAGATACAGGAGCGGCTCTCCATTCCCGCCGCTGAGCATTTGGATGTTCTTGCCACGGATATCAAGAAACTCTTCCTGAAAGGCCATGATCTCTCCTTGTTCCGGTTGCAGTCTTCGTGGTCGATTCGACCCCCGTGTACCACACCCCTGGCGGTTTGCCTAGCGATTTTGAGTCGGGCGGATGACGGATAAGCCTTGGGGAATCGCTCGCAACGTCACCGGCAGGGGGCCCAGGCGCTCGCCGTCGGCGTAAATATCGCCTGGAATCTCCGAACGGATAACCATTTCTCTCCCACGCAAACTCTCGATTCCGGTCAGATAGACGTGGGTGCCGTTAAAGACGCGCGGGAAGGCCCGCAGCAGGAGTTCCCACTTGCCCATCCCATGCACCACACAGGCATCCAGAATACCGTCATCAACCCGGGCTCCGGGCACAAGTTGCATGCCTCGTCCCGAACTCCACGAGTTGCCCACTGCAATCAGCCAGCTATAGCAGCGCTGCTCATGACCGTCGCAATGAATCGTGAACGTCTGTGGCGCGGAAAGGAAGACGGACAGAACAGTCAATGCCGAATACACGGCGTTAAAGCGAAAGCGGCCCATCAGGTTTGAGCGACGGTTAATCTCTGCCGCCAGGCCGACCAGCGCAACCGAAAAGAAATAGCGCTCATGCGCCTGCCCAACGTCAATACGGGGGACGGGTTGAACACCATATTGCGCGATCAACTCACATGCCTCGGTCAGACGCAGCGGGATATCCAGGCCGCGCGCAATATCATTGCCGCGACCGGCCGGAATAATGCCCAGCGTCGCAGGCGTCCCGACCAGACTGTTTGCAACCGCATGGATTAAGCCGTCGCCACCCACGCCGACCACCAGCGTGCAGCCGTCGGCCACTGCCTGATGGGCCAACACACCGGGGTCGGTTGGCGCGCTGCTATACAACACCTCGTGTGGGCATCCACGCCGTTGCAGTTCCAGGCTGGCCTGGTCGGCAATCCTCGCTCCCCGTCCTCCCCCCGAGGTCGGGTTGACAATAAGGCGAGCCGTGGGCATCGGATTGCTCGCCTTTACTCGCTCGCTCGCAGTCCGCCGCGCTCAAGGTGGGCTTGCAGAAAATTTCGGCTCCCATCTGCGGCCATACTGGCCGAGGCCGAGAGTTCGAGGCACAGCGCACTTGCCGCAACGATTTGAGCAAACCGGTACACCTTGCCCTCCCCCCAGCAGTCCAATAGTTGCAGATACGAACGCGCGTGCGGCAGGCTCGTCCCCCCCCCGAGCGTGCCCACCTCTAAGCCGGCAAACCGAATGGAGAGGTGCAGGCCGGCACTGACCGGACTGACCGTCACCTGCGCCATGCTGCTGGTGCCAACCATACCCAGGTCCTGACCGGTGGCGGCAAAAATAGCCGCAATGGCTGAGGCTGGAGTAAAGGCAAAAGACTGCATGCCACTCGCGTGCGCGCCATGGAGCCCGGCATGTTCCAGGGCGAGGACGTCCGTAGCCTCAACGCGCAGGACTCGGCGCAGAACCGCGTTGGGCAGGATGATTTCAGCATGAACAACCTTGCCGTGCCCAGGAAACTGAAAAAAGGCATAACTCGGTTTTTTATCGCCCCCCATATTGGCTTCGAGAAATACGCGCAGCGGCCTGATGCCGGACTCGGCTGCGAAGCGTTCGCCAATATAGGCATGGTTGAGCGCATAGGCGTTACGCGTCATCATATTGGGCCCGCATGCATCGCCGGTCGTGAAACGGTATAAGACGTGGCACATGGGGCCGACCACATGGGTCTGCACCTCATGCAGCACCGCATGGCGGCTGAGCAGGTCCGAGAGTGAGGGACGGTCTGGGTCTTTGAGCCAGGCAGCCATATCCTCGGCATGCGCCGCGACCCAATCAGCCAGGGTAAGGGCCTCTTGCGTAGAGGAGAACACAAAGCACGAGTCTCGGGTGATCCGGTCGGCCAGCACATAGGTGCGGACGCCGCCGGCCAGCGCCACGGCAGTCACTCCGCGTTGAATCGATGCCGAGAGGCCGCCTTCGGTATGGGCCAGCGGCACGAAAATCCGGTCTTCTTGTCGGCCGCGCTCGTGCAGTTCTCCGTGCCGGTCGAGTTCGTACTGGCCCCAGTTCAGCGTCAGCGGCCCGACGACCCCGACGGGCAGCGTCATCTGGCCGGTCAGACATTCCTGGAAGGGAGCCAGCGCATCGAGTTGGCCGTCCAGCACGTGCTGGTATTCGGCATCCCAGTGGGCCAATGTCCGTAGGCATTTTTGGCGTTCGGCAATCCATTGGGGTGTATTACCTCGTGGCCAACGGGGAAAACGCGCAGCGGAGGCTTTTTTAGTCGGTGGGGTCGGCCGACTCATTCTTCTGCCGGGCTTTCTGCTTCGGAGAGGTGAAGCCGCCGGGCCTTGTTCTCAATGTCCCGCCTCACCCCACCGAACAAAGTCTGGCCATCAATGCCAATCAGCAACGCCTCGGCTTTCAGGGCCTCATACATCGCCTCCATCAGCCGTAGTAATTCGTCTCGCATCCTGAGAAAGACCGGACCGAACTGCGGTTCACGTTTCAACACGGCGCGGAGATATAGTTCGGCAAATGCCAGATGGCGGGCCTCGTCACGTAGGATGCGATTCGCAATGGAGGCAAAGAGAGAGGTGGGGTGGGCCTTTGCCAGGATGCTGTAGAAATGGCGAGCCAGAATATCGCTGAGCAGGATCCCCCACAGCCATTCAACCCGATCCCGCGATTTGAACAGGCGCGCCTGATAGCGAAACATATCCTTGAGTTGGCGGACTTCGAGCGGACGCTGGTTCAGAGTGTTATAGAAGCGGGTCAAGGTCTCGAAATGGCGGGCTTCATCCAAAAGAAAGGTGGAGAGATACAGTTGGGCTTCGGTCTCATGGGCGGCAAAACACTGCGGGATGGTCGAGCTGGCCCCAATCATGGCTGTTTGCTCACCCAGATAGATCGGGGTCAGCACCATGGCCAAGGCACGCTGTTCGTGACGGTCGAGCGACAACGGCTGCGTCCAGTCAATTTCGGCCGCTGACCACTGCCCCTCAACGCCCTTCCGAAACAGGTCCATGAGCTTGGCGTTCTCAATGCGGGGGAATACCCGGATCACTTGCCCCAACCCCTCTCCATTACCGACAGTAAGGCAGCACCATAGCAACCCCTCCCCGAGTACTCAAGTAAACGTTAAGTAAAGATAAAGGGAGAGAGTTCGGGTGTCGGCATACGAGTCCGCCTGATTGAGCAGTCCTGTTGCTCTCGGATAATGCCTCTTCGGCAGGCAACTTCTTCATAGGGCAATGTCCTGGGCTGCCGCTCAGGGGGTACAGCGTATGAAACTCTGGGGCACCGCCGGCAATAGCTCGGCGACGAAACTGTATGAGTCTTCGGGTTTTGTTCCTACGGGGAAAACAGACCTGTTACCCTCCCACCCCTCCCTATACGTCATCGAGATGGTAAGAGAGCTTGGTCTGTAAGACAGCATACGGCTACAGTGAACTCACGTCATTACTGTGGTATTAAGAAGGCATGAGCCAGATGATTTCCCATAACCGTGACGACGAAAGCCTTGAAGCGAAGGCTCGTTGGTTTCAAGCTCTGTCTCTCGAAGAACGCATGGATATTTTCTGTGAACTCACCGACCTCGTTCTCGAAAATAATCCCCAAATGGCAGAGGTAGAACGTGCTCAATCGTCTTCAGAGCGTATTCAAGTCCTTTCAGTCACATGATGTACGCTATGTAATCATTGGACTATCATGGCCAGAAGTTTCGTGTCGCCTCGCGTCAAGACGTCATTGCATCAAAGCGAGCCGTAGGTTGGCCAAAAGACTTGGAAGATATTCGCATATTGGATATCAAGCCAAGCGAAGACAACTAACTGATTACTGTTAAGGGGACAGGTGTCAGACCCGCATTGTCACACACTCGGCAAACACCGCTTCAGCCGCGGCTTCTCCACTCCGCACACAGTCGGCAAGACCAACCCCACGGTAGGCATTGCCGGCAAGCGCCAGACCCGGATGCTCGGCCACCTGCTTTTCGATCTCGTCAACGAGTTGAAGATGCCCGACGCGGTACTGCGGCATGGACTGCGGATAGCGGGCGATACGAGTCAGGAGAGGTTCGGCTTCAATCCCGAGCAACTGGTACAGTTCACTGCGAACCAGAGCACGGATTTCAGCGTCATCCCGCTCAAACAGTTCGGCCTGAAGCGCTCCTCCAACAAAGGTGCGTAACAGAGCGTGATCGCTCGGCGCGCGCCCGGCATATTTCACGCTCGAAAAAGTCCCGGCAAGAATGGAACGCTGCTCCACCTGTGGCACCACAAAACCGAACCCGTTCAGTGGATGGGGAATCTGGTCGCGACGATAGGCCATATTTACCGTGGCTGTGGAACTATAGGGGATACCGGAAAGGTGCTGACTCAAAGCGTGGTCAAACCCGTGCACAAGCTGCGCCGTGGCAAAGGCCGGCGTCGCCAGTACCAGACCAGCGGCGTGAAAGCTGGAACCGTCGGCACAGTCCACCGTCCAGCGAGTCTCTTCCGACCCCGCCGTCTGGTAGCGGACGCTCTTTACCGGACACTGTTGACGCAGGGTGCCGATGGTGAGGTGTTCGGTCAGAGCGGAAACGAGGCGCTGCATACCGGTTTGCAGGGTCACAAACAAACTCCAGCGCGCCCCGCTTGCGTCCCTGGTCGGCTGAGGATCGCGGCGAGCCGCTCGCCAGAGCGCATAAATCACACTCCGATGCTCACGCTCCATGTGCAGAAAACGCGGCATGGTCGCGGCCAGGCTCAGTTGGTCGGGGTCG
This sequence comes from Candidatus Binatia bacterium, assembly GCA_022824615.1. Taxonomy (GTDB): domain Bacteria; phylum Desulfobacterota; class Binatia; order Bin18; family Bin18; genus Bin18. The sequence continues at coordinate 8,205 of JAJDZM010000257.1, read as the reverse complement.
GCGGTATAGATACCGCCAATGAGAGGTTGGGCAATGCGTTCGAGCGCTTCTCGCCCGAGCCGTCTCCGGACAAACGAACCAAGGCTTTCATCGCTTTGTTCTCTGGCTCGAGGCAATACGAGATCGAGCGCCATACGCAGCTTCCCCGGCCAGGAAAAAATACGCGAGCGGACCAGGGGACCAAACCGGGTGGGGGCCAGTAACATAAACCCTTGCGGCAAGGGCTCAAGCTTCCCTTTGTGCACGACAAAGGTAGAGCGGTACGCGTCGTTAGTACCCAGGAGTTCCGGCTCAAGCCCCAGGCGACGACACAGAGCCAGAGCCCAAGGTTTTTCCGAAATAAAAGAATCCGGCCCGAGTTCAAGCAGAAAATCGTCTCTCTGTTCCGTTTCAATGACTCCGCCAAGCCGGTCTCTGGCCTCCAGCAGCGTAAATCGAAGCGGCTGCTCTCGTTCTCGGCCCAATTCTTCGAGCCTGTAGGCCGCAGCCAAGCCGGCAATACCACCACCGACAATAATGATATGGGGTATTCTGGGATTGCTCTCTGGAGAAAGAGACATACGGCAGTTTCGTGGCGGGTTCTGCGACACTCACCCGGTCTATTGATTCAGGGTCGCTTGGACCACCTCGGCGATCATCTGAATAAAGTGGGGATGCGCGTTGACTGTCCGGGCACGAACCATATTCAGGCCGTTCCGTTCGGCCCTCCCTCTCGCCTCTGTATCCAGATCGTACAGGACCTCGATGTGGTCGCATACAAAGCCGATGGGAACGACGACCACGTCGCGTGCCCCCTGGGCGGCAAGCTCCTTGAGCACCTCACCGATATCCGGCTCCAGCCACGGTATCTGAGGTGGGCCGCTGCGACTCTGATAGACGACCGACCAGTTTTCGTGCCCAAGGCACTCCGCGACCAAACGTGCGCCCTCTTCGATCTGTCGGACGTATTCCCGGCTGCTCGGCATTGAGGTCGGCACACTATGGGCAGTAAAGACCAGAGGAGTCGCCTTCCGGCGGACCGCCGGAAGAGATGAAAACGCCTGCTGCGTCAGATCGGCCACCGCCTGGATGAACAAAGGATGATTATGCCAACCAGCGGTGAAGCTCACCTGGGGCGCAGGCGTCCCTACCCTTTCGCTGGCCTCTGCTAAATTCGTTTTATACCGCGCCCAGCCGGCTTCGCTCTGCTGGGCGGAGAGAATGAAGCCAACGGCGTTTTTCACTCCGCCCCGCCCCATCTGTTCCAGGGTCTCGGCGATATAGGGATGCCAGTTCCGCATGCCGACATATACCGGTAGCGGCCGACCTTCTTGGGCCAGATAGCGTCGGACTGCTTCCGCCTGACGAAAGGTAATCTCGTTCAAAGGCGAGCGGCCATTAAACAACTCGTAGTGTCGGATGACTTCTTGCAGCCGGGCCGGCGGTACGGGACGACCGCGCAGGACGTTCGCCAAAAAAGGCCGCACGTCGTCCATTTTTTCCGGCCCGCCAAAGGCAATCAAAAGAACGGCGTCGTACTGCATAGGAAATAGGCTGTGATTTCGCCTTTTTGCCGTCAGGACTATCACCCTGCCCGACTCGAAAACTCGTGCACCATATCGACCAGCGCAATCACGTTATCAACCGAAGTTTGCGGTAAAATACCATGCCCCAGGTTGAAAATATGTCCGTCCCTTCCCTTGGCCTGACCCAGAATACGCTGCACCTGCGTGCGTAATGTATCGAGGGGAGCGAAAAGCACTAAGGGGTCAAGATTGCCCTGCACGGCGAGGTCTTCGCCAATGCGCTGCCAGGCCACATCAAGATCGATTCGCCAGTCCACTCCAACCACATCCCCGCCCGCTTCGGCCAGCAGTTCCAGCAGACCGGCCGTGCCCGTACCAAAATGAATGATGGGAACACCTGGCGTCAGCCCTTGAATGAGCGTCTGCATATGAGGCAATAAAAAGGTTCGGTAGTCTTGGGGGGCCAGACAGCCCACCCAGGAATCAAAGAGCTGAATGGCCTGCGCTCCGGCCGCAATCTGACTGTTCACATAGGCGGTGATCGCTCGTACCAAATGCTCCATAAGCGCGTTCCAGGCCTCAGGGTCCTGATACATAAGTCGTTTGGTTTCCAGATATTGACGCGACGCTCCGCCCTCAATCAAGTACGACGCCAGGGTGAAAGGCGCGCCTGAGAAACCGATCAGGGGGATATGGCTGGGTAAGCTGCTGCGAATCTTGCTGACTGTTTCAAACACAAAGGGGACGGACTCTTCGGGCGGTATCTCATGCAGCGCGTCGATATCCTGTCCCGAACGCACCGGTCGATGAATAACCGGTCCATCGCCGGCGGAAAATTCCAGCCCAACGCCCATGGGCTCAACAATGAGCAGGATATCCGAAAAGAGAATGGCCGCATCCACGCCGAGGCGTTCAACCGCTTCAGTCGTCACTTGCGCGGCCAAGTCGGGCGTCTTGCACAATTCGAGAAAGGGCACGCGCTCGCGTAAGGCCCGGTATTCAGCCATATACCGCCCGGCCTGTCGCATGAGCCAGACGGGAGTGTACGGGGTCGGCTCTCCCCGACAGGCACGCAGAAAAACCGGCGTCTCCATGACTTGCTAAATTACCACACGCAACGGACAGCAGCAGCCCCACTGCCCTTGCTGTCCGTTCCGGGCTTCGGATACAAAGCAAAGAAAAAAGGAGTCCCATCTATGGCAGAGGCAGGAACCCACCATGTGGCAACCGTCAACGGCTTTCGGATGCATTATGTGATTGCAGGCTCGGGCTACCCCCTGGTTTTTGTACACGGCTGGCCGCAAAGCTGTTACGAGTGGCACAAGATCATCGGTCCGTTGTCGGAGCAGTTCACCGTCATCACGCCCGACCTGCGCGGCCTCGGAGACTCCGAGCGTCCGCTGAGCGGCTATGACAAACGCACCCTGGCTTCGGATGTGTATGAACTCGTCACCTCACTCGGCTTTGAGAAAATCGGCCTGACCGGCCACGACTGGGGTGGCGCGGTCACATATTATCTGGCCTACGATCACCCGGAAATGGTCGAGCGGCTGATGATCCTGGATATGATTCCGGGTCTGGGGCGTAAGGGCGATAAAATGGACATCGCGGTGGCCCAGCGGCTGTGGCACGTCTTCTTTCACGCCGGCATGCCCGACTTGGCCGAAAAGCTGGTCAGCAATAATGTCGAAACCTATTTGCGGCATTTCTATAATTCGACCGTGTACAATTACAGCCCCAAGGTGTTCACCGATGAAGACGTGGCCGAATACGTCCGGGTGTATTCCGCGCCAGGGGCGCTCCGCGCCGGGTTCCAGTATTACCGCACGGGTATTAACGAAGACCTGGAGAACCTGAGTTCGTGTACGGAAAAACTCAAGATGCCGGTCCGCGCCTGGGGCGGCCAGACCTTCCTGGGTAATCTGGTGCCGATTTGGCAAGGCGTAGCGGACAACGTCGAAGGCGGCCAGGTCGAAGAGTGCGGTCACTTTATTGCGGAAGAAAAACCGGATTTTGTGATTGCCCAGGCCAAGGAGTTTTTTGGTCCTTTACAAAAATAAACATCAGGGAAACGGTGGTTTCCCCGGTCGTTGGAACCAGGCCAGACTTGGCCTATAATCCGGGTGGCGGAGGTGGATGTATGAAGAAAGCGGCGGTGGCGGAACAGATCCTGACCACAGACCTTGGGGCTGAAGCGGAAGCGCGCTATCTGAATTACGCCCTGAGCGTGATTACCGCACGAGCCCTGCCCGACATCCGCGACGGCCTCAAGCCGGTACAGCGGCGGCTGCTGTACGCTATGCACCAGAACCTGCGGCTCGGAGGTGATGCCCGGCCGCGCAAGTCGGCGGCGGTAGTGGGCGAGGTCCTGGGCAAATACCATCCGCATGGAGACCAGGCCGCTTACGAGGCCATGGTCCGTTTGGCGCAGCCATTCTCGCTACGCTACCCGCTGGTTCAGGGCGAAGGAAATTTCGGCTCACTCGATGGCGATGGCGCGGCGGCCATGCGCTATACCGAAGCCAAGCTCGCCCCGTTATCCGAAGAGTTGTTCCGCGACCTGCGCGGCGCGACCATACACTATCGTCCCAACTATGACGCCACCCTGGACGAGCCGGTCGTCCTGCCCTCGGCTATTCCCCAACTCCTGCTCAACGGCGCCAGCGGCATTGCCGTGGGTATGGCTACCAGCATTCCGCCCCATAATTTTACGGAGGTCATCAACGCCCTGCTGGCCATGATTGATGACCTGACGCTGACCACCGCGGGACTGCTCAAACATATCAAGGGCCCGGATTTTCCAACCGGGGGCGAAATCCTGACCAGCAAGCGCGAACTGCGCGAAATCTACGAAAAAGGTCAGGGAACGATCAAACTGCGCGGAGAGTGGAAGGTCGAGTCCCTGCCGCGCGGCAAGCGTCAGATTGTCATTACCTCCCTGCCGTATACCGTCAACAAGGCCCAACTGGTGGAAAAAATTGCCGAGTTCGTCAGCAGCCGAAAAATCCCGCAGGTCATCGATGTCCGGGACGAATCGACCGACGACATTCGCATTGTCCTTGAACTCAAAGGCCATACCTCGGACGAGTTGGCCATGGCGTATTTATGTCGGCATACGTCGCTGCAAACGTCCTTTTCGATTAACCTGACCTGTCTGGTGCCGACCGGCAACCCGGAAGTCGGCCAACCCCTGCGTGCGCCCCTGTCCGACTTGTGCCGACATTTCCTGGACTTTCGTTTTGAGGTGGTCACCAAACGCTTTGAGCACGAGTTGGAGGAACTGGAAACCCGCCTGCATATTCTTGCCGGTCTGGCCCTCATTGCCGACCGGCTCGCCACAGTCATCCGTCTCATCCGGAGGGCGGCCTCTCGCAAGGATGCGCGGGAGAAACTCCAGCAGCGTTTTCAGTTAACCGAGGTCCAGGCTGACGCCATCCTCGATATTCGCCTCTACCAGCTCGCCCGCCTGGAGGTCGAAAAAATTCAGACCGAACGCCGGGAGAAAGAAGCTCGGGCGCGGGAGTTGCGCCGGCTGCTGGGCAGCAAGAGCCAGCGCTGGACGGTCATACGGGACGAACTGAAAGCCCTGGGCAAGCAGTATGGCGACCGACGCCGGACCGCCCTGCGCTCGGGCGAACAGCTCAATTACGACCCGGATGCCTATATTGTTCATGAGGAAGCCACGGTCGTCCTCAGCCGGGATGGCTGGATTAAGCGCGTCAGAGAACTCAAGGACCCGACCAGCACCCGTCTCCGGGAGGGCGACGACCTCAAAGCCGTCCTTCAGGGAACAACCCGCGATCGCCTGGCCGTTTTCACCAACCGCGGCATGCTTTACGTCCTGCGCATTAACACCGTTCCGGCAACTACCGGCTATGGAGAGCCCATCCAGACCCTGTTCAATTTTCAGGACGGTGAACAGGTTGTGACAGCCCGCCTTATCCCGGACCGCCCGCCTGAAAGCCCGACCCAGTGGAACGGGACGGAAGCGGCCGAGCCGGACCAGGACGATCTGTTTGCGCTCAGCGCCTCCCCTCAGGCCACGGTCGAGCGGGGACCGGCCCTACTCCTGGCAACAGCGAAGGGCCTGGGGTTTCGTTTTGAACCCAATGTCGAAGAAACCACCCGCAACGGCAGAAAGATCGCCCGTTTGTCCGCAGATGACGAAGTCATTACCGTCCAGCCAGTGAGTAGCGGGCGGACGGTGTGTGCCACTGCGGCCGGATATCTCTTGGCTTTTCCTACCGAAGATATTACCGAATTATCCGGAGCCGGCCGTGGGGTGATTCTCATGCGCCTGGATACAGACGACCGTTTGGTTGGGGCGGTCACGAGCGAACCGGGCGCGGGTGTGACGGTTATCAATAAAGACGGGAAAGAGCGGAAAATTCCGCTGCGGGATATTCCATTAGGCAAACGGACTGGGAAGGGCCGGCGTGTGGTCAAACGCTCGACGCTGATGGGGGTGCAGCAAAACGGCACCCGGAGCAGATCGCATGGTAGAGCGGAGGAGGCTGGGGCGTGATGGCAGTACCAAAGCAGGCCTACACGGCGAAAGATATTACCGTTCTTGAGGGTCTCGATCCGGTTCGTAAACGGCCCGGGATGTATATCGGTGGAGTTGATACGACCGGGTTGCACCACCTCGTCTGGGAACTGCTCGATAATGCGGTGGATGAAGCCATGAACGGCCATGCCAGCCGGATTGAGGTGACCCTGCATAAGGACGGCTCGACCGTCACCGTGGCCGATAACGGACGGGGTATTCCGGTAGACCTGCATCCGCAGTTCAAGAAGCCCGCCCTGGAACTGATTCTGACCACCCTGCACGCCGGCGGGAAATTCAGCGATCAGAATTACGCCCACTCCGGGGGGCTGCACGGCGTGGGGGCTTCCGTCGTCAACGCCCTGGCTGACGATATGCGGGCCCGTATCCGCCGGGATGGGGTGGAGTGGGAGCAGCGCTTTCGGCGCGGCAAGGCCACCACACCGCTCAAAAACAAGGGTGGGGTGCGCGGCCACGGCACGACCCTGACCTTTCACCCCGACCCCGATATTTTTCCGTCCATTACCTTCAAACCTGAGCGTATTGCCGAAAGACTGGAATCCAAAGCCTATCTGCACAAAGGGCTGATGCTGGTCTTTCGGAACGAGACAAACGGGCAAACCCAGCAGTTCCTGTATCAAGACGGCCTCAAAGCCTATCTGCGCAAGCTGATCGCCGACAGCGACAAAAAGGCGGTTATTCAGGACATCTTTCACATTGAACGCAACGCCTCGCCTCCGCTGGAATGCGTCCTGACCTGGACGGAATCACCGGAAGAACGCATCCACTCGTTTGTGAACGGGATTCCCACCCCCTTCGGCGGTACGCATGAAACCGGCTTAAAAACCGCTATTGTCAAGGCCGTTCGCAATTATATGAATGTCAACAATCTGACGTCCAAAGGGGTATCGATTACGGCCGACGACACGCGTGAAGGGCTGGTCGCCATTCTCAGCCTGTATCTCAAACATCCGCAGTTTCAGGGTCAGACCAAAGAAAAACTCGGCAACCCGGAAGCCACGGCGCAAATTGACGGCATGGTCCGGACCGCCCTGGAGAATTTTCTGCTCCATAACCGCTCCCAGGCGGAAACGATTGTCCAGCGGGTGATATTGGCGGCCCGCGCGCGCTCGGCCTCACGCGCGGCCTTGGAAACCGTGCGGAGTAAGGGGGCGGTCTCCCATCGTCTGAACCTGCCCGGCAAGCTGGCCGACTGTTCCTCGACCAGCCCGGCGAAGAGCGAACTTTTCATTGTTGAGGGAGATTCCGCCGGCGGCTCGGCCAAGCAGGGCCGGGACCGGAGCTTTCAAGCCATTCTGCCGCTACGCGGCAAGGTGTTGAACACGGAACAAGCCTCGCTCAATAAAATCCTGACCAATAAAGAACTCAATGATATTGTGTCGGCCTTGGGCTGTGGCGTGGGTCAGGCGTTTGACCTGTCCAAGCTTCGCTATCACAAAGTCTGCCTGTTAATGGACGCCGATTCGGACGGCAACCATATTTGTACCCTCCTGCTGACCTTTTTCTACCGTCACCTGCCCGAACTGATTCGCGCAGGCTGTGTCTATATTGCCAAGCCACCGCTGTATAAAATCGAGGTCGGCAAGGAAGTCCACTGGGCGGACGATGACGCGGCCAAGGAACGCCTGCTGGCTCAGCAAAACGGGCATGCCGGCAAGGCCCAGGTCCAGCGTTTTAAGGGACTGGGTGAGATGAATCCGCACACCCTTAAGGAAACGACCCTCGACCCGCGCACACGCACCTTGCTCCAGGTTTCTATTCAGGACGCCGAGCGAACCGAAAAAGCCATCCAGACCCTGATGGGTAAGGATGTCCAGCCACGCTTCAGCTTTATCATGGAGCGGGCACCCCGGGTCGAAGACGTAGACGTGTAATGCCCAAGCGTCACCCCAGCCTGGTCCCCCTCTCTCGCGAGCATCATCACGGCCTCCTGCTCGCTTTCCGCCTCAAGCACGGGCTCCCGAAAACGCGCCAGCCCCATGACAGTCCACAGAAACAGGCGACGGATACGGTGCGATTCTTTCGAGAGAGTCTGGCACCCCATTTTGCCGCAGAAGCCGATATTCTCTTTCCGGCGATTCGAGCCATACAGCCTCAGGCATCTGCCCTGCTCGACCAGCTCATTCAGGACCA
>JAJDZM010000077.1 GCA_022824615.1 Candidatus Binatia bacterium | reverse complement strand
TCTTCCTTGCTCGCGCCCGTCATGCTGACGAGGTCGGCGCTGAGTTCTTCTTCGACCGCGGACACCATTTCGTTGAGCCGGATGATCCCCAGCGGCTTGTTGTCATAGTCGACCACCGGAATGCTGGTCAGCTTGTGGCGCTCCATAGTCTCGACGATCTCTTCACGGGTGGTAAATGCGGAGACGGCCACCGGTACCCCCGTGACCAGGGACAGCAGTGTCGTTTCCGCCTCGGCCAGCACCACCTCTTGAATTGGAACAGTCCCGGACAGACGCCCGTCGCTGTCTACAATCAACAGGTCAAGCACGCGTCGTCTCTGTCGTATCGACCGCAGCCGTTCCAGAGCCTTCTCAACTGTCATATCAGGCTGAAAGACCGTAATGCGGGGGTCCATGAGCCGGCCGGCACTGTCCACAGGATGCTGCATGAGAGTGTGCAACTCCTTCGCCTCTGCCCGCGCCAAACCCGCCAGGAGGTCGTCACGGCGTTGTGTCCCGAGTCCGTCCAACAGTGCGCCGGCCTGGGGAGGGTCCAAATTACGGATCAGTTGTCTGCCGTGATCGAGGTCGATCTCCGCGAGAATATCCAGGGCCTTTGCCGGCGACAGACGGCGGAATGCTTCGATACACGTTTCCGGCGCCACGTGGGAGAGCATCTCCTCCGCCTCGGATGGCGTCGAGGTTTCGAGGTGATCCGCCGCTTCCTCCGGATGGCGTTCAAAAAAGTCCTGGGCGAGCAATCGTTCGACTGCAAGGCTAGCTGTTGGCATGGCGCGTCTCTCCCGGCTGATTGGTCACAGGGGAACCGGAACTCGATCCTCCGGCCATCTCACTGAGTCCGAGTGAGTAGAACTCGCTGAGGGAAGCCAGCAGGTGCATGGCCGGGGGGCGACTCTTCCGGGCCCCCAGATGTTTGAGGGTATCGGCTCCAATAGTCCCCAGGAATGTTCCCTGCGAATCCACAACCGCAATGGGTTCCGGCGACGCTTGCCTGGCACCCAGCGTCTGGGCGCTGGCATGGGAAGGCATCCCTGGCGTCGTGTCCAGCTCCAGAGACTCGACAGGCGTATCACGTCTGCTACCGAGCAACTGGCCCGGTGTCACAGCACCCACAAGACGCTGAGAACGGTCGAGCACGAAGATCCGAGAGGCGACCGGGCCAGCGCTTTCGCTGAGACGGGCCAGCGCTTCCTTTACCGTGAGGTCGAAGTGGAGCGTGAGCACCGACGGGTCGGCGAGCGCTCCGGCGGACTGGGCCGGATACTTCAGCGCTTGATCGAGCGCCGCACGAACGGGGGCCGAAAGACCACCGAGCGCATCTTCCCGGACCGCCGGTTCCAGTTGGCGCAACAGCGCGGCGGCAATCGACGCCGGCACCTGCTCCACGACCCGCGAACGCACTCCCGCCGGCCAGTGGGCAAGGCACGAACCGGCCAGGACGGGAGCAAAGCAGGCAAGCACACCGGCAGCACTCTCGACGGGCGCTGCTTGCAAGGCGGCCACGATTTCACCTGGCGAGAATCCTTCCAACACCCGTGCCGCCTCCTCGGGGTGACGGTTCATATGCACCTGAGCTGTCTTCTGCGTAGCAGTCTGCATCAGTCCCTCCTCAGTACCACCGATACTTCGTCACAATACTTTCTTGCCGGGAGATGCACCTGACCGTCAGCCGCGTCAAGCACAATGGACGTGGGCGTGATTTCTCGCACGACGCCTTCAATACCGGCTACACGCACGACATCGCCAATTCGGTATGCCTTTGCCGCGTAGTACGAGGCCATGATGTTACTCACAATCGGACCCGAGCCCAGGCTGAGCGAGAGCGCCACTCCCCCCAGGATTGCGGCAATAATGATGAGAATCGTCGTTGTGAAGAGCCCACTCTCCAGGCCGATTTCCTGCGCACCAACGAGGAGGGCAACCACAAGGACGGCTATCTGGGCGACCCGTCCAAGGACTGACGCATACTCGACGCCGGCTGCCGCCGCCACCCGCGTCGTCCACCGATTCACCAGGATTCCTGCGCCCAGTCCCATAAAGACAAGCACGACCGCTAACAGGACACGGGGCAGGTAATAGGCGATACTCTGCAACAGGTCCGTTACGACTGGCAGGGGCAGCTTGTCGATCGCAGCAGCCACGAAGAACAACAGCACGATCCAATACACGAGCGTTCCGATGATCCGTGGGGCATCCTCGGCGAGTCTCGTTCCGCTGAGACTTTCAGCCAGACGGAACTGTGTGTTGAGGCGGGCGACCGCCGCCACGATAATTTTTCTCGTGAGGAAACGGGCAAGAATCGCCGCAATCCAGCCCACTAACAGCAGGCCGGTCGCGCCTAAGGCCGCAGGAAGCATCGGAGCGAGACGCTCTGATATTTGCTCCAGGACGTTCGTCCAACTGGAAAAATTCATGGCTCCTCCTGAAGGGTTTGTCACAGGAATCAGGGATTCCGACTACAAAGGCGAAGCAGCAACGCTCATGAAAACAGGAAGAAAGAAAATCCACACACGACGGTACCTTCACGCGTGTTCAAAGAAAAGGGTGAGAGCCATCTCGAAGCGGCGCTTCAATTCTCTCAGCCGTTTGGAGTCCATAGCCAGGGCGTCTCGCTCGAACCAGGGCGCTGCCAAATAGAGCGAGCGGTTCATCTCAACCTGAATCCAGGGCAGGGGCCTGCCGCCATAGGTCCGCGTAATATAGCCACCCGAAAACGGCTGGTTGAGCGTCACCTCGTGTTCTTGTAGATCAAAGGCCCGCCGTAAGCAGTCGGCCAAGCGCTGGGCGGTCTCCGGCGAACAGGCCTGACCTCGGGCATTGCCCAAACAGAATATGGGACGGGGTTGGCCTACGTCAGGCGAAATCTGCGGCCCGACCACCTGCATGGAATGACAATCAAGGGCCAACTGGATCGTCGAGTTGTGGACGGCAGCGCGAAGTCGCTGGTGATACGGTGCATAGTATCGTTCCAGCAGGGTGTCGATTGACGCTGCATCAAGTTCTTTCCCACGCGCATAAATCTCCTTACCCACACAGGTCAGCGTCTTGACCACGCCGTCCGGGTTCCGGGGCGGACGATCGTCGCGGGCGCGGTTCAGGTCCACGAAGGTACGAGGAATATGAGTGGCAACGACTGTGGCGACTTTCGGGCCAAGGTCGTATATCTCGCGCACAAAAGGATCGATATCGTCATGAATATCGACCGGGCCGAGGCATACCCTATCCCTCACCTCCGCAGGCACATCCATGCCGCCGTGCGGGATGGAAAGCAAGACGGGCAGCGTACCCATTACAGGCCCCCTGCCGTCCCGTCCCGACGGACTTCGGCCACCCCTTGAAAGCCGCTCCGCGTCTGACATTTCAGGACCGCATGAATCGCGCCAAGGTAGAAGGCGTAGGGCTTGCGCCGGTCAATCTTATAGCCCATGTTTTCAAGATAACTGACGACGCTGGGATCAAAGCGGTCAGCCTCAATGCTGAGCTTGCCCCCAATAGAACAGTGAAAGCGGGGATGTCGCATGGCTTCATCCATGGACAGCCTGCCATCAACGCAGTGGACCAGAAACTGGCTGACCGTTGAAAAGATACGTTCACTCCCCGGACTGCCCGTCACCATCCAGAGTTTGTCGTCATGGAAAATCAGGGCCGGCGCAACCGAAGTCCAGGGAACCCCATTGGGCCTGAGATAAAAGGGGTGGGCCGGGTTCTTGACCTCAAAGGCATCCATATAATTGTTATAGAGAAAACCAAGCTCCGCAGCCGCGGCCTTTGAGCCATAGACCAGTTCTATGGACTGCGTAATCCCGACGGCGTTGCCTTCCGCATCCATAGCGGACAGGTGGGTGGTCTCACTCGGTCCCTCAGGCGGGTCGATCAATGGAAGATGGATATCCATATCGTCCCGAATCGACTTTGCCAGTTCTTTGGCAAACTTCCGGTTGATCATCTTTTTATCGGGAAACTGGGGGTAGGTGTTCGGATCAAACGGGCGCTCACGGCGCTGCAAAAACGCCTTGCGAAAAGTCTCGGCAACAAAGTGATAGGATTCCTTTGAGCGGCTCCGCAGAAACCTGGACGGCAGGTGGCTGAGCATCAACAGTACGAGCAGCAGCGTGCGCCCGGCGGCAGGCGGAGGAAGGGTGACAATAGACAGGTCTCGGTACTGTCTTCTGAGGGCCGGCCGCTCAACCGGCCATGGTATGAGTGCCAGGTCATCCGCGCGCAAAAATCCATCGTTGGCCCGCATGTCCGCGTCAATTTGCTGAGCGATCTCGCCCTGATAAAACGACCGAGGTCCGTGAGCGGCGATATGTTCCAGGGTGGCCGCCAGTTCAGGCTGCTTGAAAATCTCCCCGGCGCCGTACGGCACCTTGCCTTCTTTGAGAAAATAGCGCGCGCCGGAACGCGCCGGGATGGCCAGGAACTGTTCCAGCGAGCGGTCCTGGAGGTCGTGCTGAAGCGGCGTGATCGCATAGCCTTCTTGGGCGATCCGAATGGCCGGTTGTACGACGGTTGACCAGTCCAGTTTGCCGTACCGAAAATTGAGGTAGCCCAGGACGGCCACGGTGCTGGGGACCGTGCTGGCGCGATAGCCAACCGCGTGGTCGCCTTTGTCGAACTGACTGATATGGGCGAGCGAGGGCGCGCGGGTCGAGCCATCGATGGTGATGGTTTTCCCCCGGAGGTGCAGAATGGCCATCGTCTGCCCGCCAATCCCACTGGCCTGAGGTTCGCACACCCCGAGCGCGAGGGCGGCGGCACAGGCCGCGTCTACGGCATTGCCGCCTTGCCGGAGCATTTCGACGCCGGCTTGGGTGGCATCGGGAAAGGCAGTGGCGACCATGCCGTTTCCGGCAGCCGCCGCTTTTTGATCTGCGGTTGGGACAAAACGGCCCTCAGAGGTGGCAATCTTCATGCCTGGAATCCCTCTGCGGCAAGGCGAATGGTCATCGCCAAAACGGCAGCACGGTCTATTAAACTATCGCGCAGAATATACTCGTTGGGGGTCTGCGTTGCGCCACCAATCGGGCCAAATCCATCTAAAGCCGGAATCCGGTCCGGGACGTGACAAATATCAGACGAAGTATCCCGATGCACCTGACAGACTTTGACTTCTAATCGCTGGGCTACCTGTTGGACATGGTCGTAGAATTCCTGATCCTTTTCGTTATCAACAACAGGAAGCCGCGATACCCGCTTGGACACCCGGACCTGGCAGCGTGGCGGGATATTTCTCCGCGCAATCCCCCGGATCTGCTCTTCGATTTGTTCCCCCTGGTCCGGCTCCCGAAATCGTACGGAAAGCGCAGTACTCGCAAAGTCGGGAGCCAGGCCATACAGCGTGCGCCCTTCGAGCTGGGTCGGCTTGATAAAGATGCCGCTCTCTTCGGATGTCAGTCTGTCCCAGGCGGTCAGCTTTTGACACAGGATTTTGATCACGTCAGGGAACTTCCCGTTCTCGCCGGTCTTGCTGTTCGCTACTTCAATCTGAAAATCACTCCGCCCTGAACACGAGGTGACAATGCCACCCTCAAGGCTTCCGTTCTTGAGACCGACGACATAGTGAGAGTTCAGGGCAAGTTCTTCAACGATCTTCCGGCTGAAGCGACCACCCAGGGCGTCATCCGCGGTCAGCAGGACACCGCAGCGGATACGGTGCAGGCGGCGAGTGAAACGCAGCGCCCGCAGGGCCGCCAGCATGACCGCCAGGCCGCCCTTGCTCTCGGCAACTCCCGAGCCATAGAACCGGCCGCGCTCCTCGCGAAAGGAAACAAAGTCGCGGTAAGAATAGAGGGTGTCGAGGTGCGAAAGCAGCAGGATATCGTTGCGTTTACTATCGTGATTGGAGAAGTACAGGACGTTGCCCACTTCGGTCTGCGGATAGACCTGTCTTTTGAATCGCAACTGGCTCAGGATCTTGGAGAACCAACTGCCGAGTTCGTTGACCCCCTCGGAATTATAAACATAAGTATCCATTCCAACCATGGAACGCAGGTCGTCTTCCATAGTGGTCAGGTTGCTGCGGATGTGAGACCGCACCTGGACACGCAAGGGTTGCGTCTCATCAGGCTTCTTTTCCCGGTTCGGGAGACTGATGACATTTGGGTCGGGCTGACCAAAATACCGGACGGCGGCAACATCGAGCATGCGGTTGACCAGCGTTTCATAGGTGTAGCCGGCGGTTTGCGCGGCATGCACGTACGAGCCGGTTCTCCCCAGACTGGCCATCGAGTTGATTTCCAGGACGTAGGGCTTGCCGTCTGCATCCATGCGGACATCAATGCGGGAGAAGTCGCACAGCCCGAGCGCATCGAATGAGGCCCGGGCCAACTGACAGAGTTCTTCCGTCATGGCGTCGGACAGCTTGGCCGGACAGATTTTCTGGACCGGCTGCTGGAGCTTATTGTCCTGGGTCTGAATCGCGTTGGGGTCGCCGCCAAAGTCGAATTCAACAATAGGCAGCACCTCCAGGTCCGGGCCGTTGCCAAGCAGGCCCACCGCGAACTCGCGGCCGGCAATAAAGGCTTCGACCAGCGCCTGCTGCTGATAGTTCTCGATAATCTCCTTAACGGCGTCTCGAAGGTCGTCTTTATTGTCAACAATCTTGAGGCCCATGGAGACGGCTTCCATCTTGGGTTTGACAATGACGGGATAGGTGACGCCGGCCATATCGTCGTCCGGCCTGGCAAAAAACCAGAATCCGGGAGTTGCCACGCCGTGCTGCTGAAACACGATCTTGGCCATGATTTTGTCCAGCGCGACGGCGTGCGCCTGGGGCCCGGAGCCCACATAGGGGACGCCCAGCATTTCCAGCATGGCCGGCATATGGGTATAGCGGCTCTGCCCTTGGATGCCGTAGGCCATATTAAAGACCATGCCCGGCCGCTCCCCGGCCAAGACACGCGGCATGAAGTCCCGCAGTTCATCCGCGACATCGATATTGCCCTCAATCACGCGGACGTTATGACCGCCCTTTTCCAGGGACGAGGCCACGAGTTCTACGGTATGTGGATTATAGGTTTCCTTGGTCTGCGGGCCGAAGGTGTTAATCACGTCCGAGGGATGGACCTCCCGCTTGTTGTAAATCACTGCCACTTTCATCAACCTACTTCTCCTGTGGGAGCGAAAAAACAAGCTTCAGGAGCCTACCTCAGGTCCGCTCAGCCCTGGCTCCCGCGAAGAAGCGTGGCGAACCAAACGCGGCCGGTAGAGCGGCGGCAGTGGCCAGAGATATCAGTTTTATTTTTAATGAGCTACTCTTTTCACCGCCTCAAACGGCTGCTCCGCCTCCTCGGCCAGGGCGGTGATGGCGTCCAGTGTCTGCCGCAGGTCGTGATTGTGCTGCTCGTACACCTGCTCGAAGACACGCAAATCTTGAAGATAGGTCAGATAGGGGAAGATAACAGGCTGCCGCTGCGGGAGCGACTTGATCGCGTTCACGAAAGGAATGGCAGTATCGTCTTTCCCGTCCCTGCTTCGCGAGGCAGCGAGCAAACCACCATCCGGCCTGCCTCAGCCGTCGACCGGAACCAGGCCCACGGTCAGCCGTGTGCCGGTTGCTTCGGCGTAGCGGCGGAGGGTCGCGAAGGACGGCGACACCCGGCCGCCTTCCAGCCGCGCGACAGCGGACTGGGTCGTGCCGAGCCGTCGGGCAAGCTCCGCCTGCGTCAATTTCGCCGCCGTGCGGGCGCGGACCAGCGCCTCGATGAGCGCATACTCCTCGTTGACGCGCGCATATTCCTCCCGGAGCTCGGCATCCTCCATGAGGCGCGCCTTCAGGTCCTTCAGCTTCGTCATGTCATCACCTGCCTCATCCGTTCCCTGGCGGTCGCGAGCGCACGGCGCGGTGTCTGGCGCGACTTCTTCTCGAAGACGTGCAACTCGGATTCATCGTCCCGTGTCAGGTAGCGGAGAAAAATATTCGTATCGATAAATCTCATTTTTTTTGCATTCTTCGAACAATGGCCTCCGCTCGTGCTTCGGAGCGCCCCCCCTCCCTGGCCCTCCCCCTCAGAGGGGGGAGGGAATATCCGCTCCCTCTCCCCTGGAGGGAGAGGGCTGGGGTGAGGGGGAACAGGTAAACTG
>JAJDZM010000134.1 GCA_022824615.1 Candidatus Binatia bacterium | reverse complement strand
CGTCTCGCCGCTTTTGCCATTCAGTGACCCTCTCCTTGCGCCGCGTATTATTTAGGAGTAGGCGCGACTTTCTTACCGGCAACGGTCCGTCTCGGCCCCTTGCGCGTCCGAGAATTATTTTTTGTCTTTTGTCCACGGACCGGCAGATTTCGGCGATGTCGGAGGCCCCGGTATGCCCCAATATCAATATAATGTTTAATATGACTCGCAACATCCCGCCTGAGGTCCCCCTCGACCCGGTAGTCTTGATCGATAACCCGCCGAATATGTGCGATCTCATCATCTACTAACGCGTCGGAATTTGTGCTTGGATCAACGCCCGCCTCGGTCAGAATTTTGAGGGCGGTGACCCGTCCGATCCCATAGATATAGGTGAGACCGGTACCGATTTTCTTGTTCCGGGGTAATTCGATACCCGCAATCCGTGCCATACGCCTTCTCCGCTCTTATTTCCGCCCGCGTCGGGAAAACACCTAGCCCTGTCGTTGCTTATGCCGCGGGTTCTCACAGATGACCCGTATAATGCCTCTGCGTTTAATAACCTTGCACTTTCGGCACATTGGTTTCACAGAAGCCCGAACTTTCATGCTAGCCTCATTCCTATTCTTACCTGAAAAGAGTTCCGTGTATGAGTACCGTTCTCTTACATGCTACTGAGCACCACTGGTCCATCTGCCAGGATCGCAACCGAATGCTCGAAGTGCGCTGAGAGACTGCCATCTTTTGTCACTGCAGTCCATCCATCCTCTAGCATGGCAACTTCTGGAGCGCCCATGTTCACCATGGGCTCAATCGCGATGACCATTCCTTCGCGCAGGCGGACACCCCGGTTCCGCATACCATAATTGGGGACAGGCGGGTCTTCATGCAGCCGACGCCCAACCCCATGTCCAACAAATTCTCGCACAACGGAGAAGCCATCTCGCTCGACATACTCCTGAACTGCGGCAGATATATCGCCAAGACGATTACCAACACAGGCGCGGCCTATGCCGGCTTCAAGGGCGACGGCAGTCGTCTGTAAAAGCTGTCGGGCAGACTGGCCAACCTCTCCAACCGCAAAAGACACCGCAGCGTCACCATAAAATCCGCTATACACTACACCAAAATCCAGGCTAACAATATCCCCGTCTTGAATGATCCGCTGGTGAGAGGGGATACCGTGGACGACTTCGTTATTCAAAGAGATGCAAATATGGGCCGGGAACGGAACAGAACCGTTCCGAATCGTATATCCTTTAAACGCCGTTTTCGCCTTCTTTTTTACAATCCATTCTTCCGCGATACCATCAAGCTCTCCGGTTGAGACCCCCGGCCGCACCCGCTGTCGCAGTTCGCTCAAGATTTCCGCAACAATGCGATTCGCGGTCCGCATTGTCTCTAT
Organism: Candidatus Binatia bacterium; assembly: GCA_022824615.1. GTDB lineage: Bacteria > Desulfobacterota > Binatia > Bin18 > Bin18 > Bin18. The sequence continues at coordinate 10,420 of JAJDZM010000134.1, read as the reverse complement.
CTCTTCAGGAGATTTCAAAAAAATCATCGGTGAGAAAATCGGACAGCGCTCTCTATCCTCGCCTTCCTCTGATGCGCCCACGCTTCATAAAGCCTTCATAGTTTCTCATGATGAGCTGTGTTTCAATCTGAGCCACAGTGTCCAGAGCAACGCCAACGACGATAAGCAGCGCCGTTCCCCCAAAGAAAAACGGCACATTAAAGGACCCCACCAGGAGATTAGGCAGAACACAGACGATGGAGACATACAGTGCTCCCGTCAACGTTATCCGACTTAAGACCCGATCGATATAGTCCGCTGTGCGTTGCCCAGGACGGATACCAGGAATAAATCCGCCATTTTTTTTCATATTGTCGGCAACGTCAGTAGGGTTAAATACAACAGCCGTATAAAAATAGCAGAAGAAGATGATCATCGCGACATAGCTGACGTTATAGATCGACCCTCCCGGCGTCAGAACATTTGCAACGGTTTGAGCCCACGGATGGTCGGCAAAGCCGGCAATGGTCGCCGGAAAAATCAAGACCGAGGAGGCGAAAATCGGGGGAATCACCCCAGCGGTGTTCACTTTCAGTGGCAGATGAGAACTCTGCCCGCCATAGACTCTTCGGCCTACCACCCGTTTTGCATACTGCACCGGAATGCGTCGCTGCCCGCGTTCCATAAAAATCACGGCAGCAACAATAGCAACCATGCCGATTAACAGGAGAAGCAACAAAAGAATACTTAATTCGCCCTCTCGAACAAACTCCGTCGTTGCGGTCACCGCGGAGGGAATACTGGCGACAATGCCAGCGAATATGATGAGAGAGATACCATTGCCCACTCCACGCTCGGTAATCTGTTCGCCTAACCACATGATGAAAGCCGTACCGGCGGCAAGCGTGAGCATCGTCATGAGACGAAATCCCCAGCCTGGATTAAAAACAACCAAACTCCCTCCAGGTGCCTGAATCTGTTCGAGTCCGATACTGATAAAGAGGCCCTGGAGAAGAGCGAGACCGACAGTGCTGTAGCGTGTGTACTGGGTAATCTTCCGTCGCCCCTGTTCCCCTTCTTTTGACAAACGCTCAAGGGTAGGGACTACGACGGTCAGAAGCTGAAAAATAATTGAGGCACTAATATAGGGCATAATGCCCAGCGCGAAGATAGAGAAGCGCTCCAGGGCACCGCCGGAGAAGAGGTTCACTAAGCCGAAAACGGTACTCGCCGCTTGCTCGAAGAACGCCGCAAGGGCCTCTCCATCAATCCCCGGAGTTGGTATCGCCACTCCGATCCGGTAGACAGCGAGCAAACCAAAGGTGAAGAGGAGCCGGCGGCGCAGATCTGCAATCTTTGTCGCGTTTTGTAAGCCTTCGAGCATGACTACCCGACCTCGGCTGTCCCCCCCAACGCAGTAATCTTTTCACGTGCTTGCGCACTGAAGGCATGGGCTCTTACGGTCAGGGCCTTTGTCAGCTCTCCCTTGGCCAATATTTTCACTTTACACTTACGGCCACTCACGAGACCAGACTGGCGGAAAACATCAAGGTCAACGACGCTGCCAGCTTCAAAGCGTTCCAGACTCCCAATGTTAATGACGGCGTACTCTTGCCGAAATGGATTGTGAAATCCCCGTTTGGGCAGCCTGCGGGAGAGCGGCATTTGTCCGCCTTCATAGCCAGGTGGTATATTACCACCAGAGCGCGCGCCGCTTCCTTTATGTCCTCGACCTGCTGTTTTGCCGAGCCCGGAACCTGGCCCGCGGCCGACCCGCTTCCGTTTTTTCATCGCCCCGGGGGCGGGCTGCAAGTGACTAAGATCCATTCTCACGCACCTCAATAAGATGGGCGACTCGATTCACCATCCCTTGGAGAGAGAGCGAATCGTTCCGCAGCACGGTCTTTCCAACGCGGGTGAGGCCAAGACCCCGTAAGGTCTCGCGCTGACGCCGTGTACCCCCAATGGCACTCCGCTTCAAGGTGATGGCTAAGACCTGCCCTTTTCCTGCGTCGGCCATGCCCTATCCTTTCATACTTAGCGCAGGTTTCCCCCTCCGCTCGGCAACCTGCTCCGGACCGTCCAGGCTCTTGAGGGCAGCCAGGGTGGCCTTTACGGAGTTATGGGGATTCGTTGATCCGAGACATTTTGTGAGCGCGTTCCGTACACCAGCCAGTTCCATAACGATACGCACGCCGCCGCCCGCGATGAGGCCGGTACCAGCCGCGGCGGGTTTGAGCAGCACCTTGCCCGCACCGTGCCGACCAATAACCGCGTAAGGTAAGGTATCTTCGACGAGCGGCACGCGAATCAAAGACTTCTTCGCGTGCTCAACGCCTTTCCGGATGGCTTCTGGGACTTCGTGAGCCTTCCCCAAACCGTAGCCAACATGCCCTGCACCGTCCCCAGCCACAACCACGGCACTAAAACTGAAACGGCGACCACCCTTGACCACTTTACTCACACGATTGATATGAACGACTTTCTCTTGAATATCGAGTTCGTCAGGATTAATCCGATCATCGTCAGTCGCCACAGGCATACTCCTTAGAGTTGTAGGCCAGCCTCGCGCGCTGCATCGGCGACCGCGCGGACCTGTCCATGAAAGAGGAATCCGTTCCGATCAAAAACGATGGTCTGTATCCCCTGCTCTTGGCACTTTTTCGCAATGAGCTGTCCGACCTCTTTTGCCGTAGAGACCGTCGCCGCTTTTTGCTGCGTCCGTTCCTTGAGGTCTGCCGAAAGGGTTGAGACGGACACTAAAGACCGCCTACTCTCATCAGATATCACTTGGGCGTAGAGGTGCTTATTGCTGCGATAGATGCATAAGCGCGGTCGACTGTCCGTCCCACGCACTTTTCGTCTTATCCGCTTTCGACGGAGCAGGCGGCTCCGTTCACGAGGGTTCGTCCCGGCCATTCCTATCCTCCAGCAGCAACAGCGGTCTTTCCAGCTTTTCTCCGCACATGCTCATCTATGTATTTGATCCCTTTTCCCTTATAGGGCTCAGGTGGTCGGAGCCGACGAATTGATGCCGCGACTTCTCCGACAAGTTGCTTATCAATGCCCTCGATTGTAATCTGCGTCTGGCGATCGACCCTAGCGCTGATCCCTGCAGGCAGTTGGAAGAAAATAGGGTGAGAAAACCCGAGGTTCAACTGGAGGATATCCTTCGCCGTGTCGGCCCGATATCCGACTCCACTAATTTCCAGCACCTTAGAAAACCCGGCCGAGACCCCTTGGACGGCATTGGCGACAAGCTTCCGAGTGAGCCCTTGCCGTGCTTTAGAGCGGCGCGAATCATCCGCCCGGATCAACAGCACGCTGGATGTCGTAATTTCGACCGAGAGTGCAGGGTCAACCGGCACATGCAGGATCCCCTTTGGCCCTTCAGCCGTTAGCGTTCCCTGGTCGTATGAAACTTTTACCGCATCCGGCAGCAGGACCGGCTTGTGCCCAACACCAGACATACGTTATTGCCCTCTTTCTCCTTTACCACGCACTACACAGGACTTCCCCACCGACGTGCAGCGCGCGGGCCTCCCGATCAACGATAACGCCTCGAGAGGTCGACAGAATATTCACTCCAAGTCCGTTCCGCACGGCGGGGACCGCATCAGCCCGTACGTAGGTTCGCAGGCTCGGCTTACTCACGCGCTGCACCCCGTGGAGCGCGGGGCGTCCCGCGTCATCATACTTGAGCTCAATGAGGAGATAGGAAAATCCGCTATCCTCAACGTTACGATAATCCTGGATGAAGCCTTCACTGACAAGGATTTGAACAATAGCTTCCTTGATACGGGAGCGCGGCACCGAGACGGTCTTTTTCCGCGCCCGTAACGCGTTGCGGATACACGTCAACAAATCGGCAATAGGGTCAGTCTGCATAGTCCTCTCCCCTACCAACTTGCCTTGGTCATACCAGGAATTTGGCCCTTCAGCGCATAGGTCCGCAAACAGATACGACACATACGGAATCGACGATAGAAACCTCGCGAGCGACCACATAACGGACAGCGGTTATATTCCCGAACGCGAAACTTCGGCTTCCGTTGTGCCTTTACGCGCAAACATGTTCGTGCCATAGCTCTTAACTCCGAAAAGGCATACCAAGGGCCCGCAGTAATGCACGCCCCTCTATATCTGTTTTTGCCGTCGTTACCATAGAGACGGTAAACCCTTTTATTTGATCAATCTTATCCAAATTTATTTCAGGGAAGATCGTATGCTCCCGAATCCCGAGAGAATAATTCCCGCGACCGTCAAAAGAACTATCGGATATGCCTCGAAAGTCTCTCACGCGGGGGAGCGCGACATTGACCAGGCGGTCAAAAAATTCATACATACGCTCCCCACGTAACGTGACCGCACAGCCGATCGTCATGCCTTCCCGGAGTTTAAAATTCGCAATCGATTTGTGAGCCCGAGTGACCACCGGTTTCTGTCCCACAATCAGGCCAATTTCCTCGACACTACTTTCGAGCAGTTTGGCGTTTGTGGCTCCTTCTCCCAGCCCCATGTTGACAACGATCTTTGACAGACGAGGGACCTGCATCACGTTGGCACACCCCAACTCTTGCTTCAGAGCGGGCAGTATTTGTCTATAGTAGAGGTCTTTAATACGAGCCATAACTCTTAGTCCAACACATTCCCGGTTCGCCGACTCACCCGCATCTTCCGTCCATCGACGACCTTGAACCCGACCCGAGTCGGGCGCCCGTCTTGGGGGTCAATCAGCATCAGATTTGAGAGATGAATGGAAGCCTCTTTTTCCAATATCCCGCCAGAGTCTTGTGGTCCACGCGGCTTGACGTGGCGCTTGACCATATTGAGGCGCTCAACAACGGCTCGGTCCTGTTTCGGCTGAACCCGGATAACTTTTCCGATTTTTCCTCGCTCTTTTCCAGCGAGAATCATCACAGAATCATTTTTTTTAATGCGTGCAGCCATGGCCTGTCCTACTACAGTACCTCTGGAGCGAGGGAAATAATTTTCATAAAACGCTTCGCCCGTAGCTCCCGCGCCACGGGCCCGAAAATACGTGTTCCAAGCGGCTCACGCTGGTTATCGAGCAGCACGGCGGAATTGGTATCAAAACGGATATACGAGCCATCTGGACGGCCGAGTTCCTTCGCCGTCCGGACAACGACGGCGCGCATCACATCGCCTTTTTTCACTTTTGCATTGGGAATAGCTTCCCGGACCGAGACAACAACTTCATCACCAACCGACGCATACCTCCGACGTGTCCCCCCGAGGACACGAATGCACCGAACGCGGCGCGCCCCCGAGTTGTCGGCAACGTCAAGCACGGATTCCACCTGAATCATACGCCTCTCTCTTTACTGGACCGCCCCTGATGTTTCCGACTTCAGTATCGCTCGTATGCGCCAGCGTTTATCTCGGCTGAGGGGTCTCGTTTCCGTGATGGTGACAATATCTCCGGTCCGGCATTCGTTGGCAGGGTCGTGCGCTTTATACTTTTTCCGCTGGCGAATGTACTTCTTGTACATCGGATGACGGACAAGCCGCTCAACTTGGACCGTGACAGTTTTGTCCATCTTATCACTGACGACGACCCCTTGTCTGACTTTCCGGTTTCCAGGCACACCTAGCTCCGTTCTTTACTCGCAGTGCGAATACGTTCGTGTTGTATGGTCTTGACCCGAGCAATATCTCGACGAATTTTTCGGATTCGCATGGTGTCTTCAATTTGCCCTGTCCCTCTTCTCAAGCGGAGACGAAAGAGTTCTTCGCTCAGCTCTTGGGCTTTTCCCTGCATCTCTTCGTCGGTCAACTCCCGGACCTCACGCGCCCGCATATGTCGCTCCTAGCCGCTCTCGTATCTGCGTACTGACAGGCAGTTTATTGGCAGCAAGCCGCAGCGCCTCACGGGCAGTCTCGCGAGGGACGCCTTCGATTTCAAAGAGCATCCGTCCCGGCTTGACAACAGCAACCCAAAATTCGGGCGATGCCTTACCCTTCCCCATTCGTGTTTCCGTCGGCTTTTTGGTCACCGGCTTATCGGGAAAGATACGTATCCAGATACGCCCCCCGCGGCGGACATGACGGGTCAGAGCAATCCGAGCGGCTTCTATCTGGCGAGCAGTCACCCAGCCACGTTCTATCGTTTGCAAGCCGTAGTCGCCAAACGAGAGGGCAGCACCACGGTGGGCGTTACCGTATATACGCCTCCGCTGCTGTTTTCGGAATTTTGTTTTCCTAGGCGAGAGCATATCTGGCGTCCTTTACGCACTCACGGTTGAGCGGTGCTGCTCTTCTTCTTTCGTGAGGACTTCGCCTCGGAAGATCCACACTTTCACCCCAATCACACCATATGTGGTCCGGGCTTCTGCCACACCATAACTAATATCGGCGCGTAAGGTATGCAGGGGGACCCGACCTTCTCGGTACCACTCGGTACGGGCGATCTCCGCTCCACCGAGCCGTCCCGAACAACGCACCTTCACTCCTTGTGCTCCCATGCGAACGGCCCGAGTCACACTCTCCTTCATAGCACGCCGAAAGGCCACCCGTCGCTCAAGCTGAAGGGCGACGTTTTCAGAGACGAGTTGCGCGTCCAGATCGGGCCGACGTACTTCATGAATATTCAGATAGACTTCTCTATCGGTTTGCTGGGAGAGGTCGGTTTTCAGCTTTTCGATCTCGACCCCCTTTTTCCCAATCACAATGCCGGGGCGAGCGGTATAGATATTGATTTTTGCCTTGTTCGCGGCACGCTCGACTTCGATTTTCGCAATCCCGGCATGATAGAGACGCTTCTTAATGAACTCCCGGATACGAATATCATCGTGCAGCAGCGTGGCGTATTCTCTCTCTGCAAACCAGCGAGACTCCCAGCCTTCGAGCACGCCAACCCTAAACCCTTTCGGGTGTACTTTCTGCCCCATCCTATTCTTCTTTCGTCTATTTCTCGTCTACAACAATCGTAAAATGACTCGTCCGCTTCCGAATCGGTGTTGCGCGTCCATGCGCACGCGGGGTAAGGCGCCGAAAAGTTGCTCCCCCGTTTACGGTGGCCTGTTTCACATACAAGGTATCAGGATCAACATTCTGCGTGTCTGTGGCGTTGGCAATGGCGGCTTGGAGCGTTTTTGTAAAAACACGAGCCGCCTTTTTCTGGGAAAAGCGCAGGACCATAAGCGCTTCTTCGACCTGTTTCCCACGGATGAGGTCCGCCACTAAGCGGGCTTTCCGCGGCGCCATTCGTACATGACGGGTGATTGAGCGAACCTCCATAGTTGCTACCTTCTATCTTCTTTTCACGTCACCCTTCTTATCCCCGGCATGGCCATAGAAGGTTCGCGTGGGAGAAAATTCACCGAGTTTATGGCCGACCATGTTTTCCGTCACATAGACGGGGATGAATTTCCTTCCGTTGTGCACGGCAAATGTCAATCCAATCATTTCGGGGATAATCGTGGACCGGCGGGACCAGGTTTTAATCACTTTTTTATCACCGCTTTGTGCGGCCGTATCGACCTTCTGCAACAAGTGGTCGTCAATGAAAGGACCTTTTTTGACTGAGCGGGGCATCTTTATTTCTTTCTCTTTTGGACAATATATTTGTCTGACTTTGAGCGTCGTCTGGTCTTATACCCCTTGGCTAGCACCCCCCAGGGGCTCATGGGGTGATTCCCTTTACTTCTTCCTTCGCCCCCCCCAAGTGGGTGGTCTACCGGATTCATAGCAATGCCTCGCACGCGCGGTCGACGGCCAAACCAGCGGCTCCGACCTGCCTTCCCGTACGAGACGTTCTCATGATCAAGATTACCGACCTGACCGACAGTGGCTTTACAGTTTTGATGCACCAACCGCATTTCTCCCGAAGGGAGCTTCACGGTTGCGTACACACCTTCTCTCGCCATCAGCTGTGCAGCGGTCCCAGCACTCCTGACAATCTGAGCCCCTTTGCCTATCTTCAGCTCGATGTTGTGGATAATCGTACCAACCGGAATACACCGCAACGGCAGACAATTACCAGGCCGAATATCCGCCGATTCTCCTGACATGACACTATCTCCAATAGCCAGACCAGCGGGGGCAAGGATGTAGCGTTTCTCTCCATCCTGATAATGGAGTTGGGCAATATGGGCAGAACGGTTTGGATCATATTCTATGGCAACGACCTTCGCCCCAATACCGTCCTTGTCGCGGCGGAAGTCTATCAAACGATACCGTCGTTTATGGCCACCGCCCCGGTGAAGGACAGTGAGGCGCCCTCTATTATTCCGCCCACCACGCTTATGGAGAGGTGCCAGCAAGGACCGCTCCGGCCCTTCTTTTGTCTTCGTGATCTCACTGAAGCTGGAGACACTCTGGAAGCGTCTTCCAGCAGATGTTGGTTTGTACTGTCGGACAGCCACGAGTTACGCCCCTTCAAAAAAGTCTATGCGGTCGCCATCACGTAAGGTGACATAGGCCTTCTTCCAGGCTGCTTTTCTGCCCTGCGACCGACCAACACGCCGATGTTTACCGATATATTGAATAGTCCGCACTTGTTTGACTTTCACATCAAAAAGCGTCTCGACCGCGTTTTTGATACTCACTTTATTGGCTTGCGGGTGGACACGAAAGACGACCTGATTGCCGACCTCACTGGCGAGAGTGGACTTCTCGGTGATCAATGGCGAGACAAGAACAGAATAGACATCCATATTACTTCCCACCTAATCGCTCACTGATCTGTTGCATCGCCGCTTGTGTCACTAATACTTTTCGGTAGCGAAGCAGGTCGTACACATTCAGCCCTGGACTCAGCAGAACTTTTACCCCAGGTAAATTGCGCGTGGATTTCTGGACGTTTACGTCTGCATCCGCCAAGACAAGCAAAACGCTGTCGCCCATCTCAAGTTGCGCGAGCAGGGTGACCATCTGCTTTGTTTTTGGCTCATCAAACTGAATAGCGTCAATGACAACTACCTCGTCTTGGCGCAGCTTCTGCGCGAGGGCGGCGCGCAGGGCAGTCTTCCGGGCTGAGCGCGGCATCCGGTACGCATACGAACGGGGCTGGGGACCGAACACCGTCGCTCCACCAACCCACACCGGAGACCGGTTACTGCCTGCCCGTGCCCGTCCCGTCCCTTTTTGTCGCCACGGCTTTCTTCCTCCACCACGGACCTGCGCCCGCGTCTTTGTCGCCGCCGTCCCAGAGCGACGATTGGCCAACTGCATTCTCACCGTTTCGAACAAGAGGTGCTCTCGTTGCGGCTGCTCGGAGATTACAGCGGGAAGAGGCATCTCTCCAACCTTCTCGCGTTGGGCGGAGAGAACGCTAATAGACGTTTCCTGGGCTGCCATTGGTTATCCTTGCTTACGGCTTATGAATGAGGACAACTTGTCCTCTCGCACCTGGTATAGACCCACGCAGGAAGAGCAGATTTTCATCTGGCTGGACGTCAACTACTTGCAGGTTTAACGCCTTCATCCGCTCATTCCCGTAATGGCCGGCCATTCTCTTCCCTTTGAAAATTTTCCCAGGATAGGAGCGGTTTCCGATAGCCCCACCATGGCGAAAGTACTCATGTGTTCCATGACTCTTCGGAAACCCGCCCATGCCGTGTCGTTTCATCACTCCGGCATAGCCCCGACCTTTTGTCCGGCCAACAACGTTGACCCGATCTCCAGACTGGAAGACCTGCGCTACTGTAATTTCACCGCCGACCTTGTAGCCATCGGTTTCATCTACCCGAAACTCGCGCAGAACCGCGAAGGGACCGGCACCAGACTTCTGGGTATGTCCTAAAACAGGCTGAGAAACGCGTTGGGGTTTTTGATTTCCAAATCCCAGTTGGAGCGCAACATAACCATCTCTTTGCTGAGTTTTCTTTTGCACCACGGTACATGGGCCAGCCTGTATCACCGTAACCGGAACGAGGTTCCCCTCAGCGGAAAAAACCTGAGTCATGCCAAGCTTCTTTCCTATTAATCCTTGCATCGTCTCCTCTCCCGTTACTCCAGCTTGATCTCAACATCGACTCCGGCGGCCAATTCCAGTTTCCCGAGCGCGTCAATGGTTTGCTGAGTTGGGTCAAGGATATCGAGCAAACGCTTGTGGGTTCGTATCTCGAACTGTTCCCGCGACTTTTTGTCAACATGGGGTGAACGGTTTACCGTGAACCGTTCGATCCGCGTCGGAAGCGGGATAGGGCCCGCGACCCGCCCCCCGGTCCGCCTCACTGTTTCGACGATCTCTCTGACCGATTGATCAAGTACCCGGTGGTCATAGGCTTTGAGACGGATACGGATCTTTTCATTCATGATAGTGGTCATAGGCCCCTACTCCAAGATTTTGGTGACAACCCCAGCCCCCACCGTGCGACCCCCCTCCCGAATCGCAAACCGTAACCCCTCATCCATCGCAATCGGCGTCAATAACGCCACCGTCATCTGCGTGTTGTCCCCCGGCATCACCATCTCT
>JAJDZM010000245.1 GCA_022824615.1 Candidatus Binatia bacterium | reverse complement strand
ATCGACTGGGTCATCGTCAATGGCGAGCCGATCTTCAACAACAGTGAGACCTGCAGCAACACGATGCCGGGGCAATTGGTCTCGAATCAGGGAGCCGAGATCGATGCGCTTCTCAGCAAGGCGGCCTGACGGTGGTCGTGTACGTAGCCAACTAACGCATTGCCCAAAGTGAATGTTCTGATTGTTGGCGCAGGCGCAGGTGGGCTGGTCACCGGCTACCACTTCGCGTTGTCTGGCGTCGAAGTCACGTTTTTCGTGCGGCCGAGCCGTATGGAAGAGATGGGCCAGAAGCCGAAGCGGCTTTATTGCTACGAAGACCACGAAGTTAAGCTGTTTGCTGACTACGACACCGTTTGCAATATGGATGAGGTGGCTGCGCGGAAGTTTGACTACGTGCTCACTACTCTGGATGGCTCTGCCATGCAGTCTGACGAGGGGGTGGCCTTGCTTCGCGACCTGGGCAATGCCGTTCGAGCAAGCAGTGCGGTGTTCGTGTGCTTGGGTGCCGCAGAAGGCATAGAGGGTTTTATTGTCGAGCACACCGGGCTGCCAATCGATCGGTGCCTGTTTGGCAGTTTTTCCCTGCTGAGCCATAACGTCCCGCTGCCAGGTCAGCGCTTCGATGCGAGCATTGACCAGGAAGGGTTGGCGGGTTGCGTGTTTGCGTACACGCATTTGGGCAAAGGCAAAGCCGGGTTGATGCTGACTCGCACGAATCGGGAGCTCGGACAGGAACTCGCCGAATTGTACGGTCGTTCGGGCACATCGACCTGCACGGTCATGCCCAATCTCCGTGTTGCGGACTGCGCGTCATACTTCCTTTCCCCATCGTTTGTTGCGTTTATGATCGAAGGCTGGCCGGAGCCTGAAGACATGTTCAAGACCGAAACCTGGCGACTTGCGGAGAAGGCCACTATGGAAATCGTCGCGCTGCCGCAATTCGGTTTCTTAGGCAAAGTGATTGCAGCTCTTGGTGGGCCATTGAACCTACCTGCAAAAATGTGGGAGGGTACATCCAAGGCTGCGGTGCCGCTGGATTTTCATGCATTCAACAAGTTTCACCATGGCGGAAAGGTCATGGCTCAGGACATCGGCATATCTCGCGACATCTTGTCCCGGGAGGAAGGACGGGGGAGGAAGCTGCCGATGTTGCGCAGTCTGATCGAACGTTTGGATCAGGTTAACGCGTAATAGAACGAGGCTTGGAACTGGACATGGAATACGGCATTGCGCTTGCATCCGAGATAGACAGCTGGCGCTGGGTTCAGCGAGCGGAGGAACTGGGGTTCAGCTCGGCCTGGTTCTACGACACACAACTGCTTAACCCTGATGTGTTCATCTGCATGGCCCTGGCAGCGGAAAAGACGGAGCGCATCAGGCTGGGCACGGGTGTGCTGGTGCCGTCCAACAGGATTGAGCCGGTCACGGCCAACGCCCTCGCCACGCTCAACCGGCTGGCGCCCGGGCGCATCGACTTTGGTGTCGGCACGGGCTTCACCGCCCGCAGGACCATGGGACTCGGCGCCATACCGCTCAAGAAGATGCGAACCTACGTCGATCGCGTCCGCGCCCTGGTGCGCGGTGAGATTGTCACTTGGGACTTTGAAGGCAAGCAGCGCAAGATCGGGTTTCTGAATCCCGATCTTGGCCTCATCAATGTTGAGGACGAGGTTCCGCTTTGGATTTCCGCGTTCGGTCCGAAAGGACGTCGAATGATTGCCGAACTGGGTGCGGGCTGGCTGAATTTCAGCGGTATGACTGGCGCGGTCGAATCGCTTAAGCAGATGCAGTCGGACTGGCAGGACTCAGGCCGCGATTCCGAGGATCTGAAGTCGGTGCTGTTTTTCCTGGGAGCGGTTCTAACCGGAGACGAGGCAACTGATCGGGAGCGTCTGATGAAACAGGCCGCACCTTCTACGGCGGTGATCATGCACAACCTTTCCGACGCCCTTCCCCCGATGGGAGGGCGATCCCCCGAGGGTCCGATTGGTCAGCTGCACCAGGCTTACATGAAAGAACATGATCGTTACGAGCCGCAGGATGCCAAGTACCTTCAAAATCACCGGGGTCATCTGATGTTCGTGCGCCCGGAAGAAGCCCCTTTGTACTCACCGGACCTGGTCAGGGCGACGACCATGAGCGGCCTGCACGACGAACTGGTCGATAACATGCGAACTTTGGCGGACGCTGGTTATAAGCAGGTCACCGTGCAGCTGGTGCATGGCCAAGAGGAGGCCATAGAGGACTGGGCTCGAGTGTTTAGGTCCATTTAGATAGGAGCGACCGATGGATCAGCTGTCTAACGATGAACTTATTGCGGTGCGCGAAGCACTGGACAAGCAGGCAATTTACGAAAATGTCGTCAAGTACTGCCGGGGCGCCGATCGTCTGGACATTGACCTGCTTAAAGATGCCTACTGGGAAGATGGTACCGATGATCATGGTGCATTCGCCGGGAACACCCATGATTTCTGTGAATTCGCGGTTGCGAGCAAAGGCCTGTTCAAAAGCGTCAATCACCATGTAAGCAACATCCAAATAGAGCTGCTGGGCAATCAGGCAAAAGTTGAATCCTACTTCATAGCCGCGCAGCTGATTCCAACTGAGGATTCGGACAAGGACGACTTTTGGCTTCTCGGAGGACGATACAAGGATCTCTACGAAAAGCGCGCAGGGCTGTGGAAAATCCTTCACCGGGTTTGTCTTTGGGACTGGAATCAGTACCAGGAAAGTCGGTCGGAATGGGATAAGTTTGGACTTACCGATAGTCCCAACCACGGAGGGTTTGCACCAGATGATCCGATCTACGGAAGTTGGGGCGCGAAGTAAGGGCCGGCACAGACAGCCTGATTGATAAGCTGTTATGGCATCGGGGCTTGCTGCGACAACAGCATAACAACTCGCTTGGTATGCAACCGGCGAAATGGCACCGAGTGTTCAACGTACACAGGGTCTAGATGCAACTCTATGAAAGCTTCCGCACTTGGGTAGCGCGTCACGGTCACCACATCCCACTGAATGCTGTCATCACCGAAAATCGTGAGCGGCGGGCCGCTCACATAAATCGGTTTCACGCCGATGCGCTCGATAATTGGCGTAGTGGCTTCAAGGTAGTTTGCCAGTGCTTCAGCCACACTGCCACGAAAACCCTCCTCCTCATCGTGCACTTCGCCAGTAGGCAGTTGCAGAAAGCTGGTGGTCACAATGGGCCCCTTGTTGGGATAGAGCAAGATACTGCGCCATTGTTCCTCTGTTGGCCAAATTTCCGCGTCGTGGTAGATCGCCATCAACTTAGCTAGTTTTTTTCAACGTCTGCCGTTGCTAGCTTCACGCGCAGGATCCGGTCCCCGTGCATCGAGCCGATGAAAAGCTCGTCGCCAACGCGCAGACCAACCGTTCCGGCTCCCATGGGCGCACCTTCGTTCGCATACAGGGTTTCAACGATGGTCATCGAGTCGGGGTCGAGCGCGACAATCTTGAACGGCATACCGCATGCTCCCTGTTCGATACTCACGCAGGCCCCGAAGTCCTGTGCGGTGAGATGTCTGGAGAAAGATGCGATGAGGATGCGACCATCAGGGGCCCATCGGGCATTGTCGGGTGTGTCGACCGTCGCGCGGCCAAGTTCACGGCCGGTCGCGACTTCGACCTTCCGTACGCTATGCTCCGTGGTCGCGTTCATGTAGATAAAGCGGCCATCGGGTGAGGTAACGATCCCGTTGGGCATCGCGCCATCGGTGCCACCAATCTTTCGATAGCTCAGTTCAGACTGCGACCAAGCAAATGCATGGCCGGTGACATCACTCGATAGGTCCTGGGTCAGGTCATAGCCGATCGGCGTCATCTGCGTGGTGTAGAAGTCGCCGTTGGAGACTCCTGCGACGCTGTTGAGCCATGCCTTGGGGGGGGCCGGCACACAGCCACGCCACGCCACCCGCCAGTCGGCACCCGAGCCGATCACCTCGAACAGCTCTACGGCTTCGCGACTGCCGTGTTGAACAACCAGGAGCTGCAACCGCCCATCGTCCCGGCGAACGAGGTCCATCCCGTGCGCGTTGAACGCCTTCCCGGGCGGTGTCGCGCAATTCGGATCCCCCCAGCCTGGCTCGGCCGCACCGTTGCCCTGACCACCGCGAAACACCCTGTGTTGCTTCTCACTCTCGAGTTCAAAGACCAAGAGCCCGCCCGGAACCTCCGGCGAGCCGCCATACTCTCCAAGCAGGATGGCTTGCCCACCCGGGAGTGCGACCATGTCCTCGGGATTTTTAAACTCGCAGATCGGTCGCGCATTGCCTTTCGGGACACAGTCGAGGATGGGTTCCGCCAGCGGCGCTTGGGTGACAAGCAGTAAAACCGCGAACGTGATCGAATAGAACAGGGGTTGCATCATCTTTTTCACGTCATCCTCCTCAATTGAAACAAAACCTTCCGACTAAAACTCGGTTAGCACTTGCTCAGAATGGCGCCACTGGTTGGCACACCCGAACCTGCAGTAACCAACACATGATTAACGTCGCTCACTTGATTTACCGCAGTGCCTCTAATCTG
>JAJDZM010000088.1 GCA_022824615.1 Candidatus Binatia bacterium | reverse complement strand
AACGACCGGGCATTGTCCACTGTTCCGATCTCCTGGAACATCTTGAGCGCTTGTTCATTGGCTCCGCCATGCAGGGGACCGGTCAGGGCACCGATGGCCGACGACACCATGGTGTACGGGTCAGCCTCGGTAGACCCGACGACCAAGCCGCTGAACGTCGAAGCATTCATTGTGTGCTCAGCGTGTAAAATCAGGCATACGTCCATGATACGCGCATCGAGTGGGTCGGGCTCCTCCTCGTTCAGCATCCACAGAAAATTCGCCGCATGAGACAGGTCGTCCCGGGGCCTGACTGGTTCATTGCCGTGACGCATGCGCTCAAAGGCCGCCACAATGGTCGGCATTTTGGCAATGAGGCGGATGGTCGACCAATAGCGTTGCGTTTCATCTCGGATATCCCGTGCCGGATAAAACATGCCCATGGCGGCCACCGCGGCCTGGAGCATGTCCATGGGATGGCCGTTTTCCGGCATGCATTTCATCATATCGAGAATGCGATACTTGACCCGCCGGTGGGTGCGCAGATCTTGATCAAAGTTCTTGAGTTCGTCACGAGTGGGCAGTTTCCCAAACAGGAGCAGATACGCCACCTCCTCATACGTACTCTTCTCAGCCAGCTCCTCAATTGAGATGCCGCGGTATTCCAGGATGCCCTCCAAGCCATTAATGAAGCCGATTTCAGACTCCATAATGGGCACCCCTTCAAGTCCGGGTACCAGTTTTTCCATAGTCAGCCTTTCTACACGTTCACCAATCTTCCACACGCAGGCCAGGATAGGATATGATCTTAGCCCATCTGTTTGTTAAACGATTCGAGATCAAAATAATCGCGCCAGGCAGAGATCTTGCCATTCGTAATTTCAAATATGCCCGCCACCGGCAGGGAGAGCGTCTTTGGTCCCATGACGAAGATATCAACCCGCTCGTTCATCACTACATTTCCCGATGAGGTAGTGTGCTTGATCTCGAATTTCGCACTTTGCACATTCTTGAGGAACGGCTCGGCAAAGGCGCGAATTGCGGCATGGCCGACACAGGGCTCCATGGGGATATTGTGATAGAAGCAATCCTCGCTCAGATAGCCTAACAGTTCATCCACATTCAGGTTTGACCAGGCGTTACAGAAATCCGTAACCAATTTTTCACTCTCTGCGCTCATAACAAGCCCCTCCTTCGATACTAGTTGGACGCTGGAACCCCAGCCGCCTTATTATTCCTATCGGAAATGGACCATGCATAGCAAGCCTCTGTCTGATTCGGTTTTTCAGGTTGTGTTGACGCCCGAGCAAGCCTTGTTTACCCTGCACAGATGGCCGACTTTTATCACCCTTTTGCTCCAACAGCAGACACGCTTCGCGCCCGCCGGCCTGAAGTCAGCGAAATCCTTCCCAACCTCTTTGTTGGAGAATACCCGAGCGTTGCAGACGTTTCGTGGCTCAGGCAAACCTTCGGAATATCTGCTGTTTTAAGCCTCCAGGATGCTGAGGACCTCACCCTGAAAGGGCTGGATATTACCGACCTTCATAGCGCCTATCGCACCAATCAGATGACATTCTTCCGAACGCCGGTAGCCGATTATGACTGTGACAGCTTGGCTGCGGCTCTGCCCCAGTCCCTTGAATTACTCCAGGCCAGCCTCAAGAGTGGTAAGCGGGTGTTCCTCCATTGCAATGCCGGCTGCAATCGTGCCCCAACGGTTGCGATTGCCTACCTGCACGTCTATCACGCCATGTCACTCGAAGAAGCACGCGACTTTTTTAAGGCGCGTCGTCCCTGCGGCCCGTATATGAACCTGTTGTACCGACATTTCGGCCAAGAGACGGGAGGCGGACGCTAAAATATGCACTACTCCCAAATCGTCGATGAAGCCCTGAAGAACCCGTGGTTGCTGGTCCTGATTGCATTCGTCGTCCTCATCCGCTTCCTCAAGTCATCTTGGTTTAAGGGCTTCTTTGGAGAACTCAAGGTTCGCTTCTCAGCCAAGTTGCTGTTGCGCGGGTATTATCAAATTCACAACGTCACGCTCCCAACACTGGACGGAACGACCCAAATAGATCATATATTTATATCCCGCTTCGGCATCTTTGTCGTTGAAACAAAGAACTTGACCGGCTGGATATTTGGAAGCGAGGAACAAACCCAATGGACACAGAAAATCTACCGTAACTCCTACAAGTTTCAGAACCCACTGAGGCAAAACTTCAAACACATCAAAGCTCTAGAAGCAGCACTGAACGTCCCAGCGGAATCCATACATTCGGTCATTGTTTTCGTCGGTGGCAGCACCTTTAAAACCAAGATGCCTGCCAAGGTCACTGAGGGCATAGGGTATGTTTCTTACATCAAATCCTTCAAACAGCCAGTGCTTTCAGATTCACAGGTCCAAGAAGTTATGGATCAGATTGCATCTGGTCGTCTTAAACCATCAATGGCTACACATAGAGCACATGTTCAAAGTCTCAGGGCGCGTTCCGATCCAGAGGCAAATCGGCAATGCCCAAGGTGCGGTAGCGCCATGATCATCCGAACAGCCAGGCGGGGTGCCAAAGCCGGCAACCAGTTCTGGGGTTGTTCAAGCTATCCAAAATGCAGAATGGTACAAAATATCATCTAATAGTGCGTTGCAGGTATTATTCAGCGGATCGTAACGGAATGGAGAAAGAACGCTAAAAAAAGCTCGCAAAAACACTATCCGCTACCAGCAATCCCTTAGAGGTGAGTCTGACCTTTCCCGCCTCCTGGGCCATGAGTCCTTTGCTCACCATGTCGGTCGCGTGCGGAAACTGCCCAAAGAAGGGCTGTCCAAACCGCCTCTCAAATCCACTCAAGGACATGCCATCTATCTGGCGGAGGTTGAGAAAGAGAAACTCGCCACGCGCCTGCTCTTGGGTCAAGTGTTCGACATATTGGTCTGCCCGACCCACGGAGAGCGCCAGCTCCATATAGGTTTTTGGACTCCGTATATTGCTCCAGCGTGTCCCCCAGCCTAGCGTACACGAGAACGAATGTGCTCCAGCTCCCAGCCCGAGATAGGCCCCGCCCTGCCAATAGCGCAGATTATGTTGAGAGGCGTATCCGGGTCGGGCAAAGTTGGATATCTCGTAGCGCTCATAGCCGTGGGCAGCACAGGCCGCCTGGACTTGGGTGTACATGGCAATCTCGGTCTCTTCATCTACCGGTTGCAACACTCCTTTTTGGCGCATTGCATAAAATGGAGTGTTCTCCTCATAGGTCAAGCCATACACCGAAATATGCTCAGGTTTACAGCCAAAGACCTGGTTGAGATCGCGCGCAAGTAAGTCCAACGTCTGATTTGGTACACCGAATATGAGGTCGATATTCAGGTTGAAAAACTTGGCTGCTCTGGCAAGCTCGATTGACCGCAGCGCCTCCTCTCCTGTATGGAGTCTGCCCAGCGTCCGCAACACAGACGGCTCAAATGATTGAATGCCAAGACTCAGTCGGCTCATCCCGAGCGTCTGGTATCCGGAGAGCGTTTCGAGCGAAACCGTAGCCGGGTCGGCTTCAAGAGACATCTCTACGTCAGGAGCTAGCGAGCAGTGCTCGGCGACGCAGGTGAGGAAACGCTCCAGCGACTGTGGCTGAAAGAGTGACGGTGTTCCGCCGCCGAAATAGATGGTCTCAAGCGTTTCGCCCTGCCAGGGCGGGTTCTGCATATAGCAGGCAAACTCTCGGCACAGGGCGTCGATATAACGCTCCTCAGGCCAGCTTTGTGCAGCGTAGGCGTTAAAGTCACAGTAGGGGCATTTACTGAGACAATAGGGAATATGTACGTAGAGGGAAAAGGGCACGGCTCAGCCTACTTCCTCAATCTTCTCAGGACGGCAACCACAATACCGCGTACTTCTACTTCCTCTTCCCGCGCAAGAATCGGCTCCATGTGCGGGTTGGCGGGTTGGAGGTGAATCCGGCCATCGGCTTGTCGATGGAATTTCTTAACGGTGGCCTCACCATCGATAAGGGCAACAACGGTTTCTCCGTTGTCCGCACTGGGGCGCGGCTCAACAACGATGAAATCACCGTCGAGAATGCCCTCGTCAACCATCGATGCGCCCCGGACACGGAGTGTAAACGCGCGGTGTGGATGACGGATCAAATCAACAGGTACAGCAAGTCTCGCCTCGGTTTCCAGGGCCTCAATAGGCGAGCCCGCTGCCACCTCTCCCAGCAGCGGCAGCTCAACGGCTTCGACTGAATTTCCAGGTGGCGTGAGCTCGATGGCTCGGCTCAGGTTCCACGTTCTGGTAATCAAACCTTTACGTTCGAGATTACTCAGATGCTTATGGACTGTTGCCGGCGAGGAGAGGCCGAAGTGGTCACCAATTTCCTCAAGGGTTGGGGCATAACCATGTTCTTCAACATAGGCGACCAGATAGTCCCAGATTTCCTTTTGTCTTCGGGTCAACGTCATCATGCCCTCGTGTCAGCGTTATGCCAGCGAACAGAGGGCGAATCAAGCTGACCAGCGCCACGCTCTCCTTCTCGGTCTGTTTCCATTGTCAAAGCCGATTTTTAGTGATAGGGGCTGCGTGGGATACTGAGTGAAACGAGCCACGCGATGCGGTATATCGTTCTGATATTTGTCAACCTGCTTCTTCTTATTCAGCCACTCTCCTCGGTCTTTGCCAAGGAGCCCTTAAAAGACAGTCTGGAAGAATTTATAGCCGGCGTCCAAAAGGTCATAGAGCAGACGAAACCTGTTTTTCGAGACAGCATCCTGCTTCAGTGGGCAAAGCTGACCTTTGGGATACGGCATATGACCTATATTGTGGACACCCGCGATCCGGAAAAAACCCTCGGTATCGTCACTTTTACCTGCAAGGTGACACAGAGCGACTTTTTTGAGACCAAGGAAGAAGCTGAACAGGCGCCCATCAAAAATATGATTCCACGCCTTATCCCCTGTCGGGCAACCTATGAGTGGAAAGCCGATAGGTGGGAGTATACTGGTGGGGCAACCTATATACGCGGCGGCGACTGGAAACCCATCCCGACCGATAAACCCGAGGCATTTCCCCAGCTCTACTTCGACCTGATGAAAGGTCCGCCCAACCGCCCGACGGAAGAGACGTCACCGGAGCAGTCGTCACACACCCCCAGGCAAGAGGTCGCGGCTTGATTTCGGGAATCGATGGTCATACGGCAGATGATTTGCGTCCCGCAGCAGAAGCACTCCGCTCTGTACTGAGGAGTACCGTTTGCGGATGACGGACACACGAGTGCACGGCACGGGACGTCATACCCCCAAGAGAACACGCTGATGGTTCCCCCACCGGGTTCTTTCTCCTCGTCTCATCAACAGGGCGTCCCGCTTCGGGCCGGTGTGGTTGGCGTGGGTTATCTGGGACGCTTTCACGCCCAAAAATATACACGTCTGGAGGGCGTCGATTTAGTTGGCGTTGTCGATACCAATGCCGCGCGAGCTGAAGAGGTCGCCCAGGAATGTCAGACTTCAGCTCAGACCGATTATCGGGCGCTGTTTGGGAATGTAGACTGCGTAAGCATCGCCGTGCCGACCCAACTGCACGCCGCAGTCGCCCAGGATTTCCTCGCGCAGGATATTGACGTCCTGGTTGAAAAACCCCTCACGGCAACTGGCGACGAAGGCCGTCGCCTCGTTGACCTCGCGGCTGAGAACAACTGCATACTCCAAGTCGGGCATTTGGAACGCTTCAACCCTGCCCTCCGGTCGTTGACCGGTATATTAACCGCACCACGCTTTATTGAGTGTCATCGCGTCGCGCCCTTTATTGAGCGCGGGACAGATGTTGATGTGGTGCGGGATTTAATGATTCACGATTTGGATGTGATTCTCAGCCTGGTCCGCTCACCGGTTGTCTCCCGCGAGGCGTTCGGCGTGCCCGTTCTGACAGACGAACCGGATATCGCAAATGTCCGCCTGCGGTTTGCCTCAGGCTGCATCGCGAATATTACCGCCAGCCGGGTGGCACTCAAGCGAGAACGGAAGATGCGCGTTTTCCAACCCGACACCTATCTTGTTGTAGATTATGGCGCGCATACCATACGCATTTGTCGCCGCGAGCCGGCAGCGAGCGAGACAGCCATGCCCAACCTCTCTTTTGAAGAGCGCGCCGTGGGGGGAGAGGATGCGCTGGAAGAAGAAATCAGGGCCTTTCTCCGCTCCGTCCAAGACCGCAGCACGCCGCTCGTCAGCGGTCTGGACGGCCTCCAAGCCCTGGAAGAGGCTGAACACATTGTTGAAAGCTTGGAGATTCCCTAGTGCGGATTCTGCTCGTTGCCGGGGAAGCTTCAGGGGACGTACATGGAGCCGATCTTGTCTCAGCCCTGAAGGCGCAGCAGCCGCAGCTTGACATCTTCGGGGTGGGTGGACCGGCTCTGCGAGCGGCCGGTATGCAGACCCTGGTCGATTCGGCGGCCATCGCCGGTATGGGTTTATTCGAGGCAGCCGATAAGCTCACCGCCCTGTGGCGAACCTATCGTGAGCTGACCCAGATCCTGCATACCCATCCCCCGGATTTGCTGGTGCTGATTGATTTTCCAGAGTTTAATCTGCGCCTGGCAAAAGTTGCCAAGCGGGTCAAGGTCCCCGTCTTTTACTATATTAGCCCTCAGGTCTGGGCCTGGCGGAGGCGACGGGTTTATACGATTGCCAAGTGGGTGGACCTGCTAGCCGCCGTGTTTCCGTTTGAGCCAGACTTTTATACCGCGCATGGCTGCTCGGTTGAATTTGTGGGGCATCCGCTGGTGGGTCGCGTCCGGCCAACCCGTTCTCGGGCCGACACCCTGCGTCGCTACCACCTTGATCCGGCTCGCAAGACAATTGTGCTGCTACCGGGCAGTCGAACGCAAGAGGTGCGCTATTTGCTCCCCCCGCTCCTTCACGCAGCAACCACTCTGGGCGAGACGTATCAATTTATTCTCGCCGTCGCCTCAACGCTGGACCTCGACCAGATCGAAACAATGGTCTGTTCCCACTCGGCCGCAATTCGAGTTGTTCAAGGGGACACCTATAACGTCGCGCACGCTGCCGACCTCGCTCTCGTGGCCTCGGGCACGGCTACGCTGGAGATGGCGCTGCTCGAACGGCCCATGGTGATTGTGTATCGTATGGCTTCGGTGACCTATGCCCTGGCCCGTTTGTTTGTCCGCGTCCCCTTCATTGGCATGCCCAATCTCATTGCCGGGCGGCAGGTTGTACCCGAGCTGATTCAAAGCGCGGTCAGGCCCGAGCGGATTGCTGCAGAGGCACAACGGTTGCTAACCGATGCTCAGGCATATAGCGTTGCCCAAGAAGGGTTACGGGAGGTACGGACCAAGCTCGGGGAGCCTGGCACCGCCCAACGTACGGCGGACTTGATCTTCAATTTGCTGGTCACGCACTAATTGAGTCTTATGGCTATCTATCGACGGCTGCTATTGTATTTGCGGCCCTACCTCTACCGTGCGTTTCTTCCCGCAGTCGTGTGCATGGTCTTGTTCAGCGCCACAAACGGCGTGCTGCCCTTTCTGGTCGAACATGTGTTTGACGATATTTTTGCCGACAAGAATCTCTCTGCCCTCAAGACCCTTCCTCTCATTATTATCCTGACCTTCAGTTTTCGGAGTGTGTGTAATTTTGGTCATATCTATCTGATGGAATACGTGGGCCAGCGGATCGTTGAGGATTTACGTAATACCCTGAATGCCCATCTCCAATCGCTCTCTCTGTCTTTTTTTCAGCGCCATCCAACGGGCACGCTGATATCACGGGTAACGAATGACACCCTGCTCGTTCGCCAGGCGCTCACCCAAGCCACGGCCTCAATGATGCGAGATGCGACGACGCTGGTGGTCTTGGTGACGGTGGCGTTTCTCAAGGATTGGATGCTCGCCAGCATCGCCTTTATTGCCTTTCCGGCAACTATTCTGCCACTCATGCGGATCTATCAGAAGGTCCGTCGTTTGAGTCGCAAGGGCCAAGGCTCACTCGGTTATTTATCGGCACTCTTGCAGGAAACCATCCAGGGGACCCGCGTGGTCAAAGCTTTTGGCATGGAAGGCTATGAACGACAACGCTTTGCCGCCGAAAACCACAGGCTGTACAAGCATGCCATTCGGGCGGGACGGCTCAAGGCATTCGTGCCTTCCATGGTCGAACTCCTGGCAGCCTGTGGCATTGCGGGGGTTGTCTGGTATGGCGGGCTGAGTGTCATTGAGGGGGAGCGTACCCAGGGTGAATTTGTGGCGTTTCTGACGGCCATGCTGCTGATCTATCAGCCCTTCAAGCATCTCACCCGAACGCAGACCGCCGTGCAAAACGGATTGGCTGGGGCAGAACGGTTGTTCGAGGTCTTGGACGAGGGCAGCGATGTTCGAGACCGGCCGCAGGCGCATGGCCTGTCACGCTTCAGGCAACGTATCCAGTTCCACGATGTCTCCTTTCGCTATGAAGAGGAGTGGGTCTTACGACATATCAACCTCACAATAGACACAGGGCAGGTCGTGGCCTTAGCCGGCCCCAGTGGAGGCGGCAAGAGTACTCTGGCCGATCTGATTCCGCGCTTCTACGATGTCAGTGAAGGACAGATCACGGTAGACGGAACAGACCTCCGCAACCTGACCCTTGCCTCATTGCGTTCTCAGATTGCCGTGGTCACCCAGGCCACTTTTTTGTTTAATGACACCGTGCGCAATAATATCGCCTACGGGATGCCGCAACGGCCTGAAGAAGAGATTATCGCCGCGGCCAAGGCCGCCCATGCCCACGACTTCATCATGGCGCTCCCGGAGGGATATGCGACCCAGATTGGTGAGCTTGGGGTGCGGCTGTCCGGAGGTCAGCGCCAACGGCTCGCCATTGCCCGGGCACTCTTGAAAAACGCACCTATGTTGATCCTTGATGAGGCAACCTCTTCCCTTGATAACGAATCAGAACGCCTGGTCCAAGACGCCATCGAACGCCTGATGGTTGGGCGGACCGTACTGGTGATTGCCCACCGCTTATCAACCATTCAGAAGGCCGATCGAATTGTCGTCTTAGACAACGGACACATCATGGAAGAAGGCCCGCATGAGGAACTCCTGGCGCACAACACCCACTACCGGCGCCTCTACGAGCTCCAGTTTCGTGCCGAGCCGCGTTCGGCAGCCTGACACCATGCTGGATTCACCTCAACCTGCCGCTGGCTCCGCCACGGCCGACTCTGCCCCTCCCCCGTTCAGCCGGCAGCCACACTTCCCACTCGGCGAAGAGCTCAAAATTCGTCTCTGGGCAGGTCTGATCTTTGCTCTGCTGTGGTTGCTCAAGGTGACGACCAGAAAACGGTATGTCGGCACGGACGATTTGTTTGCGCGCTGGGAGCGGGGCGAGCAGGTTATCCTGGCCTTTTGGCATAGCCGCATCGTGCTCATGCGCTTTGGCTATCGCGGCCAAAAAGCCTGTATCATGAATAGTATCCACCGTGACGGAGAAATTATCACCCGCGTGCTCAAGCGCTTCGGTATTGCCGCGGTCCGAGGCTCGTCTTCTCGTGGTTGGGTCGGCGGGCTGAAAGGTCTGATCGAGGCGTATCGGCTCGGTTATGATCTTATCGTTGTCCCGGATGGACCCCGTGGACCTTATCAGCAGGCCAAATCCGGCGTCCTCCAGCTTGCCCGCGCCACCGGCGCTCCTGTCTACCCGACCACGTATAGTGCGGCGTGGCATATTAGAATTGGGAGTTGGGACCGTCTCATGATCCCCTTCCCTTTTAGTCGAGTCGTCTACGTGGTGGGGGCGCCTATCTCCGTTCCAGCAGAGACGACCCCCGCGCAACTGGAACAGAAGCGGCAAGAACTGGAAGAGCGTTTACGGACCGTCACCGGACAGGCCGACACGTATTTCAAGCACTCATGAGTCTCGCGGTCTACAATGTCCTTTTGACGGCTCTCATTGTTGTCACCTTTCCTTTTGCGGTCATGGCGCTCATGCTGAGGCCACGCTATCGCATCGGCTTAGGGCAACGACTCGGACGGCTGCCCTCGGACGTTATCCGGCTGACACAGGGTACGGCACCGTTCTGGCTCCACGCCCCCTCCGTTGGCGAACTCCTCGCCACTCGGCCTTTCTTATCCGCACTGAAAGAGCGCTTTCCAGACACGCCGCTGCTGGTTTCCGTACAAACCACAACGGCCTATCAAACCGCGACCGAACGATGTCCCGAAGCAGATGGGGTGTTCTATTTCCCACTCGACTATCCGCTTGTCAGTCGTCACGTCCTCAAACGGATCGGACCACAGGTATTCTTTTTCACCGAAACAGAGATGTGGCCGAATATGCTCGCAAGCCTGGCCCGTCGGCGTATAGCGACCCTCCTAGTGAGCGGCCGCTTCTCCAAACGCGCACAGCGTCGCTATGGTCTGCTCTCCCCTGTCTTTCGTCCAGTCTTGCAGAGCATGACCGCCTGTTGCATGCAGACGCAGGAAGATGCGCAACGCCTCATTGCTGCTGGAGTGGACACTCGGCGTGTTCAGGTAACAGGAAATTTCAAGGTTGACGGCGTGAATGTCGGTGAGGAGGCCGGGCGGGCAATTTTAGCCCAAGCAGGTTTGGACGACCGGCCGCTGCTTATTGGCGCCAGCACCCATGAGTCCGAAGAGGAAATTCTCCTCCAAGCCGTTCGGAAGCTTCGAGGCAGTCTGCCCCACCTTCTGCTCCTTCTTGCTCCCCGTCATCCAGAGCGTTTTTCTTCAGTCGAGGCGTTATTACAACGGCAGGACTGGCGCTATGTCAAACGCAGTGCGAGTTCTGCGCCGGCCCCCCCTGACACCGAGGTGTTTCTCTTGGATACACTCGGAGAGCTTGCCAGTTTCTATGCCGCGGCTTCCCTCGTTTTTGTGGGCGGTAGTCTGATTCGAGGTCCCGGCGGGCATAGTATGATTGAATCGGCCCTTGTCGGAGTCCCGGTCTGTTTTGGTCCGTATACGCATAATTTTTCGTCGATTGTCGCAGAGCTGAAAAGAATCCGGGGAGGGGTTGAAATTTACGACGCACACAGTTTGTATAACGCTGCTCTACCGCTGCTGACCGATGCTGACCTCCGACAAAAGACAGGAGCGCTGGCACGCAAAACCATTGAGCAGCAACAAGGCGCGGTTGAGCGTACCTTAGACGTTGTTCTTCAGCACTGTCCGGCCTGCGCTCCTTCCCGCCCCTAGCCTGCGTATGATTGCCCTCCAGCGTCTCGCCCAGAAAATCTGGACTCGTCAGGGCGTCCTCGGCGTACTGGGTTGGCTGGCGGCCGTTCCACTCTCGGTCCTGTTCTCATCCGTCGTCCGAGTCCGCAATTTTTTATACGAGAAGGGTATCCTTCGCAGTGCACAGCCTCCCCTTCCCATCATTAGCGTAGGGAATCTTACCGTTGGCGGAACGGGGAAGACGCCCTTCGTTCTCTGGCTCGCTCGTTTGCTGCACGCTCAGCATCACCGGGTTGCCATTCTTTCAAGAGGCTACAAAGGGCAGAATAAGGGAGTTACGACAGTGGGTACGGACGGTCGTGTACAGGCAACGCCGGAGGAGGTTGGAGACGAAGCCGTAATGCTGGCCAGAACCTTTTCCGGTGTCGTTCTGGCTGGCCGCGACCGCGTCCGAGCGGCCCGGCTGGCACAAGAAACCTATGGCGTTGAGGTATTGATTCTGGATGATGGTTTTCAATACCGACGCTTAGACCGCAACCTCGACATTGTGCTGCTTGATGCCCAGCAAAAAGAGACGTGGGTGCTCCCCGCCGGCCCATTCCGCGAACCGTCCACTGCCATACATCGCGCGGACTCGGTCGTTGTGACGAAGGGGGAGACGGTGCAGGCTCAGCAGGACTACGCGGCCTCCCTTTACATACGGGAGAAACCACTTTTTTTTGCGAACCCACGTCCGACCGCACTTGTGCACTCCACACATGGTGAGTGGCAAGAGTTGCCCTTATTTTTATTGGCGCATAAGAAGGTGATGACGGTCAGCGGTGTGGCAGTTCCAGATTTGTTCCACCGTTTTATCAGAGGAGCAGACGCAGAAATTATAGACATGATGGTATTTCCAGACCACCATGTCTATACAGAAAGAGACTGGCAAACGATTATATCAGCCAGCCGCGTGTGTGATTTCGTAGTGACAACAGAAAAAGACTTGGTAAAGCTTGAGAAGTTTCCGTTTGCCACGGATAAGCTCGTTGCTCTCCGT
>JAJDZM010000118.1 GCA_022824615.1 Candidatus Binatia bacterium | reverse complement strand
TTGTCTAGGCGGCATCTTTCTTGGTTGAGCCTTGGTCCCGCCAGTCCGCCACCGCCGCCTTGATCGCATCCTCCGCCAACACCGAACAGTGAATCTTCACCGGCGGTAACGCCAACTCCTCCACAATCTGCGTGTTCTTGATCTCCCCTGCCTCCGCCACCGTCTTGCCCTTGACCAACTCTGTCACATAGCTCGACGACGCGATCGCCGACCCACACCCAAAGGTCTTGAATTTCGCATCTTCAATCACTTCGGTCTGCGGGTTGATCTTGAGCTGTAACTTCATCACGTCCCCGCACTCCGGCGCCCCCACCACACCGGTCCCCACATTCATTTCCTCGGCCTCAAAACTCCCCACGTTCCGCGGCCGCTCATAATGTTCTACCACACGCTCGGTGTATGCCATTGGTCGCTTCTCCCTCAATATGCAGTTCTGTCGGTGTTGAATATTTGCCGTACTCAGGTTTTCCACTGGACCGATTTGAGGTCTATGCCTTCCTTGGCCATCTCGTACAGGGGTGACATTTCTCGCAATCGGACGACTACCTCGGAGACCCGCCTGACAACGTAGTCCACGTCCTCTTCGGTATTAAAGCGTCCCAGGCCGAACCGAATCGACGTATGGGCTAGCTCTTCTCCGACACCCAGCGCCTTGAGCACATACGACGGTTCAAGGGTCGCCGAGGTACAGGCGGAGCCGGACGACAGCGCGACCTCCCGGTTGAGTCCCATCAGGAAGGATTCGCCCTCCACATACGAAAAGCTCAGATTCAGGTTACCGGGAATCCGCTCCGTTGGATGGCCGTTCAAATACACCTCTTCCAGGTTCTCGGTCAGACCAGTATAGAGTCTCTGACGCAGACTCATAAGGCGGCCAGCCTCGGCTTCCAATTCCTGCCCGCACAACTCACACGCCTTGCCAAACCCGACAATGCCTGCCACGTTCAGCGTCCCCGAGCGCATGCCCCGCTCATGGCCACCGCCGTGCATCTGGGCTCGCAGGCGGACCCGGGGTCCCCGTGACCTGACATATAAGGCCCCACAGCCCTTGGGCCCATACATCTTATGGGCGCTCATCGACATCAGGTCGATGCCATCTTCATCAACGTTCACCGGGATCTTGCCCACACCCTGAGTCGCATCGCAGTGAAAGAGGATGCCCCGCTCTTTGGCGAGCTTGCCAATCTCTCGAATGGGGTGCAGGGTGCCAATCTCGTTGTTGGCATACATCAGAGAGATCAGGATCGTCTCGTCTCGGATCGCCTTCTTCACATCATCGACATCCACCCGACCATACTGATCCACCGGTAAGTAGGTCACCTCCGCGATATTCGCCCGTTCGAGAGCCTGACAGGTATCCAGGACCGCCTTGTGTTCCGTGACTGCGGTAATAATGTGATTGCCTCTATCCGCGTAAAAATCCGCTACACCCTTAATTGCCAGATTGTCCGACTCGGTCGCCCCACTGGTGAAAATGATCTCCTTGGGGCGGGCGCCGACCAAATCCGCAATCTGGCTGCGTCCCCGGTCCACGGCCTCTTCGGCCGCCCACCCAAAAGCATGATTGCGGCTGGCCGCATTGCCGTATATCTCTCCGAGAAACGGGACCATCGCCTCAATCACGCGCGGGTCTACTGGCGTGGTGGCTTGGTTATCCATATAGATCGGATCGCGCTCCATAGTGCCCTTTCGTTGTTCGCTGCGAGTTGGGATTGCTTAAAGTGGACTTTAGAAGTCTAACTTAGGATTTCTCCCTGAGCCTGTCAACCTACACGGCAAGGCCAGGGCGAGTGGCAGCACGTGAGTGAAGCCGAGGCTCACAAGAGGCCTTTCAAAAACCGGCCGGTGTACGATTGCTCAACACGCGCAATGTCCTCGGGTGTCCCGCAGGCAACGACCCGCCCTCCGGCCTCTCCCCCTTCGGGACCCAAGTCAATGATCCAATCCGCGGTTTTTACCACCTCCAGATTATGTTCAACCACCACAACGGTATTCCCCGCTTCCACGAGTAAGGTAAAAATGTCCAGCAAGCGCTGAATATCGGCCAGATGGAGGCCAGTGGTCGGTTCATCAAAGAGGAACAGGGTCTGTCCCGTACTCTTCCGGCTCAACTCTTTGGCCAGCTTGAGCCGCTGCGCTTCGCCCCCGGAGAGCGTTGGGGCGGCTTGACCCAGGCGTATATATGCCAGCCCAACCGCGCGTAAGGTTTCCAACCGCGAGCGGATTTCAGGAAGATCACCATACGCTGAGAGCGCCTCGGCGACCGTCATATTCAGCACGTCGGCAATACTCTGACCACGCAGGGTGACCGCCAGCGTCTCTCGGTTATAGCGCTGGCCGTGGCACACATCACACTGGACATAGACATCGGGTAAAAAGCTCATCTCTACTGCGAAGACGCCATTTCCTTCACACGCCTCGCAGCGCCCGCCTTTGACGTTAAAAGAGAAGCGATCCGGGTTATAGCCACACACCCGCGCCTCGGGCAGTCGGGCAAACAGGGCGCGCAGCGGACGGAGGAGTCCGATATACGTTGCCGGGGTGGAACTGGGCGTTCGCCCAATGGGAGCCTGGTCAACCACGATCATTTTGTTGAGATGCTGCCAACCGGAGAGCTCGCCAACCTCTGCTGCGGTCGGTTGTATACCCGCGAGCACCGCCCCAAGAGCGGGCACGAGGGCGTCGTTGATAAGCGAACTCTTGCCCGAGCCCGAGACGCCGGTCACACACGTCAGCGTTCCGAGCGGGAAGTCCACGTAGACATCTTTGAGATTATGCACCTTGGTGTGGGCGAGGGTGAGGTAATGTTGCGATGCGCGTCGTTTTGTCGGGACTGGAATCTGCGATGCGCCGGAAAGATACTGTCCGGTCAGCGAGTCCGGGGTATTTTTGACGGCCTGCGGTGTGCCTACGGCACAGACCTGTCCCCCCTGCTCGCCGGCACCCGGGCCCAAATCAATCAGATGGTCAGCAGCCAGCATGGTCTCAGGGTCGTGCTCGACCACTACAATCGTATTCCCCTGACCGCACAGACGTCTGAGCATCTCCAGGAGTTGACCCGTGTCACGCGGATGCAGCCCGACCGACGGTTCGTCCAGAATATAGATGACCCCGGACAAGCCATTCCCCAGCAGCGTCGCCAGCCGGACCCGCTGGGCCTCACCCCCGGACAGCGATACTATCGTGCGATCCAGGCTGAGATAGGCTAAGCCCAGATCGACTAACGCCTGAAGACGCGAGATAATCTCCTGACAGAGCGGGCGGGCGACTGGCTCTGTCTGTCCGTAAAAACCAAGCTGAGAAAAAAAGTCGAGCGCCTCTTCAAGCGGTTTGGCGGTGAGCTCGCTCAGGCTCCTTCCCTCGATGCGTATCCCCTGAGTCTCCGGCCGGAGGCGGGAGCCGTTACACGCAGAACAGATCTGCGATTCGGCCGCGGCCTGGGCTTTCCCCCGCCTCTTCGTCGCCCGCTCCTGTTGTACGCCGAGCCCCTCACAGGCCGGACACGCTCCTTCGGGGCTGTTGGGTGAAAAAAACGCCGGGCTCAGTTCCGGATAGGCAAAACCACAGGCCGGACAGACGGGGCGCTGCGTGAACAGCCGCTCCTCGTATCCTGAGCGTAGCGTAGCGAAGTCGAAGGGCTCAACCAGCACCTTGACCACATCCTTGCCATAGCGCAAAGCCGTATCCAGCGAATCGGCCAGGCGTTGGGCTATGCCGCTTTTGACCACAAGTCGGTCAACGACGATGTCGAGTTGTGTCTCGGCGACCTCTCCGGATTTCAGACCCGCAATCTTTTCAGCCAAATCCAAATCCATCAGGTCGTGGACCGTTCCGTTTAACCGGACTCGGACAAATCCCGCCTTGTGCAGGTCCTGGAGAACGGTGTCACAATCATCCGGATGGAAAAGGCGGATGGGCGCCAGAAGCTGGAGCCGACTCCCTTCGGGTATATCAAGCAGTTGATCGACAATCTGGGGTACGCTGTGGCGTTCAATCACTCGCCCGCATTCCAAGCAGTGAGGCGTGCCGACCCTTGCGTAGAGCAACCGCAGATAGTCGGCAATCTCACTGACCGTGCCCACGGTCGAGCGAGGTGAAGTTGTCGTGCGGCGCTGTTCAAGCGCAACCGTTGGGGACAGGCCGCTGATGGCATCCACATCGGGTTTGGCATGCTGCGTCAGAAACTGACGAGCCGAGGCGGACAGCGAGGCCATATAGCGCCGTCGGCCCTCGGCGTAGAGGACGTCAAAGGCCAGAGTCGATTTCCCCGACCCGGAGATGCCGGTAATCACCACAAACTTCTGGCGCGGAATCTCAAGACTGATGTTTTTGAGATTATGTTGGCGCGCACCGCGGATATGAATCGTCTCCACACCGCGCAGCCTAGCAGAAAGCTGGAATGGGGGTTAGGGATTGGGGGTTGGGGGTTAGGAGTCAGGCGAGCGGCTCCAGCGCAAGACCGGCCGGCGGGCGGCGCGGGTCTCGTCCAGGCGGCTGACCGGCGTGGTGAACGGCGCTTGCTTGAGCAGGTCGGGCCGGTCGCTCATCTCCTGGGCAATGGCCAGCAGCGCGTCGGCAAATTCGTCCAGGGTTTCTTTGGTTTCCGTTTCCGTCGGCTCAATCATCAGTGCCCCGCTCACCACTAAGGGGAAATAAATCGTCGGCGCGTAAAAGCCATAATCGAGCAGACGTTTGGCAATATCCAGGGTCTTGATGCCGGTCTGATGAAACGAGCGGTCCGAGAAGACACATTCATGCATGCACGGCTCATGGGTGGCCAGGGTGTAGACGGATTCGAGCCGTTTGCGAAGGTAGTTGGCGTTCAGAATGGCCATGCGTGTGGCGTGGGTGAGCCCGTCTCCACCCATGGCCAGAATATAGGCGTAGGCTCGCACCAGGATGCCAAAATTGCCGTAGAACGAGCGCACCCGCCCGATTGATTTGGGCGCGGCGTCACTCCAGGAATACCCCCCCCCACCCCCCCCAGTAAGGGGGGGGGGGGGGGGGGGGGTTGTACAACCCCGGAATTGGGAGGTAGGGGTCAAAAAAGTTTTTTTAGCCCCCCGGCCCCGCCCCC
>JAJDZM010000050.1 GCA_022824615.1 Candidatus Binatia bacterium | reverse complement strand
GAGAGGTTCGAAGAAGCCATAATTTCTCTCTTGTCCGGGTAACGCCCCCTACCCTACCTTTTGCACCAGTTCGATGCCGAACTGTTCAGCGGCATTACCGCCTAACATGCGGGCCATGCTGGGCTCGTCGATCTGGGCCTGACGCAGAGTCTCAATCGCCTCCCAGGCGCTGGTCGTATCCTGCTGCGGATAGCGCGAGCCCCAGACGATCTTGTGGGCAAAGGTGTGAGGCAACTGCCGGATCAGCCGCTCCTCGGCGTCAAAGGCGAGCAACACCCGGCCCTCTTCCCACATGTCTTCCACATCGGTCCGCACCGGATAGTAGTGCAGGGGCGGAATCGTCAGGACGGACGCTTCCATCTTCTCCAGCACCTCTTCCATCCAGGACGCCTGACCGCCGGCCATCACCACCTTCAGCTTCTGATAGCGTTGCATGACCGTAAAACCGATCAGGGTCGCGGCTACAAACATATGGTTATCCAGCCACGGAGACAGGATCGGAGCGACCGGATGGCCGATCGGCTGCTGGGCGCCAAAGGTAAAATTCGGCCCATTACCGCCGCCCGCAAACGGGCCGCCGCCGGCCTCTCTGAACAGGGTGACCTGAGTGAGCCGGCGGTTGACCTTCTCGATAAACGGGGCGTGGGAGGTCCATTCCGGGTTCCATAAGCCGCTGGCGGGATGAACGGCAAGCGTCAGGTCGAGGCGCTCAAGCTCGGCCCAGAACGGATCGTAGTAGGGATGAGTATAATAGCGTCCCTGCACGAACAGCGGTCGGAGAAACACGCCCCGAAAGCACGGTATGGACACAATCCGTCGCAGTTCCGCCAGTGCATAATCCATGTTTTGCAGGGGAATCATGGCCGCGGCGTACAAACGGTCGGGCGCGGCCTGACAAAAGTCGGCGATCCAGTTGTTATACGCCTGGGCGAGCGCGTTGGCGCTGTCCGGGTCCTTGATCAGGGGGAAGCCCTCGGCAAACCAGGTCGGGTAGAGCAGGGTCTGATCCACGCCCATGGCATCCATATCCCGCAGCCGCGCCTGAGGGTCAGACGCTCCCTCGGTCATGGTGTGCCGGGTATCGGGGTCGAGCTCCCCGATCTGCTCGCAGGTCATGCCCGGCCGCCAGATGGCGTAGCGGGGGATGTTGGGATTGACTTGGTCGTGGTGGGCCTCGCCGTTGATTTTGAGGTAGGAGGCGTACTGGCCGTCTTCCCGCCACAGGGAGAATTTGCCCAGGGCGCGATAGTCCGGCTCTAAATAGGTCTCCCAGATCGCGGGTGACTCGACAATATGGGAGTTGGCATCAAAAACGGCAAAGCGCTTGGTCATGCCCGGGCTCCCTCGGCGGCCCGGCCGTTCCCGTTGGGCTGTCTGCCGCGTTCCCGCGGAGGCCGGATGAGCGCGGCCTCGGGCTCCAGGGAACGCTTGACCTCGTCCTCGGTCGGCCACCAGTCCGGTCGTTCAATCTCGGTCACCCGCTCCCGGATGAAGGTTTCCGGGGCCTCGATATGGTAGAGCTTGCGCGCGTTGTCTCCCAGGAATTTGCTCTGGTGGGACTCCGGCAGATCACACGCACGCATGGTCTCGAGCGCCCGCCACACATCGTCGCCGTCGTGATGATACACATCCGACGACCAGGCCAGGATGTCTTTATAAAACTCGGGCAGACGCGAGGGCGGAGCCTCATCGCCCTCAAAACCGGTTACGCAGTGCGCGAAAAAGGTCTCGCTCGGCAGGCGCTTGAGCGGCGCCAGCTCGCGCTCGTTGCGGTACAGCTTGTAGAACTTATCGCAGCGGTCAAGCAGAAAGCTCAGCCAGGTCGAGGAAGCCTCGAACACCGCGGCCCGTATCCTGGGATGGCGTTCAAAAAAGCCCGACATCAGAACCATGGTGACCCACAGCGCGGCTTCGGCCTGAAAGTTCTGCACATTGGTCAGAAACGAGTGCGGCAGACCCGCGGAGATAATGGTCCGGGCGATCAACTCCGCGCCGGAATATTGTTCGGCATAACCGGCGGGCTTGAGAGAACCAAAGGCCGGAAAGGGATGCATGCCGTACACCACGCCGGTCTCTTCCATGGCCCGCCAGACCTGCTCATACTTGGGCTGGAGCGGGTAATTACCCATGGCGTCAACGGGCCGGACCAGACCCACCCGACAGCCTTTTGCCGCCACCCGGTAGACTTCCTGGGCCGCGTACTTCGGGTCCTGCATGGGCAGCATAGCCGCAAAATAGAGCCGCTCGGGATCTTCCTGACAGTATTCATACGCCCACTCGTTATAGGCTTTACACATGGCCTTGGCCCCGAGCGCGTTTTGCAGCCAGGGATAGGTGTCGATATCGGTCGGGATGATCATCACCTGGTCTATGCCCTGGATGTCCATATCCCGCAGCCGCTCCCGCGGTTTATAGGAGCCCTTGTGGTCAAGATAGTCGGCCTGCTCGGCCGTCAGGGCGGTCTCGGGGTTCAGGTTGCGGACGTACAGGGCGCGCTGGATATCGTGTTTGAGCCCCGGCCCGGCAAAGGAGATGGCGTGGATACGCCCCCGCCGGCCGCCAATCAGTTGGGAGCCGATACCCGACCCCGGCACGCCGTTCACAATCAGTTGCTTGCTCTCGGCATCAAACCACATGGTGGTCTTGAGAGCCTCCAGTTCGTCTTTGGTCAGCCAATCCTTGGCCCGCTCCCAAATCCAGGGTGGCTCGGTGACATGGGCGTCGCAGTCAAAGGTCGGGAAGTCTTTGGTCATGGGAGCAAACTCTTGAATCGGCATGTCCGAGTCCTTTTCTCAGATAGTCACCCGGCCAGTCTGGACACAAAGCTTTTGATAAAAGCGTTCACCTGGTCCGGGACTTCGAGCTGGAGGAAGTGGCCCGCACCAATGGCCTGAGCAAATTCGACCTGCTTGAAACAGGATTTCAGATGCTTCAGGTCGGCGGCCTGTGGAAAAGCGTCCGCCATCCAGGGACCGACCATGACCAGCGTCGGCTGCGGCATGGCAGCGGCCGGCGTAGCGGAGTCAGAAGCCATCAGGCTGATCTCTTTGACGCGCACGTCCACGGGAGTGCGACATGCCTCACCGACCGCAGTCTCGACCATCGCGCGGTCGGCCTGGGGACCAAAAAAGCTGGTATACAGCTCCCGAAAATAGCGCTCGCCGTTTGGAGCTGTCAGTTTCTCTACCATCTCGGCGTAAAACCGCTCGGTCCCGGTTGTGGGGTTATCGAGATCGGCTCCAGGCATTACCGCCGAGTCAACCAGGACGAAGGCGCGCACCAGGTCCGGGTAGTCATGGCTGAAGGCGACACCCGCCGGGCCGCCACCGGCGTGCGCGATCGCCACGGCATTGCTGAAGCCTTCGTGGCGGGCCAGGGCCGCGATGTCCGCGGCGTGCTGCCGGGGCGTATGGCCGGACCCTGGGGTGGTCGATTTGCCCATGCCGCGCCGGTCCATACGGAGAATACGGTGGGAGTCCTGAAAGTAAGCAGCCTGCTCCTCCCAGTGATTCAGATTGGAGCACCAGCCGTGAATGAAGATCAGGCCGGGATTGCCCCTATCCTGGCCCTCGACTTTATAGTGCAGCTCGGCTCCGTCTTCGGTTCTGAAGGTCGGCATTCTTTCCTCCTTGCTCGGGCTCCGTCATATCATATTCAGCATCCTTGACCACTCGTCAGGGCAACTACCAGAATTTCTTTCGGGTCTATGGCCGGACGGGCCAGCCCTGCCGGCGGTGTCAAACCCCGATTGAACGCACCCCGGTCGGGCCGCGCAGCACGCATTTTTGTCCGCAGTGCCAGCAGCTTTGAGTGGCAGCCCCCTCTCCTGAGACGTGCGCTGCCCCCGGCATGCCCTGGCCGGCCGCGCAATCCCCCTGCGCTGGCGCGCTTCCCCCGTATCAAGGGGGACTGAGGAGGGTAGGTCCCCCGCCCCATTTGCTCCCTCTCCCCTGGCGGGAGAGCCTGTCCCGAGCCTCCTTCGACGCCGTTCGTCCTGAGCGTAGCGGAGCGAAGTCGAAGGAGACGGGACTGAGGGATGACGCGCTGGGTGGAGGTGGCCACGGCCCTGCGAGCACTGGAGGCGAATGATCCCTAGGGAGTGGGGGGCCTCCCGCTGCCTGGGAGAGCGGCCATCCTGGCCGCTTGCGGGCTGGACGCCCGCACTCCTGGTCCCCGTCGCTTCCAGGGGCACCGGATTCCGGGTCAAGCCCGAAATGAGGCGCTTTTCAGGAAATACGCAGCCTACGTCCTGAGAGGGAAGACACTGCCGAGTCCGCGCGGTTCCCGCTGTTGGAACGAGTCCTACACGGCGAGTGCGGCGCGGTCCGAGACGGGTTCGGGCGCGCTGCCGTTGAACGGCTTCCTCCTTGCCGAACGGGAACTTTTTCAGGCCGGCCGCTCCGTATGACCTGCACCCCATTCCGCAATTGACCATTTGCATTCTTGGCGCTAGATAGTCCGAATTATCAAGAAGATTAGCGGATAGTCTGGATGTCAGAATCATAAAAAACCACAATGGAGGCCCTATGACTCAGGATGAAATCGTTGAGCGCAACGTCTTCAAGGTGCGCCTGTTCGTTGACGCCTGGCGGGCGGTTGACCCGGACGTGGCCATGGCCTGTCTGTCAGACGATATTGTCTATATCAACCAGCCGATCGAACCGGTGGTCGGCCAGCAGGATGTGCGTAAGATCGTCGCAGGCATCATGAAGCTCTCGCATCGGGTGCACTGGGAGCTGCGCAACTGCTTCGGGTACGGCAACACGGTGGTCACCGAACGGCTCGACTGCTGGGATTTCGACGGCAAGGGCTGGGGACTCAAGCTGCCCTGCATCGGCATGTTCGATGTCAACGAAGCCGGTAAGATCTGCGGCTGGCGGGATTATTTCGACAACCGGATGTGGTTCGAGAACGGCGGACCGACTCTGCACCTCGACTGACCGCCCGCGGCACGACCCAGAAAGGAAGCGCTTATGAGCACCGATACGAATTGGAAAATCGCCCGCAACGAAGGCGTGGTCCGCGCCTTTCTCAAGGGCTGGGACGATCTTGATGTTGACGCCTGCATGGCCCAGGTCACCGACGATATGTGCTATCTCAACCAGCCGCTGGAGGCGATTCGCGGCAAGGCTAATGTGCGCAAGATGATCGCCTCGATCTTCGCCCCGGCCAAACGCGCCGAGTTCAAGCTCCTCAACGTCTTCGGCTCCGGCGACCGGGTCATCACCGAGCGCCTGGATCAATGGGACTGGGACGGTAGCGGCACCTGGCAACTCCAACTCCCGGTGTGCGGCATGTTCGAGCTGACCGAGGACGGTAAGATTTACGAATGGCGCGAGTATTACGACAACGAACACTGGGGCAAGAACGGCGGCCCGAGCCTGGTGCTCTAAAGGCTCGCAACCTGACAAGACCGGCCCGCCGTACCGGTCTTAGACCTTGGGGAGAATGTCGTGCACGAGGCGCCGCATATCCCCGATGGTCTTCGCGGTCGGCGTCCCACTGAACGGCGGCCACAGGAGGGGCATTGTCAGCCCGGAATCCCGATACCGTTTGAGATTGTCCGCGATCTGCTCGGCCGTGCCGACCAGCGTTGGCGTCAGCTTGCCCCGTGGCGTCTGATCCGTTTTGTCGCGGGTGATCTCAAACGGCAGCATGCTCGAAATTTCGATGTCGTCGATGGTAGGCCCGCTGCCGAGCTTCTCCAACTCGTCCTTGATGGCGGTTCGCCAGGCAGCGATCGCCTCCGGCGTGTCCATGATCCCGATCCACCCCTCAAGGCCATACTTGGCAACGCGCGCTGCCGCGAGGTCGGGCCGGCCTAAGCCGCCAAAAAACATCGGCGGCCGGGGCTTTTGGACTGGCTTCACGCCAAAGCCACATTTTGGGAAGTCGGCGAATTCTCCGTGATACTCGAACAACTCGTTAGTCCAGACCCCCTGTAGCACTTCGATCGTTTCTCTCACGTGCTTGTTACGCTTCTTATAGATATGAGCGGCGCTTGACGCGGCGAACTCCTCCGGCATCCAGCCCGAACCGACACCGACGTTCAACCGCCCGCCCGAGAGGTGATCCCAGGTCGCGAGTTCTGCGGCCAACACGCCGGGAGCGCGATAGGGGGTGACAATGATACTGACCCCCAACCGCACACGCTTGGTGATGGCAGCCAGATACGGAATGAGTGGCATGCCATGCAGGAACTCCGCCCGCGCACTCACGGGCAGCGCCTTCGGAAATTCCGACATGAAGCCAAACGACTTTTCGAGTTCCTGGCGGTCTGAGGCTTCGGGCACCACGATACGGTCCAGCGACCACACCGAGTCGAATGCAAGGTCCTCCGCTTCCCGTGCCAGGTCGACGATTTCGCTGACCGTGATCTTGTCGCGGAGATTCGGCAGATACAACGCGAGCTTCATAGTAAGGTCCTCTCTATTGGTCGTATTCTCTCCCATCTGGGAATGGGTTACCCGAGTCTGTTGCCGGGTGCATCTTTCTGTGTCGCTCGATTATTGTCAAGTTGTTACCGCTTCGGGTCGTGCGTCACTTCGAATGTTCCCCCGCGTCCCGGTGGGACGAAGCGCAGGCCAGCATACGCCTTTTTGCCAAGGAGGTCATGCCGGAACTCCGCAAGCTTGGGAACGAGCCCCTGTTTGACACGCAGGGGGCCGCTCCGCCGGCATTCATGGCCGCCTGAGTCTGCGCTCACGACTGAAGCCGGAAGTTCACAATCAGCTCATCGAACTCCTGATGAAAATATGAAGCTGTGTAACGTGCAAGAGATATTTTTAATACAGAAAGTTAAGAAGACTGTACATAATGGTGAAGGTCTAATAGCCCAACGCCCGCGCCGCGCCCTCCAGGACAAAGGGCACGGACCAGGCCGTGCGGGCAAGGCGAATATCATCGCTCCGGCCCGAAGCGTACAGACCCGCCGCGCTCATCCAAAAGGCAGCCGAGCGCAGTTGGTACAGCATGCCGTAGTACTGACAGACCGCTTCGTCGATCTCGATGCCCGTGGCTTGCTCGTAGTCCTGAAAAAAAGCGTCCCGCTCAACCAGATGGGATAAGAGCTGACTGCCCTCTCGATTGAGGTCGGTCAGGACATAGGCCACGTCATACATCGGGTCGCCGATGACTTGCAGTTCCCAGTCGAGCACCGCCGAGACCTCGTCGTTGTCGATTAACAAATTACCGGTCCGATAGGCTCCGTGGACTAAGGTGAGGCGCTGGGTGTCCGGGGCGTTGGCCTTGAGCCAGCCAATGAGGTCTATCAGGATCGGGTGCGGCTCTAACTGTGAGAGTTCGACCAGCTCGCACCATTTTTGGACCTCGCGCAACGCAAAATCGTTGCCTGACTCGGGTAC
>JAJDZM010000078.1 GCA_022824615.1 Candidatus Binatia bacterium | reverse complement strand
TGTTTAATAAGGTCCCCTGCCGTGTGCGCGATATAGTTGAATTCTTTCTGGGAACCGGCGCCGGCACGAAAGCCTACTCCATTATTGAGCAAGGGCGTGTCGAGGCGCTGATTAACGCCAAAGCACAGGATATCCGGGTCCTCGTGGAAGAAGCCGCCGGGGTGAGTTTGTATCGCAGTCGCCGTTTGGCTGCTGAGCGCAAACTCGAACGCACCCGAGAGAATTTGTCTCGGGTCTCTGATCTGCTGTATGAGATGAACCGTCAGTTGGGCACCCTCCGTCGTCAGGCAAAAAAGGCCGAGCAATATAAAGTGCTCCAAGATGAGTTGAAAACCGTTGATCTCACGCTTCAGAGTCGCGCCTACCAAGCACTGACCACAGAGGTCAGCAGTCTGGTGAGCCGGCAGGCTGCGGTCGGGCGAGAAGAAGAGCAACTCAACCAAAAGATTCGTACCCTCCAAGCAGAGCGTATGTCCACAGCAGAGCGGGCTGCGCGCGAGGAAGATGCGCTTCGAGAGCTTGAGGAGCGTTTCCACTCACTGGAAAGTACGCTTCAACAGTCCGAGCAGAAACAGTCGTTCCGAGCCCAGCAGGAGGAGCAGGTCCACACACGTCTCGCCGCCGCAGAGCATGACTATCGTCTGGTGTCGGAGAAAAAAACGCAGGTGGAACAAGAGTTCTCTCAGCGAGTGGCGAGTGCAGCAGAGGTGGCTGAGCAGATACAATACGACGAAGACGCCCTGCAGACGCAGGAGCAGGTCCTCGCCGACCTGCAAGATACGACCCGGCAGCACGAGTCCCAGGTTGAAGAACTCAAGACCGAAATGGTTGATCTCCTTACCCAGGAATCGCAAGTCAAGAACGCGCTGGCCTATTCCCGAGAGCGGACTGAGGAGGTCTCCCAGCGGCTGGAGTTACTGGCTGACAAAGCCAAGCAGATTGGCCAACTCCGAGTAGAGCGAGAGCAGGTACTTGCCGTGCTTCAGGAAAAATCGTCGGCCCTTCACCAGCGTGTCCAACACGGACAGCAGCAGCGCGAAGAAAAGAATGGTGAGCTGCGGGCGGCTCTTCAGGTTGGAGAACAACTTGATACGGCGCTCTCTGAGGCCGGGGCCAAGCAAGCGGAATTGCGGGCGCGCTTGACAACCTTGGAAGAACTCGAACAGGAGTACGACCGCTATGACCAAGGCGTTCAGTCGGTCATGTCCGACTGCGAATTTCCTGCGGACGTTCTTGGGGTCGTGGCGCAAATGATAGAAGTGCCGCAAGCCTATGAGCGCGCGGTTGCGGCGGTGTTACGGGAGAAGTTGGAGTATATGGTGGTGACAGACATCGAGGCCGGTGTCGTTGCGGTGGACTATTTGAACCAGATGCAGTCCGGGCATGGACATTTTATTCCGCTCCAACTCCAGTGCGACAAACAGACGCCAAGTCAGACTGAGGCTGACGGGCCGATGTGGGCGACTGTTGGAGAGGGAGTGTCTCCCCTCATCCGCCATGTTGATATTCCGCCTGACTATAGACAGATGGTCGAAGCCCTCCTGGGGGATGTCGTGCTTGTCCCCAACCTCCGGGTTGGGCTGGAACTCTGGAACCAGAGCCAGGGCGTCCGGACTTATGTGACGCCACAGGGAGAGGTTATTTCCGCTCTTGGCGGAGTCAGCGGAGGGAGTGGTGGTGTTGCGGAAGCAGGCCTCCTTGAGCGTCGCCGTGAAATTCGGGGGTTGCGGCAGGAACTGTCCCAACAGGCTGAGCGTGTGTCCGACCTTATCGAACAGCGGCAAACCCTGAAGCAACGCCAACAGGCACTCGAAGGCGAGTTGCAGAGTCTTGATGTTCAAGCCCAGAAGCTGGGCCAGGAGAATGAAGCGTTGCAGCGCGAGGCGGGGCAGCTTGAAGGTGAAGTACGCCGCTTGCTTGACCGCGGAGAAGGGGTGAGCTACGAGCAGAACGCCTTGGGGCAGGAAAGGCAATCCTTACAAGCTGACATACAGCAGGCCCACGCGCAGGAACGCGCCATTGCGACGCAACGTCAGGAGCGTGAAGACCTGCTGGCCGCTCAGCAAGTAGAGATGGAAGAAGCAAAAGATGCGTGTGACCGGCACCGTACGCAGATGGATGACCTGCGTGTCCGCCTTGCCGAACATCGGGAACGCTACGGCGGCCTCCAAGCCCAGGTAGACCAACTCAGGCGCCAGATGCAGGACTTGGAAGAACGGATACAGGCCGGCCAAGCTGATATCCAGGCTGGCAAGCAAGAGGCAGAGCGTCTCCTGTCGGAAAAGGCGGCGTTAGAAGATCAAATGACACAGACGCTCTCCAGCCTTGATTCGACGAAAGCAGAACGCACCCGTCGCGATGCCGAGTGTGCCCAAATCCGGGCGGCTGCCCAGCAATGCGAAACGCTTATCGAAGAGAGTCGCCAGGAAGCCACTCGGCTGCGAGAGGAAAAAACGCGCATTGAAGTGAGTCTGGCTGAGAAGCGGGTGAGTCGCGAACATCTTGAGGAGACGGTCCGGGAACGCTATCAGGTGAAGC
Organism: Candidatus Binatia bacterium; assembly: GCA_022824615.1. GTDB lineage: Bacteria > Desulfobacterota > Binatia > Bin18 > Bin18 > Bin18. Next base: position 19,236 of record JAJDZM010000078.1, on the reverse strand, counting down.
TGACTGAGGTCCTTTCAGTCTATCGTCACCAGGAATTTGATCTGGCTGAGGGAGAAGCGCGCCGTCAGGAATTGCGAGAGAAGCTTGCTCGGCTTGGTGAGGTCAATCCCAACGCTGCGGTTGAGCTTGATGAGGTCCAGGAGCGTTTTACCTCTATTGAATCCCAGAAGGCTGACCTGTTGCATTCAATTGAGGATTTGCAAAGTACGATCAATAAGTTAAACCGCGAGTCGCGAGACCGTTTTCGGGAAACCTTCCACCAGGTGAACGCGAAGTTTGGGGAGGTGTACGCGCGTTTGGTTGAGGGTGGTCAGGCCCATATTACGCTGACCAATGAATCGGACTTGTCTGAGAGTGGCGTCGAACTCGAGGTTCAACCCCCGGGTAAACGCCTCCGCTCCATGCAACTTCTTTCCGGAGGAGAGAAGGCCCTGGCCGCGCTGAGTTTCACCTTTGCCCTGTTTTTGATACGGCCGAGCCCGTTCTGCATTCTTGATGAGGTCGATGCTCCGCTGGACGATGCCAACGTCGGGCGGTTCAATCAGCTATTGCGGGAAATGAGCGAAACAACGCAGATTGTCTTGATTACGCATAATAAGCGCACCATGGAGGTGGCAGATACGCTCTACGGCGTCACTATGCAGGAGCCGGGTGTGTCGACCATGGTGTCCGTGCGTGTGTCCTGATGGCTCTCCGATTTTGGCAGCGAAAAGAGAAGGTGCAGCCGGATTCTGCTTCTCCCCCGGTCGCAGAGACACACACTCTTGCTCCGGTCACGAAAGACGCGCGTTGGCGACGTGGACTCACTCGATTACGAGACCTTTTGCGTCGTCCCTTTGATGCCTCGTCGGAGCAGAGCCGGCAGTCGAGGGAAGCCTTCTTCTCCGACCTGGAGGAGGCCCTTATACAAGCCGATGTTGGAGTCGAAACCTCCTTGCAGGTGATCGAGCGCCTACGTGCAGGTACGAGTACGGTCCGGACAGGCAAATCGTCTCAGGACGAGGCCGAAGCGCTCCGCTCCACTCTCAAGGTAGAGCTTCGGTCCCTTCTTGAGAGGGGGGGGCAGCCCGTTGAGGGGAGTGATGAGGCGCGTCCACGAGTCATTCTGGTTGTCGGTGTCAATGGAGCGGGGAAGACAACATCCATTGCGAAGCTGGCAGCACGGCTGAAAAAAGAAGGAAAAACGGTCCTGCTGGTCGCCGGGGATACGTTTCGAGCTGCTGCCATTGAACAACTCTCAGTCTGGGCCGAACGATTGGACCTTGAGATGATTAAGCATCGGGACGGCGCCTCGCCCTCGGCGGTGGTCTTTGATGGTGTCCGGGCTGCGGTGGCACGTGGGGTCGATGTCGTCCTGATTGATACGGCTGGACGACTCCATACCAAAACGCCGCTTATGGAGGAACTCAAAAAAATACACCGAGTCATTGGGCGGGAGATTGCTGGGGCACCGCATGAGGTCCTGCTGGTCTTGGATGCCGGAACCGGACAGAATGCCCTTATCCAGGCACGGACTTTTCAGGCGGCTTTCCCGCTGACCGGTGTGATCTTATCGAAAATGGATGGGTCAGCAAAAGGCGGAGTTGCCTTGGCCGTCGGGAGCCAGCTTGGCGTACCGATTCAGTATATTGGACTTGGAGAACAGCTTGAAGATTTAGAAGTCTTTTCCCCGGATGATTTTATTACGGCACTTTTCGACCAGCCTGCGGAATAAATATTTCTCTTGACGCCACGTCTAAGAGGCCATAGGGTAAACTTTTACTTTATTCTAGGGTGGTAATGGCGCTGGAAAGCCTAAAACTTCTTGAGGCGAAACTGGATGGATTCTTAGAACGCCACGAGCAGGTCCAGAGTGCAAATAGTGCACTGCTGGTTCGCATTGATAAACAAGAGCATGAATATGCGCTCTTGCTCAAGCGAATCCAGCAATACGAAGCGGAGCGAAACGAGATTCGGAGCCGCTTGGAGAAAATCCTGTCTCAATTCAGCCATTTAGGGATTGCCTTGGAGGATGAGGGCTAGGCGATGAAGCGATTAATGGAAGTACATATTTTTGGACAAACCTTCACGGTAACGAGTGAAGATGACGAGCAATATGTTCGAGAAATTGCTTCTTTTGTTGACCAGCGCATGCGCCAGATTGCGGAAAGTGCAAAAGTCACGGTCCCTTTTCGAGTCGCGATTATGGCGGCGTTGAGTATTGCCGACGAATTGGCCAAGTCCGGTCAGCAGGAATCGAGCCGGCAAGAAGCTCAGCTCGTCCAGGAAGCTGAGTTGATTTCAAGCCGACTTCTTGAGCGTTTGGAGGAAGCCGAAAGCCGCGCAAATGAGCCAACGGCCGATAATCCGCTGAACTCACACTCTGCCGGCTAGTTGTCTGCAACTCTCGACTGAGAAGAGAACACGTCACACCACTCGCATCCTGAAGGCGAGTGGCTTCGATTGCACGCCCCCCTCTTGCGCTCCTTCCGCCCTTGGGTGAAGAAGGAAGGAGACTGTGACAACTGACACGTGCTGGTTGTTATTGCAGGAGCCGCTCTCTATTGAGCGTAGCCTCCGAGCCCATATGTATTGATAAGAAAGGATATCTACGAAGCGGATGCGTATAGGGGGTAGTAGCTACCACAGCGAGGTCATCCGACCTGAGTGTGGTAAGGAGGGTCATCATGGAACTTGTCTTAGGATTGCTGATAGGGGTAGCTGGGGCCGGAGGACTCGTCTTCCTGCGGCAAAAATGGAACCAGGAAACCATACACAGCGCAGAGGGGGCTGCGCAACAGATTCTTGATGAGGCAAAAAAAGAAGGCTCGGTCATTAAACGAGAAGCCCAAGTTCAGGCGAAAGATACGATTTTGCAGGCGAAAAGCGAAGTAGAGCAGGAGATCAACGAAAGACGGAAAGAAATTCAACAGGTTGAGCGCCGTCTCCAAGGACGGGATGAAGCGATGGAGAAGCGCTCCGAGGCACTGGCTGAGCGGGAAGACGGCTTGAATCGGCGCGAACAGAGCCTCAAGAGCAAAGCCGACAGTCAGCAGAAAAAAGAGCAAGCGTATGATCGCTTAATAGATCAAACGCGCCAGAAACTTGAACAAATAGCCGGCCTGAGCCGAGATGAGGCGAAACAAGTCCTGGTTGACCAGATGACCGAGGAGGCCCGCCAAGACGCCTCACGCCGGATTATGGCCGTCGAAGAAGAAGCCCGAGAAGAAGCGACCCGGCGGGCTCGAAAAATTATTAGTATTGCGATTGAACGCCTGTCCGGTGAGTTTGTTTCCGAGCGAACCGCGTCGGTTGTTCATCTCCCCAGCGACGATATGAAGGGCCGTATCATTGGTCGTGAGGGACGCAATATCCGGGCGTTTGAGGCTGCGACCGGGGTCGATCTGGTTATTGATGATACGCCCGAAACGGTGTTGATTTCGAGTCATAGTCCCATCCGGCGAGAAATTACGCGCGTAGCGCTTGAGCGCCTGATCTCGGATGGGCGCATTAATCCGGGTCGTATCGAGGAGGTCGTAAAAAAGGCGGAGGGTGAGGTTGAAGAATCGGTCCGTGAGGCTGGTCAACGAGCCGTGCTGGAACTTGGGATCAATGGGGTTCATCCCGAGATCGTCAAGCTGGTTGGAATGTTGAAGTATCGGTATAGCTATGGCCAGAATGTCCTCATGCATTCAATCGAAACGGCATATATCTGCGGTATTATCGCCGCCGAACTCGGGCTGAACGAGAAGCAGGCCAAACGCTCCGGACTGCTCCACGATATTGGGAAAGCGGTCTCACACGAGATTGAAGGCTCGCACGCGATCATCGGCGGAGAAGTGGCCCGGAAATACGGGGAGTCGGCAAAAATAGTCAACGCCATTGCTGCCCACCACGAGGAGGTCCGGGCGGAAACCGTTCTGGCCCCTATTGTTGATGCTGCGGATGCGTTATCCGGTGCCCGGCCGGGTGCTCGACGAGAGGTGCTGGAGAGCTATGTCAAACGACTCGAAGACCTGGAGCGTATCAGCGGTTCATTCAACGGTGTGGAGAAGTCGTTTGCGGTACAGGCCGGGCGCGAGGTGCGCATTATGGTGAATCCAGGTTCGGTGTCGGACGGTGATGCTTCAAGTATCGCCAGGGAGGTTGCCAAGCAAATTGAGAGTGAGATGACGTACCCCGGTCAGATTAAAGTCACCGTCATCCGTGAATCACGATCCACCGAATATGCGCGTTAAAAGGTCAGTGATTGCTATGACCCTGTCAGTTGCAGCACAACTCAAAGAAATCGGACGTGGAGCCGTGGATATTATTCCGCTGGAAGAGCTCAAGCAAAAGCTCGAACGCGGAAAACCTTTACGCGTGAAATGGGGCGCGGACCCGTCGGCCCCGGACCTGCATCTCGGTCACACTGTCGTGCTGAATAAACTCCGCCAGTTCCAGGAATTAGGGCATACGGTCATTTTCTTAATCGGTGATTTTACGGCTATGATCGGTGACCCCACCGGTCGTTCTGAAACACGCAAGGCCCTGACGCGCGAGCAGGTCAAGGCGAATGCGGAGACCTACACCCAGCAGGTCTTCAAGGTTCTTGATCCGGACCGAACCGAGCTCCGCTTTAATTCAGAATGGATCGATCCACTTTCACCCTCCGACATGGTCAAACTGTGCGGCCATTACACCGTGGCCCGACTGCTTGAGCGAGATGATTTTTCCAAACGTTTGAAAACCGGGGTGCCTATTCATGTGCATGAGTTTCTGTACCCGCTGATCCAGGGCTATGATTCCGTTGCCCTTGAGGCTGACGTCGAACTCGGGGGTACGGATCAGCGCTTCAATCTCCTGGTCGGACGTGAGATGCAGCGCGGCTTCGGTCAGGAACCGCAGGTGATTCTGACGACGCCTATTCTCGAAGGTATTAATGGGACACAAAAGATGAGCAAATCTCTCGGCAATGCAGTGGGTATCACCGACCCGCCGGACGACATGTACGGCAAGATCATGTCAATCTCCGACGAACTGATGCTGAGCTATTACGAACTGCTGAGTGCCGTTGATGCCGCCCATGTTCAGGCGGTGGCAGATGGACACACCCATCCGATGGAGGCCAAGAAACAGTTAGCGGCCGAGTTGGTGACCCGTTTTCATGGTGGCGCGGCGGCCGCGCGAGCAGCCGAAGAATTTTCCCGACGCTTTCAGCACAGGCAACGTCCAGAAGAGATACCGTCGTACGCTTGGTCCGGTACAGAGCCCCAGGTATGGGTGTGCCATTTGCTGAAGACCTCAGACTTGGTGAAATCCACGAGTGAGGCTCGCCGTCTCATTAGCCAGGGTGGGGTGAGAATAGACGGTGAACGGGTCAGTGACGCGGAGTTGCAGGTCCTCGCGCAAGGCGAGGTGATCCTCCAAGTCGGGAAACGGCGCATTCTGAAGGTCGTCTTCGGACCAGCGGCAACGACACCTTCTTGACGTGCTATGTCATCCTCGCCTGACTCTTTGACCCATCGATGTGGTTTTATCGCGCTCGTCGGCCGTCCCAACGTTGGGAAATCAACGCTGCTCAATACGCTGATAGGGGCGCCGATTGCCATCGTCTCGCCCAAACCCCAAACGACGCGGACGCGCATAACCGGGATCAAAACCCAGTCCAATGCACAACTCATTTTTGTTGATACGCCGGGGATTCATGGCGGTCAGCAGTCTCTGCTCAACCGACACATGGTTGATACTGCCGTGCGTGCTTTGCAAGAAACCGACGTCACGCTCTTCTTGCTCGATGCGGCGCATGGGCTGACCCCGGCTGATGCCCAGATTGCCCAGCGCCTCACTCAGCTTAAGATCCAGGTCTTGGTCGGATTGAACAAGATTGACCTTGTCCAAAAGAGAACACTGATCCCGCTCCTTGAGCAGGTGGGGCGCATACTGCCCGAGCGTGATGTGATTCCTATCAGCGCGCTCAAAGGGGAGAATACGGCCGAACTCATGTCCACACTGATGGCTGTTCTCCCGCCCGGTCCGGCTCTCTACCCGGATGATAATATCACGGACCAGAGCGAGCGGGTCCTCGCCCAGGAGATGGTCCGAGAACAGCTCTTTTTCCACACTCAGCAGGAAATCCCGTACCGTACGGCTGTTATTGTTGAGCAGTTTGAAGAGCCTGCCGAGAAGCCGCTGTTACGGATTTACGCGACCATTCACGTTGAGCGGCCATCCCAGAAGGCCATCGTGATTGGTCAAAAGGGAGCACGGCTCAAAAAAATCGGCCAGGCTGCGCGCCAGCGTATGGAGGCTTTTTTTGGCTGCCGAGTGTATCTGGAACTCTTTGTCAAAGTTTCAAAAGGCTGGACGAATAGCCCTGGGATGTTGCGCGAACTGGAATTGTTGAAGTAAATAGCAGAGCCGCTGACGAGCGCTCACCGTCCGACAAACGAGAGGACATAGCAGAGTATAATAATGGGATGGTTGGCCCGCTGGGGCATGAGCCTGACACGTTGGACGGAGCGCTGGATACCCGACTCGTGGGTCATTGCCGTCATGTTGACGCTGGTGGTGGCCCTCCTGGCTCTCACGGTCGGGGGCGCTTCTCCGGCAACGGTATTGACCGCGTGGGGGGATGGCTTGTGGGCCCTGCTCAGCCTGACCATGCAGTTTACCGTCATGATGGTCGTGGCGTATGCCTGCGCCGTCTCCCCACCGCTCAAGCGGGTGTTCGTATGGCTCGCCTCGCGTCCCGACCCTGACAAACCACGCCAGGCAATCGTTCTCATGGCGCTGTTTTCGACCATCACCGCGTGGCTCAACTGGGCCCTGTGTCTGGTCATTTCGGCGGCATTTCTCCCTTTTATCGTGCGCGCTAACCCGCGCGTGGACTTCCGCCTGCTCGTAACCTGCGCCTACCTCGGTGTCGGAACCGTGTGGCATACCGGCCTGTCCGGCTCGGCCCCGCTCATTATTGCCACGCCGGATAATTTCCTCATCAAGGCCGGAATCCTAGCGGAAACCATTCCGACCACGCAGACCATGTTTGCCACATTTAATTTATGGTACGCGCTTGTGGCCGGGCTGGTGGGTATTCTCGTTGCGGCCATTCTCGTCCCGCCAGCAGCGGACGCGGTGACTGCCTCGGCCGAACAGGCCGATCGTTTGGAAGCGTTGAATCAGCCCATACAGAAACCGGACGCGACGCGCCCGGCAGAGAAAATGGAATGGTGGCCGGGCTGGTCTCTGATTGCCAGCAGCGCCATGCTGCTCTACTTCGGACTTCAGATTCTCGAAAAAGGCTTTGGCCAGACCTGGACGATAGACAATTATAACTTGTTGTTTCTGGCTCTGGGTCTTCTCCTGCACTGGTATCCCAAGTCCTTTTTGCATGCCTGTGAGCAAGGGATTCGCAATACCTGGGGGATCGTCATCCAATATCCTTTGTACGCGGGAATTTTTGGACTGATGTCATATACCGCTCTGGGCGAGGTGCTGACCGCCTTTTTCATTGAGGCCAGTTCGCCACGCACCTTTCCCTCGATTGTGTATTTGTATTCCGGGGTGCTGAACTATTTCGTGCCGTCGGGCGGGTCGAAATGGATCGTTGAAGCCTCCTATCTCATTCCAGCAGGACAGACCTTGGGGCTCTCCATCCCCACTGTCACCCTGAGCTATGCGTATGGAGATATGACGACCAATTTGTTGCAACCGTTCTGGGCGATTCCCATTCTCACTGTTGCCGGGCTGCGCTTTGGCGATATTATGGGCTACTGCTTGCTCTTGGCGGGATTTCTGGTCGTATTTAATCTGGTGGCGTTATTCCTGATCCCGTTGCAGCTCTGACCGCCCGCCCCAAGATTGTCAACCTGTCAACCGGCTGAATCGTCGGTCGTATCTCCTTTCTTATTCCCCAATCCCTACACCCCAACCCCTCTCTTCAATAGGTGCGTCTCCAATGTGAGAGCAGGGCCCGCTCAAACGCTTTAGCCTGCTCAGTCCAGGCTTCTGCTTCTGGGGGCGTTTGGACTTTCTCGGCATGGCGGGCCGCGTCAAATGCCGCTCGTCGGGCGAAGTCCGTCACGAGGAGGGCGAAGCCTAACTGCTGGCCTTTGCGTGTTGTCAATATACCGGTCAGACCATCGGCATAGCTCATCGTGCCTGACTTGGCCCGCACTTTTTTCCCGAGTTCGGCCCACTCGTTCTCCCACTCAGGATGCGGCAGGAGGTCAAGGAAAGGAGAGGGCGTCTCCGGTCCGCCATACCCGGTTTGTTCGGATGTGGGGGTCATCCCATTATAGAGTATTGCGGTGAGATGGCGTGGTGAGTGGCGTGACATGGTGCTCAGGCCCGAATGGTTCATGCTCACAAACCCGGTCCAGTCCGTTTGCGGAAGACGACGCTGAGACCAGTCTGTCAACAGCGCTGCTGAGTCTGTAATGGATAACGGTAAGTCTCTCAACGCGCGTGAAGTGACGAGACCGATGAGTTCGGCGGACAGATTAGTACTGTGGAATAGCATCCCACTCAAAATTTCCGGCAGGGGCTTGCTGTGATGCGTATACAGGAGGCGTGCGTTGGTTGGGACCGGAGTAGCTTGAGGTTGGGGCAGGCTAATACCGCGTTGCAGACAGTAGGTGCGAAACAGAGAGGCCGCAACCTTCCCTGGGTCACGCCTGATCGGCAGTTCTTTGAAACCTCGTGCCGGAAGCTGACGCGAGAGCAGCCAGTGGTCCTTGCTCCCTCCATCAAGGAGAAAAGGGGACTCGGATTGTACGCCCATGGGAATCAGTCCGGTACTGACATCGGTAACCGGAAGAAAAATACCGTCCGCCGGCGACCGCAACCAAGTCTGAAAATTTTTGGCTCCGGGCCTGCCCTTCCAGCGTAACTGAACACGGTTGTAGTTGAGCGAGAGGGCGCTCACACTGGGGTTATACGCGGCTGCGGTCGGTTGCTTGGGATTAATCTCCTGCGTCGTTGTGAGAAAGCTTTCATCAAAAGCAAACCGTCCACTCACTTGAGTAATGCCGGCGGCTTTCAGGGCGTCAACAAAGCCTTGGAGGTCATTCGTTGATAAGGTCGGATTTCCACCCCCGACCAGATAGAGGTCTCCGTGCAGGGTGGACTCGTGGACTTTCCCGCTTACGAGCAGCCGGGTCCTAAATCGATAGTCTCCTCCTAAAATTTCGAGAGCCGCGAGGGCGGTGATGAGTTTCGTAGTCGAAGCCGGGATACGGGGCGTGTCCGCGTCGTAGGTATCAATAACCCGGCCATCCGTCAGCCGAAACAGATGGTAGCCAACGTTCTGAGGGTCTAGCCGATGTTGTTGGAGTAAGCGTGTGAGTGCCTTCGGAGCAGGCTGGGCCCGGACATCAGACGGGAATGCGAAGACCTCGGCCCATAGGACGATGCCTGCCAGGATGAAGGCAAGTCCGAACAAAGAGTGGCACCAGTACAGGGAAAAGTCCGCGAGGGTCGCGGCGCGGCGCGTCCGAGTGACGAACATCTCTCTGGGGTTTCTCGGTGCGAACAAGGTTCTGCGCTAACGCAATAATGCCCGTGCAATCACCATACGGTGGACCTCGGATGGCCCTTCTCCAATACGCCGGACTCGGGCCTCACGATACCAGCGTTCCAGCGGAAACTCTTTTGAAACGCCATAGCCGCCATGAATCTGGACGGCGTTATCAATCACCCGGCCCAGGACCTCGCTCGAATACAGTTTGGCTATTGAGGCTTCAACGCGCGCATCTTCTCCGCGGTCGGCTTTCCAGGCGCCGTCCCAGATGAGCAGGCGTGTCGCGCGCAATTCGACTTCCGCATCGGCCAGCATCCACTGAATCGCCTGGCGTTGGCTCAAGAGCTCGCCAAACGTTTCTCGCTGCTTGGCGTGTTCGATCGCCATCCGATGGGCAGCCACGGCAACCCCGAGATTTGCGGCTGAGTAGGGAAAGCGCGCTTTGGTCAGCAGGTCAAAGCAGAGGGAGAGTCCCTGACCTTCGTCACCGAGCATATTTTCGGCCGGCACCCGGCAATCTTCAAATGAGACCTCGTTGGGCAGTGAGACGGTCCGAATGGTCCTGAAGGGGCGAGCGGTAAAGCCGGGGGTGCCTTTGTCAATAATAAAGCAGCTAATGCCCTTCCGGCCTTTTTCCGGGTCAGTCCGGACAAAGACCACCCCCCATTCGGCTTCGTGCGCGTGCGAGATGAAAATTTTTGAGCCGTTAATGATCCACGAATCCCCGTCACGCACGGCTCGGGTTTGAATGGCCCCAGCCGGGTCTGAGCCGCCGCTTGGTTCAGTAATCGCAAAAAAGGTGTAGAGGCCGTTTTTTAGCGTAGGCACGGCATATTTTTGAATCTGTTCCGGGGTGCCGGCATAAATAGGATTCGGCGGATAGCGTCCAAACGTGCCGCAGCCGGGATTGTACAGGCCCATACGATGCTGGGCCATCTCTTCCAAGGCAATGGACATGCTAAAAGTATTCAGCCCCCCGCCTCCGTACTCCTTGGGAGCGCCGGGACACCAGAGACCGGCGGCCTTGGTTTTTGCTGACAGACGCGCATAGACGTCGTCGGGCAGGTCTGCGGCATCGGGATCGATGGCGTGTTCAGCCGGGATAATTTCCTCACGGACGAAACGACGAATCTGATCTTGCAGCAGGGTGAGTTCTTCGGGCAGGGTATAGCCTTGGAAATCGTTCATGGGACATGCTCGCGGTTGAAGGGAGGGTCAACCCGCCCGTCTGAATTTGGGTAAGGTCACCTCTGGGGTGACATCGTCAAACACAACCTCAAGCGGCAGATCCAGCCGCAAATCCGTATCTGCCACATCAGTCAGCCAACTGAGTATCCGGACCCCCTCTTCCAGTTCCACCACCACCGGACTGTAGGGCACGAGGTCGGCAAACTGCGGCAACATGGGCTGCATGGCCGTCGTCCATGAAAAGAGTTTGCCTTTGCCCGACGACCTGGCCCATTCCCATGCAAACGAGCCGCACTTGGCGCACATATCGCGCGGCACATGGCGCCAGGTGTTGCAATTCGTACAGCGCTGAAAGCGCAGTTCGTGCCGTTTGCAATACGCATAAAACTCGGCTGCGAAGCCTCGCATTTTCGGCACCGGCCACCGATATTCCTGTGTTTCTGCCATGATAGCCTCTCTCCTGTTATCGGCGCATAATTGCCAGGCTGCCGTCCCCAAAATCTCCCCAGCCCGTGACCAGACCGAGTTGGGCGTCTTTGACTTGACGCGCACCGGCTTCATGACGGAGTTGATGGGTGGCTTCTACAATGTGGTTCATGCCCCATACATGCGCCTCGGAATGCAGGCCGCCGTGGGTATTCAAGGGCAGTTCGCCGTCCAGTGCAAATCTGTCCCCCTGCGCGTATTCACCAACCTCGCCCCGTTTACACAATCCAAGCGCTTCCATCTGGAGCAGCACGACATAGGTAAAGCAGTCGTAGATTTCGGCAAAGTCGAGGTCTTTGAGGGCGACGTCAGCCATTTGCAGGGCATTTGGCGTGGCAAAGCTGAGCCCGATCGTAAACGGGTCGGGCCGGGCGGGAATGTCATCCGCAGGGTAGGGGTGGCCCTCGGCAATACCCGAAATATACACCGGATCATGTTTGAGGTCGCGCGCTCGTTCCGGCGATGTCACCACCACGGCGGCCGCTCCGTCGGTTTCCAAACAACAGTCGAACAACCGGAAGGGTTTGGAGACCCAGCGGGCGTTCAGATAGTCCTCCATACTGAGCGGACGACCCTGCATATAGGCTTTATCGTTCAATTGGGCATGCTTGCGTGAGGTGACCGCCACGGAGCCCATGGCCTCGTCCGGGGTGCCGTACAGCTCTTTATGCCGGGTGGCCAGCCAGGCGTACCATTGCACCGGAACGTTGGCCCCATAGGGCAGATAGTATTCCCCTATGGTATTGGCCAGCGCGCCGGGGGCTCCACTGCCGCCACCGCCATTGCCCTTACTCTTATTCCCCATGTCACGGACGCGCATCGTGGAATAGCCGTTCCAGCCCAGCGGCACGAGGATATTTTTCGCTACTCCGCAGGCAACCGCCATGGCCGCGCTTTGGAGCGAAGTGACCGGACTGGCCCCACCCATATGTACCGTGACCGCATAGCGCAGGTCCTCGACGCCAAGGTTGGCGGCAAAATGTTCAGCGGTTGATGGTAGCGGGGGAGGGATAATGCCGTCGATATCATGCGGACTCAGACCCGCATCGGTAATGGCGTTCATTGAGGCTTCGAGCATCAGCACGAGATCGGTCTTCCCCGATCCCCGGGTATAAGCAGTCTCGCCCACACCGACGATACAGGCCTGGTCTTTCAGCGCGTACATGGGTCCTCCTTCTTCGCCTTCTATATGCGCAGTGAATCGTATCCTGGGAAAGATCGGGTTGTAAAGGTGAAACGGCAGAGCACCTGACGCAGACCGGCTTTGACTCGTTTCGGGCTGCTTGGTAGCATAAGGAACAACTCACTAAAAGTTTTATCTCAAAGATGGCAAGCATCGCTTGGAGAACATGAAAATCCGAACACTCTTTGATTCTCATCCACAGACATTTTCGTTTGAATTTTTTCCCCCAAAGACCGCAGAAGATGGAGAGGCGCTTTTTGATCGAGCCCGTGAACTCCAGAAGTTGGGAGCCAGTTTTTGCTCTGTGACCTACGGCGCGGGTGGTTCGACCCGAAAGAATACCATCGATCTGGTGTGTCGCTTCCAGGCTGAACTGGGGCTCATCGGTATGGCCCACTTGACCTGTGTGGGACACAGCCAAACGGAACTCAGAGATATCCTGTTTGAGCTGAAAGACCGTGGCGTCGAGAACCTCATGTGTCTGCGCGGTGACCCGCCCCGCGGCGAAACCGCGTTTACCCCGGTCCCGGACGGTTTTGCGCACGCCGCCGAGTTGGTTGCCCTGGCCCGACGTAGCGGCGCCTTTTGTATTGGCGTGGCGGGCTATCCAGAGGCGCACCCGGAAAGTGTGGATGCGTTTCAGGACTTGCAGTATCTCAAGGCAAAGGTGGACCGGGGGGCCGATTTTGTGACCACCCAGTTGTTTTTCGACGCTCAGGACTATTTTGATTTTGTGGCGCGGGCGAGACAGCTTGGGATTCGGCAGCGCATTATTCCGGGCATCATGCCCATTCTGAACTACCGTCAGATTGTCCGCTTCACCCGGATGTGCGGGGCGTCCATTCCGCTTGCGCTGCAAGAACGCTTGGAGCCGGTCGCCGAGGATACGGACGCGGTGTTTGAAATTGGGGTTGACTGGGCGTGGCAGCAGTGTGAAGCCCTGCTTGCCGGCGGTGCGCCCGGTATTCACTTCTACACCCTGAATCGTTCCCGAGCGACCCAGCTTATTTTTGAGCGACTCCGCCAGAGCAGTGTGAGCACGCTCCTGCCACCGGCGGCATAGCCTGTCCCGTGCAGCCCACCGAGTATGCCTTCCTCATTGACGCTACGCTTCCGGGTGCGGTATGGTCTGGCCTGATGAGAGGCTTGTGAGATGACCAAACGACGAGCCATGCTGCTGCTGACCTATAACCTCGGTGAGCATGTTCATCAGGAGGAGTACGAGCAGTGGCTCCGTGACGTGGATAATCCGTTTTTCAACAGTGTTCCGGGTATTAAGCGCTATGCGAATTGGAAAGTGCTGGATGAAAAACTTGGGACGGTGCAGTTTACGCACTACGACCTGCTTGAGATCGACGATTTGGATGCCTGGGAAAAGGTTTGGGGGAATGAGGAACTCCAGAAATTTGCCCAAGGCTGGACGCAGCGCTGGTCCGTACACGGTCCTGATGAAAAATACGCCGGTCTGAATTATCAGGTCATGCTGTGCGAGGAGATCGCCGCGCCCGATTAAGGGACACCGCTGAGAACTGAGCAAAACACCGTGGCGACATCAACCCAATCGCACGAAGTAGAAACCTTTCTGGCCGGCTTGTCTCAGTACGATGTCGGACCGTTGTGGAAGGTGCTCGGCAAACAACTTACGCCGACGCCGGAAACGCCGGTTAAGCCGTATCTGTGGCGCTGGAAAGACCTGCGCCCCCAACTCCTGCGCTCAGGTGAACTCGTCTCCGCGGCTGAGGCTGAGCGGCGGGTGCTCATGCTGCTCAACCCTGGACTCGAAGGTCGGGTCGCCACAACCCACACGCTGTATGCCGGGATTCAGCTCATCCTGCCCGGTGAGGTCGCGCGAACCCACCGGCACACGCCCAACGCGCTCCGTTTCATTATGGAAGGACAGGGGGCCTATACGGTCGTCGATGGTGAAAAGCTGCCCATGGAGCCGGGAGATTTTGTCCTGACGCCGAACTGGACGTGGCATGAGCACGGCAGTGAAGGCACCGAGCCCGTTGTCTGGCTCGACGGACTGGACCTGCCCTTGGCCGGCATGCTGGCCGGAACATTTTTTGAACCCGGTCAGACCGAGTCACAGAACTTGACCAAGCCGGAGGATCACTCAACCCGTGGCTATAAGCACGGTGGACTCCTGCCAACTTGGCAACGCCCAGCCGATGGGCAGTCGTCTTTACTCAAATATGCCTGGAGTGAGGCACGCCCCGCGCTACTGGACCTCGGTAGAGACGCCGACAGTCCGTTTGACGGCACCATGCTGGAATATGTGAATCCGGTGACGGGCGGTCCGTCGCTCGCGACCATGGCCAGCTTTCTGCAGCGCCTCCGACCCGGCCAAAAAACGCAGGCGCGCAGGCAAAGCGTCAGTAAGGTCTATCTCGCGGTCGAGGGGACTGGACAGACGGTCATCAGCGGCAGGGCTCTTGAATGGGGGCCGGGTGACGTGTTTGCCGTACCAACCTGGGCGAGTCATGCGCATGAGAATACCTCGGCGTCCGCAGACGCGATCCTCTTCTCTTTTTCTGACGCGCCGGTCATGCAGGCCCTCGGTTGGTATAGAGAACAGGAACTATAGATGCTGCAAACCATGATTGTCGGCAGCTTGCCCCGTCCGACCTGGCTCGTTCCTCCAAACGCGATGTATGTCTCGTGGAAGCTGCAAGACGATGCGCTGCGTGAGGGCCAGGACGATGCTGTTCTGCTCGCGCTCGCCGACCAGGAAGCGACAGGTCTCAATATCGTGACCGACGGCGAACAGCGCCGTCGGCATTATATCTGGGGGTTCGTTGAAGGGCTGACCGGGTTGGACTTCAGCCGTCTGGTTGAGATCGAAACGCGGGGGAACCGCTACGGTATCAAAGTCCGGGCCGCCCGGGTGGTCAAGCAGTTGCGTCGTCCGCGGTCGGTGCTGGTTGAGGCGCTGCGGTTCATGAAGCAGCACACGACAAAGCCGGTCAAAGTCACCTTGCCCGGTCCGATGACCATCGCGGATACGGTTGCGGATGAGTACTACGGAGATCGCCGGAAACTGGCGGGCGAGCTGGCACGGCTGGTGAATGAAGAGGCGTGTGAGCTGGCGGAGAACGGGTGCGATGTCGTGCAGTTCGACGAGCCGTGTTTCAATATCTATCTCGACGCGGTGGAAGAGTGGGGTATCCAGGCACTTGAACAATGTGCTCAAGGGGTACAGGCCAAAACCGCGGTCCATATCTGTTATGGATACGGTATCCCTGCAGTCGTTGAGTGGAAGAGCAAAAACACGGACTGGGGCCATTATGCGCGCACGCTACCGCTGCTGCGGACCAGCACGATTGATATGATCTCAGTCGAGTGTGCCGCCTCTGACATCGATCCGGCAGTGTTGGCTGAGGCCAAGGGCAAGGATTTGATGGTCGGGGTCATCGACGTTGGTACTGAAGAGGTGGAAACGCGTGAAACGGTTGCGGCGCGTATTCGGACGGCGTTGCAGTATGTGACGCCTGAGCATCTCTACCCCTGTACGGACTGTGGCATGATTCCACGCTCGCGCACCGCGGCGCGGGGAAAGATGCAGGCCCTTGCCGACGGGGCCTGGCTGGTCCGGGTGGAACTGCAGCAGGGGCATGCTGGCTAGGTAGAGTACTATGGGCGCGTTGTATGAGTTCTTTTCTGACAGTCCGATTCTTGTTGGCGCGGCCCTCGGCGTGATCATCGCCGTTATCGTGATTGCCATTTCAGAGGGGAAGAAAGACGCCTAGCGCTGGCCCGGTATGGCTCATATTTCAAAGGAAGAATTTATCGCCCGTTTGGCAAAAGGGCTGGATATGCCGACCGCGCTGCTCGACGCAATGACGGACCCCTGTCCGTGTAGCTCGGCGACATGCGAAGGCTGGAAGGTCACGCGTATGCCCGGACTCGACGAAATCAAGCAGTACGGCCTGGAGCAACGCTTTGCCATGTCCGGCTGGCGGACGTCGTTGAGCGCCATTATTGAAGATTGAGCGGTTCCTCGCTACAGGCTCCGACGCGGTATGAGCGCCCAAGACGACTCCCGACCTGCCGTCAGCAAGCCAACAGTCTCCCCCTCCGACGAGGCAGGGCAAAACATTCCAGCCCCCAAGGACCCCTATGAACGCTTTATCTGGGAGAATCGGCAGAAGTTCGGTGCGTTGAGTTGGAGCGGGCTGTTGCGTTATGGCCGCGGCCTTGTGCTCATGGACGCTCGGCAGTGGCCAGATGAGGCTGACCAGGACACCGACGAGGCGACGAACGAGAATGATTCTACAGAGAAGGAGACCGCGCAGAGAGAAGCTCGACTTGGCTACCTGCCCGAGGGGCGGATTGCCACGCTGTCACAAACCGCACAGAAAAAAGACGCGATACGCCTGCTGAGGACGTATAATCCGCGTAAAGAGATTGTTGTCAATGTCCTGCGGGCGGACGGAGGCGGGAGTTTCTTTCAGGTAGCGCTCACGGACTGCCCGCCGCCCGAGGCATACCGAAAGCTCATGGGCAGGGAAGATTTCCAGCCCCAATGGAAAGAACCGGATACCTGAAAATACAATCGTGTATAAAACTTGCAGCGCATAAAAAGGAGTTCCTGTATGTATAGACTATCCGTATTCATTATTTTTTCGGTGCTATTCGCAAGCGGATTAAATGCCGAAATTTGTCAAAACTTTGGCCCACAAACGCCACGGGATTTAACTCAAAGAGACGGCGAAAACCCGGTCAAATTTAACCTTTCTCCCAACCATGAGCAGTTAAATTTGTGTAACATCCACTTTCATAAACATGCTGAACACAAAGCATCCGGTTTTTCACTCCCAGCGGAGAGCAATGGCGCCGGGGGGTGGAAATGTAACGAAACTCAATCCTTAACCTCTTCACAGCTAGAAGCCCCTGCATCTCATCAATTCTGTAAAAATGTTATGCCTGGGGATACCATAGAAGTTCATTGGGTATACTCAAGCTGTGACGTGAAACCAGGAAAAGGCCTGCAGGCATGTTCTTCACAATCATGTGCAAATCCACAGCTCAGAGTTGAGACCAAGGTCTTTTTATTAGTGAATGACGACAAAGCCCCAAGTTTTGATCACTATACAGCGACGGCTGCTCAAAATGGATTTCAGCAAGTTACACAGCTCCCCGACCGTAGTGACGCTCTGGAGTTTTTAGGTTCCACCACAGGGCCACAGTATACTGAACAAACATGTTCTCCTCTCCAGGTTACCTGGAACGTGAGTCAAAGCTGTCAGCTATTAGATATTCACTCTTTGCATGAATGGTGTAAGGAAAATCCATTTGAAGAGGACCATGCCCACGGCATAAGAAAAATAGTCACAACCCCTCAGCTTTTATCTCCAATAAAATAATAGGGGGCGCATCCGACTCGGGCCGCCGTCGGCATTGAGTAATACTACGACAGCGAGCGGATTGCGTTTCAGCCGAAGTGAGGAAAATGGCTGAGCGTGGAGGCGGAAGTTTCTTTCAGGTAGCGCTCACAGACTGCCCGCCACCCGAGGCATACCGAAAGCTCATGGGCAGGGAAGATTTCCAGCCCCAATGGAAAGAATCCGAGCCGTAAAGACTCGGGTATTTGATCCCGCGCGGTCCCGGTATTCACCGTGGGCTGCCTTGCCCCTTTCGTGGTTTGCTCTTTTCCTGTAGATGATGCAGCACTTCCTCCAGCGTCTCCTCTGAACAATCGTTCAGCAGAGTCATGATCTGATGGCGGGTGTCTTTCTCGGGGAAAATAAAGAAATCCACGAGTTCCACGCCCAGCATGCCTGCCAGCCGGTGCAGCGTCACAACAGACGGGCTCTGCCGACCGTGCAGGATATGGGACAAATGCCCCTTACTGAAGGCATGTTCCAGATAGAAGCGGTCCAAGGATGGATAGCGCGCAAAGAGGAGTTGGCCGAAGCGTTCCCGAAATAAAGTGAGTGTGTCCATAGAGAGGACACATGGCAGAGTCGAATTGACAAGGCGTATTGAATTAAATACGTTTGTCTAAACCGCAACAGGAAGGAATTGTCATGGGCTGCCTTTCTATTCGTTCTCTGGTGTTATCTTTGGCGATGGTCGGCCTGCTCTTCTCGTCTCTGCCCGTGTGGGCGCAAGGGGTGCTGGAGATTCCGGCGGACGGGGGACATTATTCGGGCATTGGGATGATTTCGGGCTGGAAGTGTGAAGCCGATGGACTCGCCATCAGTATCGACGGGGGTGCCTGGATACCCCTCCTCCATGGTGCCCAACGGCTAGATACCCAGTCGGTATGTGGAGACACGAACAACGGCTTCGTCTCGATTTTCAATTGGGGGATAGTGGGGGATGGAGAGCATACGGCGGTGCTCTATGACAATGGCGTAGAGGTTGCTCGGAGCACGTTCACGGTGGCGACCCTGGGGGAGGAGTTCGTGCGAGGGGCGGAGGGGGAGTGTACGATTAGGGCCTTTCCTGCGCCGGGGGAGACGGCGCAGTTTCGCTGGAATCAGAGCACCCAACACCTCGAACTGGTCGGCGAGGACCCGCCGCCGGTCGCCGACCACGGGGACACCCGCGGGACGGCCATCCGTCTGGACACGATCCTCAGTGATGCGTCGTCCACGAGCAGAACGCAGGATGGCCAGTTGGAAGGGGGGGGCGATGTGGACTATTTCCGGCTTGCGCTGCATAGGGCCGGGACCATCGTGGTGGAGACGACAGGCAGCGTAGATACGGTGGGGGAGCTGGAAGATGACGATGGGCAGCGTCTGACCTCTAACGATAATGCGGGGGATAGGAGCAACTTTCGGATCAGCAGGGCGATGTCTGCTGGTGTCTACTACATTAACCTGAGTTCGGGTTAAGCGAGGGGCAAGGGAGGACAAGCGCGGAGGTGGAGGGCAGGTTTCTTGGGCTGATGGCA
>JAJDZM010000278.1 GCA_022824615.1 Candidatus Binatia bacterium | reverse complement strand
ACCCTCTGCCTTCAGTCAGGATCGCGCGCCCATGGCCCGGTCCCCGCAGCGAATCTGTCAAGTGAGGAACCGAGTGCGGGAATACCGCACGCTCGGCTCTGTGAGGGGCGGGGCGCAGTAATGCCCCCGCCTACTCGGCCTACGGTTCCGCTAAGAGGAGCGATCAGGACAGAATCATGTAAATTTGAATAGTAGCCATGCCAGTTTCAGAAACATCTATGCCAAGACGGTATGGCGGGACGAACCTTATTTCAGCAGATGATACGCGTAACTTATTGAAACCAAGATATTAATGCGGTTCCATCGGAGTTCGATGGCGAGACATCAGACAGAAGTACAGTTTGTTCCCATAAGTTCACCTCTGCTATGCAGGCCCTGGACGAGCGGAAAATGAAAATGATCGTCGAGCAGATTGACGATATAGAAATTGATCGGGCGTTCAAGCGATTGGCGGTCTCTCGCGAATCGCAAGGGAAGGGGCAAATCGGACGTGACAGAGGCCAAGGCAAACTATCTCAAATTGAGGCTCTTGCGACTCTCCGGTGCGCACCAAAAAATTGTAGAGCAAAATAGAGGATACAGTGTATGATTGCGAAATTAAGGGCTTTGGTCTTGGCATTTCTAGTGTCGCTCTTGAGCATTCCTGCGGCAATAGCTGTCGGGGCTCCATGTCTTGATGTCTACAACTGCCAAGCACCGGAGGATACGTTCCGACCACCTCCATTCCAAGAACCACACTCATACCCAATGCAAGAGGAAGAACCCCCAGAGCGAGAGGAAGAGCCCCCCGAGGAAGAGGACGAGGACGAGGACGCGGAGGAGTGCAACAAGTACGGGGGAGTCGCGTTGGGAGCCTTTTTGGGCTACATGGGATATCTCGCAGGTCCGACACCGTTGGGCGCTGGCCTCGTTGTCGGGGGCGCGGTTTATTCTGCTTACTCGTTGGAAGAGTGCTAAGAATCGTTGAAGGAGGCGAAATGAAACGCGAAAAATCAAACGCAACACTTGTCGAAATGTGGAAAAGGTTTGGCCCCTTTGCGGCTGGATGCTTGTTTGCCATCGCTTTCATGGCAACGAGTTACGTGATGGGCGGCCGGCTCTTTCCTGCAACCGGCCTTTTTGGCCTGCCAGCGTGGACTGTACTCCTCGGAGTCGTGACGCTAATGGTGCTAACTGGCTACTTGACGAACCGTCGAAATTTGGAGGATAGAAACGGCGATGTCTAGTTCTGTTCGGCCTTCCTGATTTGTCTTGCCATAGAATCGGAAATGACGGCCGAGTAGCCGGTAGCGACGCCACAACTTCAATGGAAGTTGAGTAAAGCGTTCGGGATGGACCAGCATTCCTAATATTGGACATTCCGAACGCTTTCTCATTCGTGAACCGATCATGAAAAGACTGATTGATGTCTTTTTGTCACCTATCGCGATGGTCGACGGGGTACGGGACAAACCAAATTTCTGTCCCCCAATCATCGTAATGCTCCTCTTGCAACTCGTGGTGGGAGTGTTACACATTGCACTAGTAGATCACGGGTACTATTTTTCCGATTTTATGGGCGCTCAGCGAAACTGGATGTCGCAAGATCAGGTCGAGCTAAACCGGCAACGTCTAGAGTACGGTAGTCACTCGATGATCGTGATCGGTCAGGTGAGCACCCTATTCTTGTTTGTGTTTTCTGTTTTGGTGTTCGCAGGATACTTCGCGTTGGTGGGGAAGCTTTGCGGTGGTACGGTGAGCTTTCGCCATTGGCTTAGCGTTGTCGCTTGGATAAACGTAATCGGCGTTTTGTCTTTACTGGCCCGTGCTGTAGCCATTGTTGCCGCACCCGATGGCCGATTGGGATTTTCGGAAGCCAATCCCCTCAGCCTGTCAAACATTTTGGGAAGGGATTTCCAGATGATGACCGTCGCACAGATTGATGTAACGAATGCGTGGAGATGGGCATTGTTGTGTCTGGCGTACAAGCGATGGACCAGCGTATCTTGGATTCTGTCCGTAGCGATTGTCCTGATTCCAGTCCTGTTACTATACGCGATCCCGACAATTGTTTTCTTTTGAGCGCCATCCGGGCAGGCATTTTCTATGAGAATGCGCAGAGTCTCTGTTGCGACGCTCATAATCATTGTCGCTGGAACTGTTCCGGTGATCCAACGCCTACTGCAACATGGAGAACCTCAACTCGTTGACATCGAACACCCACAATTGCTGGTAATTCGACCGTCCGTGATTGCGTCCGGAAGGCTCTCTCACGCACGAACGGTCCAGTTGACTGCCGAAGTGATCGGACGCGTTCAGGCAGTTCACGTCATTGAGGGTCAGGCCGTTGCCCGCGGAGAGCTGGTTCTGGAGATCGAAGACGATGCGCTCGTTTCTGAAGTGGAACAGAGCCAAGCCGCAGTCAGGCTGCAGCGCGTGGACATCGAGCGGAAACAGATGCGAATCCGTTACCTGCAAAGTCAACAGGCCCGGGAGGAGTCACTATACGACAATGGGCTGCTTGATGAAGCGGCGCTAGAGGCGATCACCCACCAACTGTCGATGGCCGAAGTGGACCTGGAGTCGAGCCTGGAATTGTTGGCCCAAAAGGAAGCCGCTTTAAACAAGGGGATTATCCCGATTGGTTGACAAGGCCCAATATGGTTGGGTTCGCCGCGCTTGGCGACCCCAACATATGGTGGGCTGTCAACCTATGCGGATAATTCCCTTAAACAAAGCCAGCGAACTCCTGAAAAAAACTTCGGTGCATTCACCCATCGACGGAGTGGTCACGTTCGTTAGCATCGCAGAAGGTGAAACCGCCATCGCGAGCACAACCAATATCAGGGGCAGCCACTTGATGACGATCGCGGACCCCGTGCATCTGATGACAGAGGTCCAGGTAGACGAGGCGGAGATCGCGACCATTTCGTTGGGTCAGAAGGCTTGGGTGACGGCCATTGCTTGGCCCGATCACCCCCTGCCGGGATCGGTGGAATTCATTGCCGGCACCGCCCGAACCGTTTCGGGGAGAAGCAGCGCGAGCTTCACTGTGCGCATTCGTATTGAGGACACCAAAGATACTGAACTTCGCCCCGGCATGTCGTGCCGGGCTGAAATTCTCACCAGTGACACAGAGAGGGTATTGGCCTTGCCACTCGGTGCGACATTGTCCGAGCGAGACCTGGAAACGGGCGTCGACGACCTCCATGTGTTTGTCTACCGTAACGGGACCGCGAACAAGCAGAAAATTGAAGGCGGGCTTTCGGATGACGGATTTATTGAGATTCTGTCGGGGCTGGATGGCGAGGACCCGGTCATTGTCGGGCCGGCACAGGCGCTTTTCGAACTACGGGACGGCGACGCTGTTTCCGACCGCACGATCTCGGACTAGTCGCAATCCCGCCTCTGTGGCCCGGAGCCAGCGGGCGTTGCGAGTGTTGGACAGGCGAGAAGACGAGAACTTCTCGTAGTTGCCATGTTCATGATGGAGAGCCTGCGGGCCTGCGTTCAATCCATACTCGACCACGCACTCCGAAGCGCGTTGACCGTGACCGGCATCGTGGTGGGCGTGCTCACCGTGATAATTATCGTTTCCTTGATGGAGGGCTTCAAACGATCCCTCGAATCTCAATTTCTCGGACTGGGCGCCAACACGCTCGCCATTCGATCCAGGAACGTGAACGACGACTGGAACAGGCGCGCGAGAATAACCGTGGAGGACTATCGCCTGGTTGAACGTGTTGAAGGGATTCAAGCCATGACGCCCCTTCTGTTCGCCAGTAGAAGCGCGGCCAATACAATCGGCCACGGTGACCTGCGAGTATCGTCGTCCTTGCGCGGTGTCAGTTCAAGCTATCAGGAGGTATTCGGCGCCTTTGTTTCCCTCGGTCGGTTCATTGCTCCCTCCGATGACGTCAAACGCCGCCGGGTCTGTGTAATTGGCGACTATATTCGACAAGAACTGAGGCTTCCGGACGACCCCATTGGAAACTACGTTCAGATCGCCGGCGAGTGGATGAAGGTCATAGGCGTCATGCAGGAACAGGGAGGAATTTTAGGCGACCAGTTCGACAACTTTGTGCTCGTGCCCTTCGGTACGATGCAAAGCATAAACGGCGCCCAGGATCAGGCCGACATCCTGATTCAACTCAAGGTCCGCCACCCTGAAAATCTGGAAACGGTCGCCCGGCAAGTCCGACGCGTCCTGCGCTCGGCTCACGAGTTGACGGCAGAGCAGGATGATAATTTTACAATCCGGTCAATGAATCAGGTACTCGCAACAATGACCGAAGCGCTCGACACCGCCACCTGGGTCTTCGCCGGATTTGTGGGCATTTCCCTTCTGGTAGGGGGCATCGGCATCATGAACATGATGCTCGTGTCCGTGACGGAGCGAACGCGCGAGATCGGTATAAGAAAGGCCGTCGGAGCGAAGCGAGAGCACATCCTGATGCAATTCCTGCTTGAGAGCATCGTGTTGTCCCTGCTCGGTGGGCTGATAGGTCTACTCGCGGGATACCTGCTGGCGTCGCTGATCGCGGTGTTGATTCCCGATTTTCCAACGTTGATAGTTCCGGCTTGGTCAATCTGGTTGGCGGTGGGCTTTTCCGGAATGGTGGGCCTGATGTTCGGAATCGTTCCAGCGGCCAGGGCGGCCGACCTAGATCCGATCGAAGCATTGCGGCACGAGTGATCGGAGGTAGCTCTCGCAAGAGGTCATCTATACACTGAGTTGACAGGCGATTTCCCGAACTTGAGTTGAGCCAAACTGACAGAAACAAGTGGGACGCCCGCTACCTCGGCGGCGCCTACGAGGCGCGAGTCCATCCGAGCGCCTTGCTGGCGGACTGGGTAGGCAGGCTCGAAGTGGCCGGCGCGGCGCCCAGGGCCATCGACATCGCGTGTGGCGCCGGCCGCAACGCGCTCTTCCTGGCACGGCGCGGTTGGCATGTAGACGCCGTCGACATCTCCCCTGTCGCGCTTCGCCGCCTGCGCGCCGCCGCAGATGCGGCGGGATTGTCCGTCACCTGCGTCGAGGAGGATCTGGAGCCGGATTCGATCGCCCTGGAAAGATTCAATGATCGTCGCTACCAACTGGCGCTATTGATTCGCTACGCCGACACGGCGCTCGTCGAAGTGCTGCCGCGCGTCCTTGCGCCCGGCGGCTATCTCATCGCCGAAATGCACCTGCAAACCGAAGCGGCAGTCGCCGGCCCCGGAGTCCCCGATTCCGGGTGGCGCCGGGCGAACTCCGGAGAGCCGCTGCCGGATTCGAACTGCTTTACGTAACTAGTACTCCATCAATCAGATAGTTTTGGATACAAGCTGTGCAATTTGATGCGCGCATCCTCGGTGGTGAATCGCCATTGGGCCGGAGTTCCGCGGGCGTTGCGGCGTTTCGTCCACGCGGCGACCTCTTCGCGCACGGCACCGGTGTCGGGCACGCGGCGGTCCAGGCACTGCCGGCCCATCGAACTGAACTCGATTTCGGCCATGTTCAGCCAACTGCCGTGCTTGGGCGTGTACACGAACTCCAGTTTCTTCAACAATCGGCGCGCCTCCGGCGCCGGGAACGCCTTGTACAGCGAGGCGCCCGTGTGGGTGTTGAGGTTGTCCATCACCAGCGTGATGCATTCGGCTTCGGGAAAATCCTCCTCCACCAGTTGGCGCACGCCCCCGGCCCAGGTCGTGGCGACGTGATCCTCCTCCACGTCCACCCGGCGCCAGTTCTCCAGCGGGGCGTAATACAGCAGCAGATGCGCCACGCCGTTGCGCTCGTACTCGGCGTCGTAACGGGCCGGATGGCCCGGCGCGGGCGGCCGCGGGGCGCGCGTCTCCTTCACGCACTGCTTGGTCGTCTCGTCCATGCACACCACCGGATGGGCCGGGTCATGCGGTCGCGTGTACACGTCCAGCACCTGCTCCATCGCGCACACGAAAGCCGCGTTTTGCTTCGGCGGAATGCACCACATGTGCTGCCGCCAGGGTTTGACGGCGTTTTTTTAAAACCTGCCGCACCGTCTCGTGCGACACCGAGGCCACGATGCGGCGCTTTTGCACCTCCTCGGCCAGCAAGTGCAGCGTCCAGCGCGCGCGCCCCCCGGGCGGCTCCGAGCAGGCGATGGCGATCAACTGCGCCTCGGCCTCCCCGTCCAGCACCCGCGAACGCTCGCGGCTGCGCTTGCGCCGCTCCAACACGCGCTCCAGCCCCTCCAGCACGCAGCGCCGGCGCACGTTCTCAACCGTCTGGCGGGTCACGCCCACCCGCTCGGCCACCTCCCGGTCGCTCATGCCGGGACCGGCTTCGGACTCATCGGCGAACAGCAACAACTGGGCGTTGCGGCGCTTGTACGCCGCCACCCGGCCGGTATGCACCAGAGCGTGCAATCGTTGCCGTTCCTCCAAGGTCAGACAAATGATATACAGCTTCTTCATTCCCTACTCCTCAACACGTTATCCGAACCTGTTGAGAAGACACCTTAACATCCAAAACTATCTGACTGAAGGTGTACTAGTACAATCCCCCGATCAACCCTTCCGAATTCACGTGGACATCCTGAGCGGAGGGTCTCCTCGGCAGGCCCGGCATGGTCATGATGGCCCCGCACACCGGAACGATGAAGCCGGCGCCCGCCGACAGGCGAACCTCGCGTATTTCCACGATGTGGCCCGTCGGTGCGCCCAGCAGCGTGGGATCGGTCGAAAAGCTGTACTGCGTCTTGGCCATGCAAATCGGGAAGTGTCCGTAGCCGCTGTCCTGGAGGCGGGAGTATTCGTTGCGCACGCTCATGGGCGCGACGATGTCCCGGGCCCCGTAGATCGTCCGTGCGATGCGGCGGGTCTTCTCCCAGATGTCCAGGCCGCCGTCGTAGAGCAGCCTGAAGTCGGCGGTCGCC
>JAJDZM010000032.1 GCA_022824615.1 Candidatus Binatia bacterium | reverse complement strand
TGCTGCCTTTGCCGAGTTCCTTGAGCGCGTTGCAGCAGGCCTTGAGTTCGTCCCAACTGGCGTTGCGGCAGGCAATCGGACGGCCTTTATAGCCGATATGCTGAGCCACGTTTGTGGTCGAAAAGCCAAAGGCTCCGGCGGCCACCGCCTCTTTAATCAGGGCCTTGATCTGGGCGGTTTCCTCTGGTGTTGCGCCCCGCTCCATGGACTCTTCACCCATCACAAAGTGGCGGAACGGAGTCAGCGCGGCCATAAAGCCGATATTAATGCCGCTCCCGCGCTTTTCAGCCGCATTCATATATTCGGGGAAGGTGACCCAATCCCAGGTCACGCCCTTGCCCAGCACGTCAAACGGGATGGCTTCCACGTTGACCAAATCCCAGGCGGCGATTTCATGCACCTCGGGTTTGCACGGGGCCAGGCCAACCCCACAGTTGCCCATGACCAGACTCGTGACCCCATGCCAGGAAGAGGACGTGATCAGCGGGTCCCAGCAAATCTGGGCGTCATAGTGGGTATGCGGATCAACAAAGCCGGGTGCCACGATCAGGTCGGAGGCATCCACAACCTTCTTGGCTCCGTCCGAGACTTTGCCGATTTCTGCAATTTTTCCGTTGGCCACCGCAATATCGGCCCGGTAACGTTCGGCGCCGGTTCCATCCACTACGGTTCCGTTTTTGATGACGAGATCGTACGACATGACACACCCTCCTCGCTTTGTTGTTAAATGACTCCTTCGTCCTGAAACGCTTCTATTTCTGCTTGGCTCAAGCCGAGCAATTCTTTGTACACATAGGCATTATCTTCCGCATAGCACGGCGCAGCACGTTCGGTCGGTCCGCCCTGACTCACCTGCCCGTTGGCAAAATGAAACGGAATGTCCTTGATCGGCCAGGTTCCAATCTCGGTATGCTCCAGGGGGAGCAGCCAGTTCAGGTGTTTGAGCTGCGGGTCGCGTTCGATCCGGTCCTGTGCGGTCTGACACACGCCGGCAGGAACGCCAGCAGCCTGTAAACGTTCTTGCAGGCCAAAGGGCTCCTGCTCCTGCGTCCAGGCATTCACCAAACGGTCCAGCTCGTCCTGATATTTGACCCGCTCAGCCAGCGAGGCAAACCGGTCCTGGGCCGCCCAGTCGGGGTTGCCCAGTATGCGCACGAAGGCCTGCCATTCTTCTTCGGACGTGACGGCTATGGCAATCCAGCGATCATCACCGGCGCAGGGATAGGCTCCGTGCGGTGCTGCGGGTGTATAGGGCGAGCGATTGCCCGTGCGCTGATAGTGGCGGCCATTGACCGCATGGTCCAGCACCGCGGTGCCGGTCATGCCAATGCCGGGCTCGACTTGCGAGCAGTCCAGATACTGGCCCTTGCCCGTCCGTTTTTTATAGTACAGGGCCATCAGAATGGTCATGGCACAATAATACGCGCCACTCCAATCCATATACGAAAAGCCCCAGCCGGCCGGCGGATGGGGAGCGGGCAAACCGGACTGTTCGGTCAGGCCACTCACGGCCTGGGCAATCGGTCCGTAGGACGCGTATTTCACGTAGGGACCTTTATAGCCCCAACCGGGTTGCTGCATATAGATGATATCCGGCTTAATGGCTTTGAGGGTGTCATAGCCGAGTCCCCATTTTTGCATGGTCTCGGCCGTGAATGCCTCAACCACTACGTCACTGACCGCAACCAGCTTTTTGAACAGCTCGCGGCCCTGGGGCGCTTTCATATTCAGACTGATCCCATATTTGCCGGCATTGATATCGTTAAAATACCCGCCACGATTGACGCTCTGGACCTTGCCGGTATCCAGGCCGGTCAGGTCCATGGCCTCGGCCTTTTCCGTGGATTCTTCTTCCCTCTTTGAGGCAAACGGCGGCATATAGCGCAGAAAATCCAGCCGGTCGCGCCATTCAATCCGAATGACCTCCGCCCCCAGGCTGGCCAATAGGCGCGGCCCACCCGCCCCGGCCAGCAGCCAGGTCAGGTCCGCAATGCGAACGCCTTCCAAAGGTCTTCTTTTTTTTACGCTCACCCTACACGATTCCTTTGTCCTGCAAGTCGGCAACCGCTTCCGCGCTCAGCCCGAGTTGCTCACACAAGACCTCCCGGTTGTGCTCACCGATGAGCGGCGCCCGCGGGCCTTGCCGCCAGGCGCATTCATTCGGCAGCATGGGCGCGCCCGTATAGGTGTAGGACTCGCCCAGTTCGGGATGTTCGACCTGAGAAAATGTGGCGCGGGTTTGCCATTGAACATCGTCGGGATTTTCTTCCGGCAATCGAATAGGCGACCAGGGAATGCCCAGTTCCTGGGCCTCATGCCAGATTTCTTCCAGGTCAAAATCGGCCACACACGCCGCCTGGATATCGGCGAAATGCTCGGCAAAGGCGCGCCCGCGGCGATTCTTGAGTTCTTTATATGTGTCTTCGCCCAAGTCACCGGCTTTCCCCTTACCCTCCAGAAATCCGACCAGGGTTTCATACCCGCCCGGAAACGGATTGGGCAGAATAATGGAATACCGCCCGTCTTTGGTCGGAAACTGCACCTCAGGTCCAATGGCCGGCTGGGCATGTCGCCCCGTCTGGCGGTAGCATGGCGTCTGGCCATAAATCCAGTGCGGGACATCGATCTCGGTACAAACGCTGACGGCCTGGTGAACGGGCAGCTCAATCATCTCTCCGACTTCGGTCATCTCGCGTCCAATCAGCGCGCCAACGGTCGCAATAAATGCCTGATTGCCGGCGATGTGATAGGCGTGCCACATCTGCGGGGCGATGGGCGGGGTATCATAGCTGCCGTCGTCGCTGGGGCTGTAGCCGCAACACATCATTTGTCCGCCCAGTGCCAGATGAACCAGATCGTTGGCTTTATAGTCCCGCCACGGACCGCTGTGCCCAAACGGGGACAGGAGCACATAAATCAACCGCGGGTTGAGCGCTTGCAGGGCGTTCCAGTCCAGTCCGAGTTTTTCCAGCGTACCCAGTGGTTGAGCGTCAATCAGGACGTCCGCCTCCGCAATGAGCTGCTTGAGCAGGTCCGTCCCCGGCGGCGATTCAATATCGAGCGTAATGCCGCGCTTCCCGAAATTATAGTGCCAGAAATACAGACTGCGTTCGGGATGGACCTCGTCGTGATAAAAAGGCCCGATCTCACGCGTGGCTTGACCGCCCGGCGGCTCGATTTTGAGCACATCCGCCCCAGCCCCGGCCAGCAACTTGCCGCAGAACTCTCCCTTTTCATCCGCGAGTTCCAGGACTTTGACATCAAACAGAAATCCATCCATACCGCTGTCCCCAGGAAGGAGGGCCAGGGGCCCTCCCCTCCTTTATTCCTAGGGTTCCCCGAAGTCCCCGCACAGCGCGCTGGCGGCTGCACCGAGGGTGTCAGGAAGAGGTGAGTCGTGGCCCTGGAGTCTGCTGCACCGCATATGGTCTCAATTCGTTATCTCTCGCGAGAGGGTGAAATCCTTGCCATCCTGTGCCGCGACCAGAGCCGGCGTCTGCCGGGAGTCACTCTCAAGAATCCCCAGGGCGATCGACTTTAAGGGCTCCAGATACTCGTCGAGCTTGGTAAAACTGCTGAGCGCCCAATGCCGCACCGCCCAAGACTGGGCCAGCACCAATAAGCAGTGGGCCTTGAGTTGGATATTCCCGGCTGGGAATGCCCCCTGGGCAACCCCATAGGCAATGATCTCCTCAAAAAAATGCTGAATCCGTTCTTCGCCCTCCAGAAAGCGCTTGCGTTCCGCCAGCGTCAGCGACTTTGTTTCCTGATAGGCCAGAACCGTATTGCGCCGCAATTCATCAGTCAGCGCGGCGTACTGCTCGTAGGCCCGCAAAAACAGGTCGCGCGGACTGGCGCCGTTCTGCTTGAGCCGCTCAAACTCGGTGCGCTGTTTTTGAAATCCGGCCTCGGTCCGGACCTGGCCGGAGGAGAGCAGAAAAAAGAGAATCTCTTCCTTGCTGGTAAAATAGTTGAAAACCGAGCCCACGCTGAGTCCGGCTTTTTGAGCAATCTCACGGACGCTGGTGTTGTGATAGCCGTTCTGGAGAAAGAGATTGAGCGCCGCGGCGGCAATGCGTTCCTGGCCCTCTTGCAGCCGCTTTTCGTCGGTTACCTGAGACTGGGATTTGCGTTTTTTGCGTAAGACCTGAGATTTCACTGCTGAGCGCCTTTCGCCAGGGTCCGGAGCGCGACAGAAACTGAGTGAATGTTCATTCCACGCTCATACGATACGGGCCGGTCTTTTGTCAAGCCGGAAGAATCTCGCTAGAGTAGCCCCGGGAGCGAGCCATGAGACTCATTGGGGTTGACGTAGGCGGGACATTCACCGACGCAGTCTTTGCCGACACCCGGACGGACCGGTTGGCCATCCATAAAGTGCCGACGTCGCCAGATGACCCTTCTCTGGGGGTCATGCGCGCAATCACCGAGCTATGCCACCACCAGGCCATTCCGCTCGACAGCATTGCCCTCATCTACCACGGGACCACGATCGCCACCAATGCCCTGTTGGAACATAAAGGCGCGACCGCGGGCATGATGACCACCCAGGGCTACCGCGACATTCTCCACATCGGCCGCCACCAGCGTCCCCATCACTACTCCATCCAGCAGGAGATCCCCTGGCAAGACCGTCCCCTGGTCCGCCGCCGCTATCGCAAGGGCGTTCCGGAGCGGCTTATTCCGCCGCATGGCGAGGTTCTGATTCCACTTGATGAAGCCGCGGTCCGCCAGGCGGCCCGCGAGTTCAAAGACGCCCAGGTTGAATCGATCGCCGTCTGTTTTTTGTTCTCGTATCTCAACGCCGGACATGAAAATCGCGCCCGTGAGATCATTCTCGAAGAATACCCCGAGGTCTTTGTCACCACCTCGGCTTCCCTCTCCCCCCAGTTCCGCGAGTTTGAACGCTTTACCACGACGGCCATTAACGCCTTTATCGGCCCTACCGTTCACCGCTATGTTTCGCAATTGGAGCAGCGCTTACGCAGCGCCGGGATTGGGGCCGAGCTGCGTATTATTCGCTCCAACGGCGGGCTGGCCACACCACGGGTGGTTGCCCAAAAACCCGCCCTGACCCTGCTGTCCGGCCCGGCCGCGGGTGTGCTCGGCGGAGCCTGGACGGGCGAGCGGTCGCAACGCACCCGGCTCATTACCTTTGATGTGGGCGGCACCAGCGCCGATATCGGCATGGTCACGGACGGACAGTTCAGCGAAGCCACGGCCCGCGATACCTGGATAGCCGGCTATCCGGCCCTGGTCCCGATGATCGACATTCACACCATCGGCGCCGGCGGTGGCAGTATTGCCCATATTGACCCAGGCGGAGGTTTTCGGGTCGGGCCACAGAGCGCCGGCTCCCAGCCGGGCCCGGCGGCTTATGGTCGTGGGGGAACCCAGCCCACGGTCACGGACGCCAATATCCTCCTGGGTCGGCTGGACACCGACAATTTTCTCGGCGGGGCCATGGCGCTTGATGCGGCCGCCGCCAGGCGGGCCATTCACACCCTGGCCGACCGGCTTGGGCTGTCCGAGCCGGAAGCGGCCGAAGGGATCGTCACCATCCTGAACAGCAATATGGCCAACGCCATACGCTCGCGCACCGTGCAGAAGGGTATTGACCCGCGAGTCTATACGCTGGTTGCCTTTGGCGGGGCCGGTCCGCTCCATGGTGCGGAGGTCGCCCGTTTGCTGGGCGTCCCGGAGTGCATTGTCCCACCCTACCCCGGTATCACCTCGGCTATTGGCCTGCTCACCACGGATGTCAAATACGATGCGACCCGGACCGCCTTTCAGGTCTCGACCGATTTTGATCTGCCCCGGCTCAACACGGCCTTTACGCAGATGCAAAACGAACTGCACCAGCAGTTCAGCGATGACGGCATCGCTCTGTCCGCAGTCACGTTTACGCGTTTTGCCGATGTGCGCTACGTCGGCCAGGGCTATGAGCTACGGGTCGCCGTACCCGAGGGCTCGCTCGATGCAGCCGCGCTCAACAGTATCACTGACCGTTTTCACCGGCAGCACGAGTTGGAGTACGGTCATTTCTTTACGGACAGCCCGATTGAAATCGTGACCATCCGTCTGGTCGGAATCGGTCAGGCGCAGAAAATCTGCGCCCCGTCTTCATCCGGCTCAGGCTCGCTCCAGGCCGCGCTGGTCAAAATCCAGCCGTCGGTGTTTCGGGTTCAGAATGAGCTGCGCAGTCTGGATACCGCTTTTTACCGGCGCGAACGGCTTCCGGTCAATGAGGCAGTTGCAGGCCCGGCGATTATCTTACAAACAGACTCGACCACCGTGGTGCCGCCGGATTGTCATTTTCGGCTCGACACCCACGGCAATCTGCTCATTCAGATAGGAGGAGCCGCATGAGAACCCGGGCAGACAACCCGCCCAATGGCCACGACATTGATCCGATTACGGCCAGCGTCATCCTGGGTGCGCTGGAGAATATCGCAGTGGAGATGGGCTATAAGCTCATGCGCATGTCGTATTCGAGCATTATTCGGGAGTCCGAGGATTTCGGCACGGCCCTGGTCAATGCGCGGGGCGAACAATTATGCGAGTCAAAGCAGAGTACCCCCCTTCAGTCCGGCCCTATTCCCGGCTATGTGCGCGGGATGCTCGACGCGCTCGCCACACGGGGAGAGTCTGTCCTGCCCGGCGACGTCATCATGCATAACGACCCGTATGGCGGGGCCAGCCACGGCCCGGATGTCGGGTTTTGCGTACCGGTTTTCTACCAGGATGATCTCGTCGGCTTTTCCGTCACCACGGCCCACCACCTCGATATCGGCTGTCAGACCCCGGGCAGCACCGGCATTGTCGAGGCGTTTGACGCCTATGCCGAGGGTTTGCAGTTCAAGGCGATCAAGGTGTATGAGCAGGGAAACCGGAACGCGGCGGTGTGGCAGTTGTTGCGCGATAATATCCGCATCTCCGATCTGGTGGTGGGCGATATGGAAGCCCAGATCGCGGCCTGTCGTATCGGTGCCGAACGCTATATCGAACTCATCGAGCGCTACGGGCTCCACACAGTCGAAGCCGCCTGCGCCTCCCTGTTCGATTACTCCGAGCGCTTGATGCGGCAGGCAATCGAACAGATTCCGGACGGCAGCTATACCGCTACCGGCCATATGGATGGCTATATTGACGACCCCGATCCAGGCCGGCGCAACCTGCCCATTTGTGTGACCCTGACGGTCAGCGGAGCGGAGATGATCGTCGACCTGACCGGCACCGCGCCCCAGGTGTCGGACCGGCCCATCAATATGCCGCTGGTGGGCACAGTTGATGTGGCCATCTGGCTGGTGCTGCGCTCGGTCCTGCTCGACACCGAAATCTACGGCGACCTGCCGCAAAACGCCGGACTCTACCGGCCCATTCAGATCATTGCGCCGCGTGGTACGCTGGCCAACCCTGTTTTTCCGGCACCGACCATTGCCCGCTTTGTTACTGGTAATGTCTTAAGCGATACCGTCATGAAGGCCCTGGCCCAGGCTGTTCCCCGCCAGGTCAGTGCCGGCATCGGCAACCTCAAGGCCATTGCCTCAAGCGGGATGCGGCAGAACAACAGCCCCTGGGTGCATCTGGAAATTTTTGAAGGCAGCTATGGCGGCCGGTACGGTCACGACGGCATGGACACCGTTGATACGCTGTATGCCAACACCCGTAACAATCCCATTGAGGACGTG
Source organism: Candidatus Binatia bacterium (assembly GCA_022824615.1). GTDB lineage: Bacteria > Desulfobacterota > Binatia > Bin18 > Bin18 > Bin18. The sequence goes on along the minus strand of JAJDZM010000032.1, from coordinate 15,838 downwards.
GAGTCCCACGTGCCGCTCCGGGTCGAACGCTACGAGCTACGAGAGGATGCCTGTGCGCCTGGGCAGTGGCGAGGCGGTATGGGGTCGATCAAGGAGCTGCACTATCTGAGTGACGGCGGCACGTCGGTCGAGGCCGACGGTTTTGTCTACGGCGCCTGGGGGTTTGACGGAGGCAGCACGGGCATCCCCGGTACCCTGACCTTGAAAACCCGCGATAACGAAGAAATCGCCCTGCCCTCAAAAGTCCCCTATCGCAGCGTCAAAGCCGGAGAACGTCTGATTACCATTGGTGCCACCGGCGGCGGCTACGGCGACCCTTTCCGGCGTGACCCGCAGCAGGTTTTGGAAGACGTGTTGGACGAATACTACACCCGAGACACCGCCCGGCGGGAGTATGGCGTCGTGATTACCGAGGATATGCAGTTGGACCGTGAGGGAACGGAGAAGCTTCGACGCGAGCGCAACACACGCTCATGAGGGCACGGAGATGCCAAGTTGCTTACAAATCCGTGCAGCCGTGAATTCGGGAATCTCACGATGGCGGGGTACCGAAGTCCGGCGATGGGTGGCCGGATTCTCCCAGATGGAATGTTCTCCCCCTTCCCGCACGAACCCGGCATCCGTGTTGACTCAAGTGTCTCAGCAGATCGCGCCGTTTCATGGTGCGGGCGACTGAGGAACGATTCTGACATGAGACGCTGCGGTCAACAGCAAGTGAATAGGCTCTTCTATGTCAGCCTCCGGATCAGTCAATGAGGGGTCGGGCTGGGGTAAAGGCTCACCTCGTAGCAGACTCGTCTCGGCCATGTCCGCCAGTGCGCTAGCCAGCAAGCGTCGAGCCTCTTCGAGGTTTACACCACAGGTGATCGTGCCCGGAAAATCCAACACTTCGGCATGGACGCCGTGGTCGAGGAATTTATACAGGGCTTTATACGTCAGCATATTTTACCCGTACACCCGAAGCGATGGGGGCGATGCCCTTATCCCATCGCCCCGTCAATATGGACCTTGCGGTACGAAAACAGCCACTGCCCCTCATGTTTGACCAGCCGGTCTTCGTACTCCCCGGCCATGGCCACCCGGCTGCCGCCCTCCTTGGTGGTTGAGGTCAGCAGCAAAAAACACTTCGAGCGGGCCGTATCGCCGTCCACCTCGGTCAGAATATTGGTCACATAGTGACGCAGCTTGGGACTCTCGGCCGCCAGCCGTTTGACCTCGGCGGTAAAGCGGTCGAGTTCCCGATGGGCGTCAAATTTTCCGATTACCCCGTCAAAGACGCCGTCCGGCGCAAAGCAGTCTGCCCAGCCCTGATAATCGTCGTGGTCAATAGCGAAATTATACCGTGCGATCAGCTCGGCGATGGCCGTTTTGTCCCGGTCAAGTTGTTCTTCGCTCATGTCGCTTCCTCCAAATTCTCCTCAAACGCTTTGCCCCATGTCTCTTGGTGGGATTAAGGTGATTCCGAGTTGGATATGTGGAGCCTGAGGCCGTAGAGTCAACAGTCCACTCCCTAAACAAAAAATCACAAAAGTCAACTTGACGACATCTCGCCATGAGCACTGCGCCCCTCTCAAAAAGCGCGGGATGGACTTTGACATATTTCCGTGAGATAGCCTTTTCTCATAAGGATACACCTATGCAACTCAATCACACTCGTCTGCTGAACAGCCTTACGCAACTCGCCCAATTCGGAAAAGTCGGCACCGGGGTGAATCGGCTGTCCTTTACACAAGAAGATCGAGCCGCCCGGCAGTGGCTGGTCGAACAGATGCGCGAGGCCGGTCTCGATGCGGAGATCGACGGGATTGGGAATGTGTACGGGCGGACACGCGAGGTGGACACCGCCGTGCTGATTGGTTCGCACACCGACTCCGTCCCGAAAGGCGGCTGGCTGGATGGCGCCATGGGGGTGCTATACGGTCTGGAGGTCGCCCGAGCGCGGAATGAATCGAGCACTCTGCCCGGCCTTGGCGTTGACGTGATCTCCTTTGCCGATGAAGAAGGGACGTATCGAGCCCTGGCCGGCAGCCTGTCGTTTTGCGGCGAGTTGTCTGACGCGGCTATTAAAGACGCCAAAAATACGCACGGCGTCTCACTCACACACGCCCTGACCGAAGCCGGATATGCCGGACAGCCCCGCGCCCGGATCGATCCGAATCGCCATCTGGCCTATTTTGAAGGCCATATTGAACAGGGACCGCGGCTTGAGGTCGAAGGACAAAAAATCGGTCTGGTGACCGCCATCGTCGGCATTCGCCGCAGCCGCATTACCTGTACCGGTCAGGCCGACCACGCCGGCACAACGCCCATGCACTTGCGCAAAGACGCCGGGGCCGTCTTGATTCGTCTCTGTGCCGAGTTACTCAACCGGTTTGCAAATGCCGGTAGCGAGCTGAGCGTATGGAACCTGGGCCATATTGTTTTTGAACCGGGCGCCGGCAATGTCGTGCCCAGTTCGGCCCAGGTTCTGGTCGAGTTCCGCGACCCTCAACCGGAAGTGCTTGATCGTCTGGAAGCTGAAATCAATGCGGCGGTCGCCGAGTTTCATGGACAACAGGGTGTCACCGTTGAGGTGGCCCATCTGCTGAGTATCGCCCCGGCGGATATGGACACTGCCCTGGTCGATACCCTTGAGGCCGCGACCCGGCAGCGGGCCGTCCCTGCCCTGCGTATGCCCAGCGGAGCCGGGCACGATGCCATGGTCCTGAGTCTCCATATCCCAACCGCCATGCTTTTTATCCCCAGCATCGGCGGCCGCAGCCACGATGTTGCGGAAGACACCAGTGCGGAAGATATCTGTCTGGGCGCAGATATTCTGGCTGACACAGTGGCATTATTAGCCCGGCAAAAAGGACTGGCATGAAGATCAAGATCATCAATCCCAACACCTCCGAGGAAATGACGCGCGCAATCGGCGCGGCCGGCGAGTCGGTAGCCCGACCGGGCACCCGGATCACAGCGGTCAGCCCCCGATTCGGGCCGGCCTCCATTGAGTCCTATTACGACGACTATCTGAGCATTCCCGGCCTGCTCGAAGAAGTCCAAACAGGAGAGGCCGAACAGTGCGACGCCTATATCATTGCCTGCTATGGCGACCCAGGCTTGCACGCGGCGCGCGAATGCACCACCAAGCCGGTTGTCGGCATCGCCGAAGCCTCTCTGTATATGGCCTCCATGCTGGCCGCGCGCTTTTCTATTGTGACCGTAATTCCGCGGACCCGTACCATGCTCGAAGAGATGGTCGCCGGCTACGGCTTTCGGGAAAAAGTGGTGAGTATCCGCACCTCTCCTCTGTATGTGCTTGATGTGGAAAAAGACCCGGCCGGAGCGCTCGAAAAGCTGCGCGGCGAAGCGCGTCGGGCTCGGGACGAAGACGATGCAGAGGCTATTCTACTCGGCTGTGCCGGGTTTACCCAGTTTGCAGACGAGCTGGAGCGAGAACTTGAGATACCCGTCCTTGACGGCGTGGTGTGCGCCGTCAAGATGGTCGAGTCGCTGGTCGAATTGGGCAAGACCACCAGCAAGTATAAAACCTACCGTCCGCCGGAGAAGAAGGCTTACACCGGTATTTTCGAGCGTTTTGGCCGGGCGTAGGGTCATCCTCTCTCCCCTCCTTGGAGGGGTGCCGCACGGCTACACATTATCGTGATTTGCTCTAGCCTTGGCCCAAACACTTGCTTGAATTTGAGAAGTCTCTCAATCATCCAGTCCTGAATTTTTTCCAATATCTCTGGGCTATCCGTGATTTCCCCAGGACGCGTCACAGCTATAAGGCAGCTACTAGCTAGACGCCGCCACTCAAGAGATTCCTGGAGTTCCGATTCTATCACCTCCTGCTGCTCTCTCAATTTGTCGAATAAGATTTCGTTCCGCTCCTTGTCTCCGTTGAGATAAATCTCAACCTTCGCTTTCTTCTCTCTGATGTAGAAATTAGACCCGTAAAGGACACCTGGAAATCCTGAATCAAAATAACACCAGCGTCGAGTCTGTTCGTTTGTTGCCCCAGTGAATCTATACTCCTCCGCTAGTCTGTCTCTAAGACCTTGGAAGAAGACTCGATATGCTTCTCCTCGTTCTGATAGCGCACCCTCCTGTTTGCTTGTGACCTTCCCCTTCCGCCAATCATTCGGAGTCGCTACCAGCTTGAAGTGTGGAGCAGGACGAGAATCATCGATTTTCCATGCCTCAATCACTACTCCAAAGAACTCCGTGTTCTCATCGCTCCGCTGATTGAGCCAGTCCAGCGCTTGCCGATGCTCGTCTCTGAATTCTTTGGCTATCCAGACTGCTACATGAGCATCATAACCGGAGGCATAGGTCAGTAGTTGACCGAGATGGGTGTGGTCGGTCGCTTCGAGCTGATTCTCAATAATAACCGGACGAGCACTCCCCAGGTCATGGGCCAACAAATCCAACGAATACGACCCGACCGGCGCCTCCCTGGATTGCAGTTCCAGTTTCAAGTCCAAGGCATCGCCGAGCTTCGCTATGTTCTCTGCCAGCCAGGGGGTAAAATCTGTGGCTTCATTCGGCCAAACCTCTCTCAGGTCAACGTGCTGGATGTCGCCTAATTCTTCTGCCACTACTCTTTCCTCCTGCAGTATGCTTGGCCGCCATATTTGGCAGGCGACCCCGCATAGGGTAGGGTCTCGACGGTCATTTGATAAGGAACGTAAGGAAGTAGGGCATCAATCGCTCCCAGACACGGCGGACGTAGCTTCCTTGTACTCGGCAATCCATTGGGCAGCCTCTTCTTTTGTGTGCGCTCCAGTGAGGGCACCACTGTTTTCCGGTAATTCGCAGCTTTTCCGCCTCCCGATGTGTTTTGCTCCCTCTCCTCTGAAAGTAGCGAGCAGGTTGGATGAGCCGAGCGTAATCCGACAGCTCCATCAGACCGGCCGGAGCATCGTACCGGGCAGTCCCCCCTGGTGGACATTGTCCGAAAAGACGACATTGCCGCCGACAATGGTATGCTGGACGCCGGTGGCCCGTTCAATCAAGCGTGGCTTCTCTCCCGGCAGATCGTTGACCCATTCGGGAGGCTGAGGACCGATCGTTTCGGGATCAAAAATAACGAGGTCCGCATCAAGCCCCGCGGCAAGACGGCCCTTCTTGGGCTGATTGAGAAACCGGGCCGGCTCTGAGGTCAGGCGGCGCACGCCCTCCTCAAGCGTCATGGCCTGACGTTTTCTCACCCACTCCCCGAGCAGATAGGTCGGCACCCCGGCGTCGCAGTGCTGGTCCACGTGCGCCCCGGCGTCGGACAGCCCGATGAGACAGTCGGGATGGGTAATCAACTCACGCACTTCGTCAGGATTGGTGTTGATGACCGAGAGCGTAATGCCCATCTCCAGGTTTTCGTCAATGGCCAAATCCAGGATCGTATCAACCGGGTCGCCGTGCGTTTCCGCGGCAATGTCCGCGATGCTTTTGTTCAAATGCCGCAAGTTATGGTCTTTCGTCACCTTGACAACGTGAACCTGATTCCACTGATTGGTAAAAATGGCACCGCCGATTTGCAGGTCCTGGCGAAAGGCCGCGCGAAACTCCGGCTTCCGGTAAAGCGCAATCTGTTCCGCAACCGGTCGATTGAACGCCTCCTTCCACGACGGCAGGCTGGCAAAGATGAAGGGCACCTTGAGAGTATAGTACTGCTGGATGGGGCGTGGGGTGACTTGAGGCGGAATCCGCAGTCCTTTGTCGAAAAAGGGTTGCAGGCGATCGAGGGCCGACCGGTAGACCCCGGGTTTATCCGACCGCCCCAGGAGGGCCAGCCAGGTAATCGGGCGCTGGCTGGCTTCGGCCATGGCCAGCAGCAACGCCAACTCTTCGTCGGTCAGCACGCTCACGCTCCGGGTCAGCGCGATTTCGATGACGCCCTTGCCCAGCTCTTGCATCACCCGACCCAGCGCGCAGAGTTCCTTCTGGGTGGCCATACGACTCGCCAGCGGTTTGCCCTGATAGCCGATGTGCTGATCGAGCAGGCTCAACGAATAGCCATACGCCCCGGCCTGCATGGCTTCCCGAAAAAGCGCGGTCATGCGGGCGAGTTCGGCATCAGTTGCTTCCCGCTCGGAGGCTTCGGCGCCCATGACAAAATAGCGAAAGCTCGACAGCGGCACCAGAAAACCGACGTTGAGGGCCGTGCCGCGTTGCACAATGGCCTGCATATACTGCGGAAAACTCTCCCATTCATCCCAGGCCACGCCATTCAGCAGTACCTCTTGCGGCATGGCCTCCACATTGACCAGGTCCCACGAGACAATGTCTTTCTCCTGCGGGCGACACGGCGCAACACCCACCCCACAATTGCCCATCAGGACGCTGGTCACCCCGTGCCAGCCCGAACAGGTGAGCAGCGGGTCCCAGGATACCTGCGCGTCATAGTGAGTATGGATATCGATAAAGCCTGGTGCGACTACGCAGCCATCGGCGTGAATTGTTCGCGTTGCCGGCCCGGCGACCGAGCCAACGTCGGTGATAACGCCGTCCTTGACTCCGACCGCACCGTGAAAGAGCGCCGCGCCAGTGCCGTCACAAACCTGAGCGTCTGTAATGAGCAGGTCGTAGGCCATACTTCCCCCCTTTATTATGGGAATTACATACCTATTTACCCGTAGGTTACACAACAACAAGCATGTCCTCACACCCCCATATCATAATATACAAAGACAACAGGGAATCTCCCCCTTACTTATATCTGATAGCCCTTTTTTGGCTTTTTCTTGGGTTGCTTCTCATCATCCAGGAACACCGCATAAGCAATAAACCGGCTCCGTCGCTTGCGCTCTCGCTCCTGTAACTCGTCATAATCAAACAAGACTTCTTCTTTTGTGTCCTTTGGCTCTTTCGGGGTACGATCCTTCATAGTTTTCTCCTTATTTCCTCTTATGCGGTAAGGCTGTAGGATTCTGTCTTGAAATAACTTCCGGCTGTTTTGTCGGGTACACAATATATTCAACGGGATGCTCTGTTGCCTGCATAGTCGGTTGCTCTGCTTGTTGCTGCTGGGGATACAGATACGCCATCACCGCGCCCGCTGGACTCATCGCTATTTGCATTCCTTGCCTGTGATAGCCCCGACTCATCATATCCCGTTCCAGCCAATGATTACCCATTGCCCCACAAATGGCCCAATAAAGTGGGATAAATATGAACAATCCGAAAAAAACCATATCCCAATCAGGATGATCTTGAACGAGTTCGACAACCAAATTGCCATACGCAATGAAAGTGGTCGTCACCAATCCCACACTAATTGCCCATAATCCCTTGATTAAGGACCATATTCCCAAGCCAAACATGGCAGGCCATGACCATCCTTGTTTGACGGCTTGAACGCTATCTCCGCGCTGATAAATCATGTACTGCTTCATGGCGGGCTCCCTCTGGTGCATTGAGGCATTGCATCACAGCTTTTCCAGGTGTCTTAGCTATGATTATCGCCCGACGAACATAGCCCCGCTTCACAAGATTTTTCTCCCGCCATTTATTTCCAAGAGAACCTACAAGTATCGGAATGCCAATGAGAGTCATCCCTAGGAAAAACAAAAACGCTTTATCCGAAGACGCCATATTCATCAAAATAGACAGAAAAACACCTGATCCAAAAAGAACAGCCGCTATTCCCCACAGCTTTTTCACCAAAGCCCACAGAGTAGTAAACAAACATCCAGGCCATGACCACCCTTGCTTGACTGCCTGGAACTCACCTTCCCCCGGCGCTTGATACACTACAAATTGCTTCATAATGATCCTCCTTCTGACAACAGAGTCCCGGCAACGGGATGCCGGGCCGTTGTACAGACCACAACGCAGATGGAGTGATAGTCCTGCCTATTCACCACCACGCGGGTAGCTACTCCCGCGTGTATATGTGGTTTTTGTATTACGCAGGCGACCCGACTTAACGGGTGTCTGCGTTCGGTCTGTACAAGTCCGCATCTTGGCGGAAAGGGCAATAAAGGTCAAGCAATTCAGCAAGCAGACTGCGTGTTAAGACACACAAAGAGAACAAGAAAGGAATATTCTCCTATGATAAATAGGAGAATATGTTTATGTGGAACTTCTTGAAGACAATTTGGGAAGATGTAGCTGACCCTATCGTAGCATTGATGTTTCTTTGCGGTCCCTCATTAATGCTTGCTCTATTTTGGTGGGTTACGCCCAGCGAACCAGTAGGAAATGATCGCTGCTGCTACCGGGAGGAGCGTGTTGAAGAGCGTCAACGCCTGATCGGTCTCCCCACAACGGATCAAAAAGATGATAAAGGCGGCACCTCCACCGAATAGAAAGATAGCCGCAATGTAAGTCACTATGACCCTAACCCGACTCTTCCGAATCTCCTTCTTTGACACCTGCTCCTCAAGGTCCTTAATGTCTTCTTCACTCATTCCCCGATTCCTTCCATTTAAGATTGACGACAAATTCTTCCTGAGTACCCACACTCTTCAAATAACTATACCTATGGATTAAGCGTAACTTCCACCCTCTATCCCATAATCAAATCAGCATAGGACAGCCTCCTGCCTGCCATTCCCCGCGCCACTCTCGCCATTTGCGTCATAGTGTCCAAGGGACGAATATTGTAACGACCGGCAAACTCGTTCACATAGCGCCCTAAGTGCTTATTACTCATCTTGTGGTACGTGCCGTAGTAGCCCCGTTTCAGCAGCGCCCAAAAGCTCTCAATGCCGTTCGTATGCGCCATACCGTTGACGTATTCCTTAACGCTATGACGGACGACTTCATGATTCTCTACCCAATCGTAACCAGAGTGCTCATCCGTATAGACTTTGGCTCCAGGGGCAGTACGATCAAACACAAACCCGCTCAGCGTTGGACGATCCGTCTTATCAATCACGGTTGCCTGAACCGTGTTCGTCTTCCGGTCCTTGATACCCGCAACCGCCGTCTTACCAGCAGTACCCCGGCCAGTTTTCGCCTTCTTGCTGGCGTGTTTGTTGGCCTTCTTGCCGCCCATGTAGGTTTCGTCTACTTCAACAGGACCGCCAAACAAACGGTTTCCACTCGTCCATGCTTCCCGGATTCGATGGGCTAAATACCATGCCGTTTTCTGTGTGATGCCTAAGTCCCTGTGGAGCTTCATCGAACTGACACCCTTAATGCCAGTGTTCATCAGGTACAAAGCCAGCGCCCATATCCTGAGTCCTAATTTGCTGTCGTGCATCAAGGTTCCGGTCTTGACGGAGAAGTCCTTGCGGCACTCGCGGCAACGGTAGGGCTGGGGTTTGCGGGTAGGACGCTCTTGGATGTTGTCGGAATCACAGAAGGGACAGTGGACGCCTTGCGGCCAACGCTGCTCAACAAACCACGCTTCTGCTGTGGCATCGTCCGGGAAAATTCTGGTGAGTTGGAGGAGAGAAATGCCTTTACGATGAGCTTTGCCAGGTGCTTTGTTCCCCATGTCAATATATTCAAATCGACATGGAGAGAAGTTTAGGATAAAGCGCTGATTTTATTGGGAATTTTGTATTTTTGGCTATTTTGTTGACAGATTAAAGGTGGGAGAAAAGTCTGTCTTTTATATATTTTATATAAGAGGCTCCTGTGAAAACAGGAGCCTCCTCAGAGGACGACCCTATAGCTTAAAAGGAATAGAGCACCTCTCTCACGAAGATGGAGATGTCGGTTCGAGTCCGGGCAGGACCATATTCTATATTCATTTGGGTAAATGGGTATATAATTCCCTTTATTATTGGCATTGGCCAATCTGGCTCGCCTGGAGAATCGTGACACCCGCGAGTTCTTCGCCTCGGTAGTGGTACATTAAATCACCCTCCATGCGGCTATCGGTAGCTTTCTGTGGTCGGCGGAAACTCACATACAATACGTCCGCCTCCTCGTCGTAGTCCATCCACATTTTTTTTGCTCCCAGCTTGAGGAAATGGGCAGCCGACTCTAGGATGGCATCCGCTTCCACCATAATATGCCCTTTCGCAAAATCGTTCAGGATGCGAGTGGCCTTTATCCGGCAGGTTAATCCCCTGCGGGCTTTGCCGCCGAGGTGTCGTCACTCCCCAGTCCGGCCTGCTCTTTGACATAGAGAGCGATCTGTTCGTGGGTGGCGAACCACACCCCGGGCTTGCTCTTCATATAGGTGACGAGCTTGTCGAGCATTTTCATCCGGTAGCGATGACCAATGACCTGGGGGTGCATGGTGAGGATATACATGGACCCTTCTTCATAGGCCCCGTCAAATTCGTCTTTCCAGATCGAATACACGTCATCGGCGTTGCGGATACTGACGTGCCGGCTCGGCCAGCTTATTTGAAACAATGGCCAATCGTCGAGGATCCATTCGACCGGGAGCTCAATCAGTCCGGTTTCTTCTCCGTTGGCCAGCAGGCTGTAGGGGCGGTCGTCCGCCATCATGCTGCTCTCGTATAAAAAGCCCATTTCCTTGACGATCTGAATGGTCGCCGGGGTCAGGTCCCAGGCCGCGGACCGAAAGCCGGCCGGTCGTTTTCCCACTCTTTCGACGAAAATTTTCATAGCTTTCTCGTAGACGGCGCGCTCTTCCGCAGCACTCAGCGTCAACGGATTTTCATGTACGTAGGAGTGAAAACCGATTTCATAGTCGGCGTGTTTTTTGATTTCCTCAATGACCTGCGGATGCAGGACCATTGAGATGGCAGGAATAAAAAACGTGGCCGGGATGTCGTGCTTTTCCAAGAGTTTGAAGATGCGCGGCATGCCCGAGCGCGCGCCATACTCGCCCCGCGACATATACGAGGGGCTCTGCTGACCCTGAAACCCCATCCAGACCGGCTCGGTGTCAAAGTCAAACGAAAGACTCACCGCCACCCGCGTCCCGTCCGGCCAGGACTCAGGGGTCAAGTCTTTACCACTCCGGACCGTAGCCACGTGCTGCTGAAACTGCTCCGGCTCCCACTGCCAGAGCGGGACCTCATCTTCACCCGTCCCGTGGCTATGAGCAATCGAGGCCGGCCCCACCAGCAATACAAGACCTACTATAACAACAAGGCTCTTCATCCAGTCCGACCGCAGTTGCTTCATGACATCTGCTCCTAATGAGGGGATTTGTGTTCCATACCAGATTTGGGTGGCTTTGGTAGAGGAAGACTGCGCCCCTACGAGCGGGCGAAGATCTGGACGATATTGCCGGCCGGGTCCACGGCGGTGAAGTATTTGCCGTGCCCGCCCATGTCTACGGTCTCGTTGACCCTGACACCGTTTTGGGTCAGCTTCTCGCGCATTTCTCCGAGGTCCTCAACCTCAAGCACCACGGTGGCTCCACCGCCCGGAGGGACCGAGCCTTCGCTCGGGTCGGCCAAGGCCACCCCGACCCCATTCACATCGAACTGGGTCCAGCGATCGCCGTCGCGAAATTTGACATCCAGACCCAGGATGTCCTGGTAAAAATTGACCGCCTGATCCATATTGTTGACCACATAATACGCGCTTGAAAACTTTTTCACTGCCATGTCTGAATCTCCTCCTCTTTCCTTGGCGTCCAGCTATCAACTTTTTAATGGAGAGGCTATAGGCTATGCCCGAACTCCCGGAAGTGGAAACCATTGTCCGTAAGCTCACACGTGGTGAACCCGCAGAGGCGGGACTGCCGACCTACCCTCCTCTGATAGGAACAGAGATCACACACGCCTGGGGGAATTGGCAGAATTCTATCCGACCGTCTATTCGAGCGGTCACTCGCACCTTGCCCGGCCACCGTATCGAATCTCTCGGACGGCGCGGGAAATATATCGTTTTGACCTTGCAGTCCGGTGCGGACACCTCCGTTCGATATCTCGTCATCCATCTCAAAATGAGCGGGCGGATTGAGGTCCGTGAAACCGGCTATCCACGGCACAAGCATGTACATTTCACCTGCGATTTCAACACGGGCTATACCCTGCATTTTCATGACGCGCGCAAGTTTGGGCGGGTTTATTGCGTGGACGACCTTGAAACCGTGACCGGTCATCTCGGCCCTGAACCGTTAGAAGCGGACTTTACGCTACGGCGCTTTCGTCCGCTCATTGCCAAGAAAACCGGCGGGCTCAAGGCGCTGCTGCTGAATCAATCCTTTATTGCCGGAGTGGGCAATATCTATGCGGACGAGGCGCTCTGGCGCGCCAGGCTCCACCCCTTCTGCCGAGCCGCTGACCTCAACGCCCGTCAAGTTGCAGCGCTGCATAGGGCAATCCGGGCGGTCCTGAACGACGGCATCAAACACAACGGTGCGGCCATTGATTGGGTGTATCCTGAGGGCAACTACCAGAATTTCTTTCGGGTCTATGGCCGGACGGGCCAGCCCTGCCGGCGGTGTCGGACCCCGATTGAGCGTACCCTGGTCGGGCAGCGCAGCACACATTTTTGTCCGCAGTGCCAGCGGCTTTGAGCGGCGGGCGCGGTCCTCCCCTGAGAATAGAGGCTACCCGGAGCCGTCTACGCGGACGGTCACGATGTCGATGTCGTGATACTGCTGGTGTCGAACGGACGACGCGTAATGCCGGAGCAGGCGGAGCGAGAGTTCGCGCTCATTCGGTCTGTCAACCTGCTCCCTCAGAATCAGCATACGGTCTTCCAGGTTGTCTTCTCCAAGTGCAGCGATGAAGTCCAGTTCCGCGGTTCCGTGGTCGTTGCGTGCCACCACGAGCAGGTGTCGCCCCTCGCGGTCGGCCTCGTCCTCCTCCTGATGGACAAGACTCAGCAGCGCTTCCTCCCCGGCCGAGCACAGGCGGTCCGTGGCTGCGGAGTTCCAGCCCAGGCGGGTAGCCAATGCACGCAGGAAAGCGTCAAGCTGAGGTAGACCCGCAATATCCAATTCCATGGCAAGGCGGCTCCGCCGGGGTGCGGTCAACTCCATGAACAAGAGCAGCACGAGCAAGGTCAGACCGCCGGCCGTCATGCCGTTTTCGAGCACCTTGCCCAAGGTCTCGCCGAGATAGTCTGTGAAGATAGCCTGATTCTGAAACCCTATCCCGACCCAGAACCCGAGCCCGACGATGAGCGACATGCGAGTGTCGATCCCATCCTGCACCATCAGCTTCAATGCCTGCACGAAGATCAATGCCAGCAGCACGAACACATAGGCGCCGACCACAGGCGCGGGAATGGCGATCAGCAGCGCCGTCACTTTGGGCAGAAAGGCCAGCCCGAGGAAGATGAGCCCGATATACACCCCGACGCTACGCGCCCCGACTCCGGTCATTTCGGCCAGCGACAGGCTGTTTGAATAGGTGGCGTTCGGGATGGTGCCGGCCAGGCCGGACAGCAGATTACCGAGGCCGTCGGCATTCACCGCGCCCTGGACGACGCGCAGATCAACCGCCCGCCGGTCGCGCCACGAGATACGCTGAATGGCTGTGGCGTCCGCGATCGTATCGACAGCCCCGATCAGGGTCACGAAGACGAACGACGGCAGGAGCAGCCAAAAGCCTCCGTCAAAGCTGAGATCAAGACCCGGCCAGGCCATATTCGGCAGGCCTATCCACGCCGCATCGGCAACGCGCTGCATATCGTAGAGGCCGTAGAACGCGGCAACGATACAGCCTCCGCCCAGCCCGATGATCGGAGCCCACAGCCGCAGCGTGTCCGGCGCACGCAAGGTCAGAACTGTGGTCAGACCCAGCGTGATCACGGCGCACACCGGAGCCGCGGACACCGGCGTGCCCTCGGGCACATCCGTCAGCATATCGAATATGATCGGAGCAATGGAGATGGCAATCAGGGCGAGGACCGTGCCAGACACAACCGGCGTGACAATACGCCGGAGCAACGCCAGGCGCGCCGCCAGCACAAACTGGATCGTCGATGATATCATAATCAGGGTTGCGAGCAGAGCCGGCCCACCCTCCGTGAGCGCCGAGATGGAGACGGCGATGAATGAGCCGGAGGTGCCCATAATCAAGACGTGCCCGGCCCCGAACCGCCCGACCCGCACGGCCTGCACGAGCGTGGTGATCCCACTGATGAGCACGGCCATAAAAATTGCCCACGAGATATAGGCCCCACTCTGATCTGCCGCTTGCAGCACGACAAGGGGTACTATGATCACCGGTGTGAAAGTGAGGATGGCGGCCTGGAGACCCAGGCCGAAGGCAAGCGCGCGCGGCGGCCGCTCGTCCGGTTGGTAACGGACGCTGTGCGAAGAGTTCGCGGTTTGTGATTCCATTATAGGAGCATTCCTTCAGGGTTTTCCGTAAGACCGGTACGGACGGGGAAAGGACCATCACATGGAGGCCCTTCCGTATTTTTATGACGGCTCAGAAATCTATAGGCGATCCTCAACGATGTATCTTGAGATCGGTGATCGAACCTCAGGAGATGAGGTGATCTATCCCGACGATGATATCTGCGCAAAATCCGAAGCCGACGGTACTTGGATGTTTACGCATAAAGACGGGAGACCTTACTAGAGCAGCCAGTTCGCGAGCGACTTCCAACAGCCGCTACCATTCCTCTCCAAACGGCCGGACTTCCACATTGAACGACCAGCCCGAGCGGTCCTGATGGGCGACGTGGTAGGCGGTAGCGGCGATGGCCGACGGCTGAATGAAAAAATCGTCCGGCTTGTCGGGCAGCATCTTGCGCGTCCAGGCCAGGTCAATCACCGCATCGATGACGATATAGGCGACATGAATACCCTGAGGGCCCAGGGTGCGGGCCATGGACTCCGAGAGGATACGCTGGGCGGCCTTGGTCGGGGCAAAACCGGCAAAACGAGGCTTCCCCCGTAACGCAGAAGTGTTCCCGGAAGATATGATAACGCCCTTACCGGCTTCGATCATATCCGGCGCGACGGCTCTGGCCAGATACAGCAGCCCCATGGTATTGACCTGAAAATTGTCAGCTAGCGCTTGCGGTTCGATTTCAAGAAAGGTACCGAACGCGCCGCCTACTGCGTTGTGGATCAGGATTTCGGGCGCGCCCATTGCTTCTTTCACGCGGGCGACCGTGGAGTTGACAGCAGCTTCGTCAGATACGTCGCACACATAGCCGCGCGAGCCGGCAATTTCTTTTTCCAGTTGCGACAGACGCTCCTGGGTCCGGGCCAGCATGGCCACGCGATAGCCGCCTTGGGCAAAGCGGCGGCTGAGCGCTGCTCCGGTTCCAGGGCCCACACCAGTAATCAAACATACAGGTCCAGCCATACTCTTTTCCTTTTCGCCGTTCGTGCAAACTCAGCAGATAATCCCGCCAAAAGAGAGCAGCAGGAGTCCGACCATCTTTATCAGCAGAGACATATCGGCCTCCAGACAATAGTGAAGAACTTCTACCCAGAAGTGCCACACCCCGCAACCTACTCCCCCGCGTTAGTCGGGTCACACCCCGCACGATCGACCATAATGGTTTCGAGACCTATCGCATTGTTGGGAGACGGAAATTCCGCATTGTTCCGCCACGTTGACGGGACGAAAGTTAGCGTCGCTTTCAGAAAATCGTGACCCATAGCGAGTACAGCGCAAAGCTGCCGTACACCACCGACGCGATGAGCATCATGACAATCGACACCGGCCCCGGTCGAGCCGAGGGCGGCAGATTACGCAGATTCATATACAGCATCAAGGGCACGTAGAGAGCCATGGTCAGACCGCTGAGCAGAGCGGCGTTAAACAGAAAGCCCAGGCCGGTGACGGCAAAACGTTCAAAAAACCAGGTGCTGACCGTACCGGCGACCATAAAAAGCACGGCAAAGGGAATGTATAATTTGGCCTGGTCAACCTTCGCCCCGAACGGGAACGAGGTACGGATAATATAGGACCAGACACGGGCGTTGCCGTCGACGCTGACTAATTGGGTGCTGAAAAGCGTAGCCATGCCGATCGCCAGAAAGAGATAATGCCCCACC
>JAJDZM010000298.1 GCA_022824615.1 Candidatus Binatia bacterium | reverse complement strand
CGGACTCGCCTGGGCCTCATTGAAGCTGGTGCGTCTATTGGTGATGCCCACCTGGCCTATGGAAAATCCCAGCCGGACTCGCCTGGGCCTCATTGAAGCCCTCGTCCAGTCTCCGTTACGGACCGTCGTTCTCGAATATCCCAGGCGGACTCGCCTGGGCCTCATTGAAGCTTTTCCACGTCTACCACACCATACAGGCTGTTGACGAATATCCCAGGCGGACTCGCCTGGGCCTCATTGAAGCCTCGACCGTGTAGCCCGTCTGTGGAGCCATTTGCTGGAATATCCCAGGCGGACTCGCCTGGGCCTCATTGAAGCCAGCGTCAGGAGCTACAGTCGCGTGAGCTTGGTAGAATATCCCAGGCGGACTCGCCTGGGCCTCATTGAAGCTGGCCCGAAGATTGGCCTTCTGAGCGTCGCAACATCGAATATCCCAGGCGGACTCGCCTGGGCCTCATTGAAGCTTCGACATTGCCGATGCGTTCGACATTGACGCGGAAGAATATCCCAGGCGGACTCGCCTGGGCCTCATTGAAGCGCCTGCTGGTGCGTAATCCAGATGTCACCGGCCCCGAATATCCCAGGCGGACTCGCCTGGGCCTCATTGAAGCATCACAGAGAATGATCTGGACGCGATCCTCACCTAGAATATCCCAGGCGAACACGCTTGGGCCTCATTGAAGCCAGGATGTCCGACAATGAGCCTCGTGTGCTCAGACCGCACGGTACAGCCGGGCAGCATCCCCTTGAGGAGTTCGCCCAGGGCGGTGTTGACGCTGGGTTCGGTCTGGCGGCCTTGGTGGCGGGGCATAGACTTCTCTTTTTGATGAACTGTACCAGTCATGGGCTTTTGGACAAGTGAGGAAAACGCGGATGTGTTCTCTCACTGGGCAGTATCTCCCCATTTGCCCTCATGATGGGAGTACGCTAGTGTGAGCAAAAACATAAACAATTGCCTAAAAAAATGACAAGAGCTAAAGATTCAAATAGGCTAAAAGCCTTAACTAGGAATGTGAAAAAGCGTCTATACACAGCGCCGGAGTTAATGCGACTAACAGGAATGACCCGCAAACAGATTACTTACTGGGCGCAAATCGGCCTTCTTCAGCCTAAGCTACGTAATCCGAAAGCATCCCCTGGGCAACCAAGTCTGTTTTATTCAGCAGTCGAGATTATCAAAGCGTTAATTGTCTGCTATCTCCGGCGCGCTGGTTTTACGCCGCGTCAGGTGCAACAAGTTGCTCAGAATCTTGAACAGCAAGGGATGAGCCTGGATGAATCCGAAGCGTATCTTCTTACGGACGGCTACTCTGTCTATTACGCCTCAAGCGATAACGAAGTGATTGATCTGCTTAAACATCATCAGCAGAGGCTTCTTCTTGTCTCACTCCGAGAACAGATTGAGAAGTTGGAAAAGGCAGCCTGAGCGATGCTAGAGTTCGCATCATCACGTAGGCGGGCACTGATATGAGCGCTAGACAGACTCATCCAGGAGTTGCTCTCCTACGGCCTCACTTGCAGGATTGTGGCTACCGGAACCAACAGCTTGTACCAAATGTTGCAGTAGGAAATGGACGCCATTACACAGTCCCCCTTGCTGCTTTTGCCCACTCCTCCCATGACTCACGTTCTGCGTGTATTGCCGTTGTCGATGGAACTTCCGACTCTGAAGCTACTGTCGCCTCTTGTCGTACCCTGGGAGCACCGCTGGTATTCCTCTATTTCCCCGACCGATGGCAACTCTGGCAGCAGAGTACGACAAAGCCGAAGCTCCTACGCCAGCTCCCTCACGAGGGGATTTCGAGCTTCTTTCTCGAAAAAAAGGAAGAGCTTTCTCCAGAATCCATTTATCGGGCGAAAACGTGGGCGCGACTCGACACAAACTATCAGCTTGACTTTGTTGATGTGGGTCTTATGCCTTTGGTGGAGGAGGAAGCCGGTAAAAAACTGACAGAGTTGATTGAGCGAGTAGTACAGGAGACTAAATCAAGTCTTCGTTGGAGTAAGGTTTCTCCGCTTCAATGGCAATGGTTATTAAAATCCCATTTCTGGCTCTTAGCGGCGAAGCTCCTGAGGGACAAAAACGTTCAGGCATTTGCATCTCTCGACCTTGAAAACGTACAGGACACATTCAAGCGTGTGGCTGACCACTATGGAGCAACGGAACCTGTTCAAGTTGGAGTGAGAGCTCGGGCAAGGGCATTAAGAAAATCCGCACGAGGACTATCGCAGTTCAGCCATTTAGGCTTAGTGAGCACCGATGCTCTGGCCTACCTGTATGAAAACGCCCTTATTACAAAAGACATTCGCACCGCGCTTGGAACGTATAGTACGCCAACATACTTAGTCGATTATATTATTGGAAAGCTCCGCCCTTGGATCGAAGATATTCCGGTCAACCAACGCAAAGTTTTTGAACCTGCGTGTGGACATGCCGCATTTTTGCTTGCCGCCATGCAGCTCCTCGGTGATTTACTGCCGCCAGAGATGTCTTCTCCCAGTAAACGGCATCAATATCTTCGCACCCGACTGCGTGGCTATGACGTTGACCCCTTTGCCTTAGAGATTGCGCGACTCCGGTTGACACTTGCTGACGTGCCCAACCCAAACGGTTGGGACCTGCGAGTTGCGAACATGTTTGAAGGCAACTCACTGGCCCGCAGCTCACAGACGGCTAGTATAATTCTGGCAAACCCACCGTTTACCAATTTCTCTACCATAGAACGAGACTCGTTAGCCTCTCACGATGCAAGAGGTCCGCATGTCAACAAAGCCGCTGAAATCCTGCACCGAATTGCTACAAACATGCAACCTGGAGCAGTGTTTGGCGTAATTCTCCCGCAGGGACTGCTTCACAACAAGGACGGCGTGTCATTAAGGCAGCTTCTGACAGAGAATTTTGAAATCAAGGAGCTTTGTCTCCTACCAGATAAGGTTTTTACTTCCAGCATGGAATCAATCGTTATTCTGGGCCGACGATTGCAGCGCGAGAAACAGAATCAAAGCCCTATTCTCTACAGGCGAGTGCGGGAGCCAGACATTGAAATCTTCAGAAGGTCTTATGAAGCGACACATGAATCTCACGTCCAAGTGTCACGATTTTCAGATACGAATCTATGGGATTTCTTTGTTCCGGACCTACCGGAAGTATGGGAATTCTGCCGAGAGTTACCAAAGTTCGGCAATATTGCTGAGATTGGGAAAGGGTTTGAATTTCGTTCTAGAGGCGATCCTCGATTTCCAGAAGGTGCAATAACTGAATCCAATACGCCACGTAAAGGCTTGACGGAGGGATTTGCGCGACTCAGCAAAACCTTACAAACCCACCAACAACCCGATAAGACTTGGTTCAATCTCGACCCTTCAGTTATTCGATGCCCTGGACATGGAATGGAAACAGAAACTCCACAGGTGTTGTTGAATTATGCACGGGTCAGTCGTGAATCGTGGCGACTGAAAGCCTTTCTGGATAGAGAGGGACATCCTGTAACCAGTCGCTTTCTTGTAATTCGTCCCCATGACAAACGCTGGTCAATAGAGGCCCTGTGGGGCCTTTGCAATTCGCCTTTCGCTAATGCCTACTCCTACGCGTTGTCTACTAAACGGGACATATTAGTAGGGGTAATGCGGGATATGCCGGTTCCTGACATCGACTCCGTAGATGTGACTCCATTGCTAGATGCGGTCAACGCATATCTGAAAGCTGTATCGAATCAGGAAGATGTCTCAATTTCTCCCAATACTCTGGACAAACTGAAAACATTGCACTGGCAGATTGATGTTGAAGCTCTCCGATTGTATGAATTACCGTCGCACTTAGAACGACAACTGCTTGACTTGTTTTCTGGAGTAAAGCGTCGGGGAGTACCATTTGAGCAGAATGAGTATTTCCGCGAATTATTGGCTATTACGGTGGATTGGGAGCAGACCAATGCGCGTCGTTTTCAGCTTATTGAAAAGAAAGTCAAACGAAATATCCGGGCCGATGAAAAACGTGAACTTGATTACCTCCAGCAGCTTACGGATGCAAGAATTCGGTTACTGGCACCATTGCCCATCAAACAGCTAGAGGAGGTGAGGGAGGATTTAGAGCGGAGGGGTATATGGGAGGGAGAATAAGAACTCCTGAGCCCTTCGCCTATCCGGCAACCCCACATGTTCGGAAGCATGGCCCACATGGCTACATGAAGTATGAGTCATATCGAGACTGGCTGCGTGATGAATTCAGCTTTCGTTGTGTGTTCTGTCTTAGACGCGAGCAGTGGGGGGTCGTAAGGAGCCTGTGGGATATTGATCACTTCGCACCGCAACGCAGCAATCCTCAACGCAAACTTGACTATGAGAATCTGCTGTATACCTGCCATACTTGTAATTCTGCTAAGAGCGGCCAGATAGTTCCAGACCCGTGCAAGATTGCTTTTGGAAAATGTATTGAGGTTCATGGAGATGGGACCATTAGCGCACTGAGCGCTGATGGAGAGAGACTGATTGACAGGTTGAGACTCGACAATGAAGATCATACAAGATTCCGTAGCTTGATGATTGCTACGCTACGGTCTCTCGCTCGCCACGATAGACAAACCTACATTCTGTGGATGCGCTATCCTGATAACCTGCCGGACCTCAGCAAATTGAGGCCATCCGGTAATACAAAACCTGAAGGTGTTAATGATTCCTGCTATGCTCGCCGAATTCGCGGTGAGCTTCCTGAGATTTATTAAGGACCCCTGTATCTCCCCTCGATCGGTTCGAGCACTTCCTATGCAGGACCCGGAAATTTCTTGTGAAACAGACTAATCAAGAATTCTAAGAACGCCATGGAAAAGACCCCGAAAAATAATGAAAAGGAGGTAGGGATCACTCCTTCGATTGCCTTACTCAATCGGAGGCTCGGTACCTCACCCGCTCCCTGGATGTTGACACTATACGAAATAGACCTGCTGCGGCAAAGCAAGAAGGAAGTAGCCGAGGTCGCACGCGCAATCCTCACGGATAAAAACGACACGCGAAAACACTGATATCGAGCAGGAACGTAACCCGAAACACTTGGCTGACGCGGCTATGCAGATGTTCCTCGTCCTCGGTGGGGAGATGCCGGAAGGCGTAGTATACGAGTAATGTGAGACTGACAGGCTGGGTATCGTGCTTACGTTCCCATAAGCGCAGAGGACAGAAAGGAGAGCGGAATAATGCCCACTTGGATAGCGGAACGAATAAAGTGTAATGCTCAGGACATCTATAAACAGATGCACGCCCTTGCCAAGGCAAACACAGAGGAAATCAATGAGTCAACATGATTTCACTGAATTAGAAAAAGCGTACCCATCGGTCATTGATGCGATGCCGAACCCGTTCACCAGCCACCAATTCATTCTCGTACTCGCCCAGCAAAACCAACGACTTTATATCGATGCGCTTTCAACGTATCGACACACTCTCAAGTCTAAAGACAGCCCATTCCAGGTGGTCCATAAGCAACTAGCGGATAGGCTCCATCAGTTTGCCGACTCCTGTGGTACGGAGAAAAAAAGCAAAGATATCTTTGGCGTAACCCGAGGCTGTGAGAAATGGCGGAAACGTCCGTAACGGTCCGGCCCTAGATTGGCAGGTCAGGGATAGTCTTCTTTTTTCTTTTTTCTGTTTAAGGTTGCGACGAAACATGTACAAACTCAACTTCCACCGTCTCGCAAGCAACCCGAATGCGGTGTTCAAACCTGCCTATTTTGCCGTCCGTATCGTAAACCACCACAGTAGGCTTCTTGCCCGTGAGTGAGGCGGCAAAGAGAACCTGCTGAAGACTATCTAGGCTCCTTCGTTTGTCGAGTCCCCCCTCATACACGGTGTCTGTTGTCTCACAATCTACCCGGATATAACTGGTCCCGGTTGCATGGGTATAAAAATGACGGACCCCTGTTTTCCCGCCCATACGAGCGCAGAATTCAGCATTGTAGGCCGCTTCATTCTTTTGGGGTGGTGTAGGTGTCCCTTCTCTCTTTGGGGCGGTTTTTCCGCCGTGACAGTGATATTCGCCGATCTTTCGGTTGGTGTGGCAACCTTCGGCATTGGTTCCACCGGAATGAGCCAGTGCAAGTGTTGGACTACTACACACCAGGAGAACGATGAGACTGATACCATAGATGGTATGTCTCATTGACCCCCCTCTCACTGTCCTGCGACACGGCGACGAAAATCTTCCGCCGCTGCTTTTGCACCATTCAAACGGAAACGGCCTTGTTTTGGTCCTAAACGCAAAGAGACTTCCTGTCCGTGCGCCATCGAATCGACCAACCTCATGGCAAAAATGTGACCGGGAAGGATGTGGCGCTTTTTATGGGAAGCGTCACCACTTTTGGAAAGACCTGTGGGGTGTCTTGAGCGTTCGATATGGAAATCGTCACGGCAAAACAGACACACCAAAACCACAACACTTTTCTCCCCATACAACCTCCTTGTCATGAAAGGACCAAAATCAACGAAGAGGAGGTGCAGGAGAAAACCCTCAAGGTTCGGTAGTAGTTGAAGCCCGACTGTCCAGGTTGCCGGGTCGTATCAACTCCACAACGGTACTGTAGTGAGGCCCTGCCTATTCGCCGCGACAAGGGTAGCTACTCCCCTGTCTGCTTGCGACTGTTCTATTCAGCAAGCGACCCGACGAATCGAGTACCGCTTGGAGTTGATACGTATGGAATAACGGAGAAAGATAAAGATGGTCAAGAAGGAGGGGAACGCAAACAAAAAAGCGGTCTTGGGGTCATTCCAAGGCCGCTTTGTAAAATCGACTGCGTGGCTCGAATCAGGTAAGGCGTCTGAGCCAAGCTGACCGACACCGAGACCGTAGATTACGGCTCCGGGCTCTGTTTATTTTCTCTGGCGGACAGTGAGTATTTCTGCTGTCCAGTTTGCTCTTCACACCGTGTCCTGTCCTTAGTATATCCAGGGTCTTAAACAGCGGCTCCTTTTTAGACAGTAACCCCTTCAATTCAGCGAAGCGGTTTGTGCGAGCAAAACGATTCTTGTGCCGCTTTGGACGATATAAATTACGGATGGTTATTTTCCGGGGATTTCTAATCATTGCTACAGTCAGATGTTTGTTCATCATGAATTCAATTATACTGCCTTCTCCGGCAGTTCACACTATTCAGCAAATCGTGGTACGGTGGCCTGCCGATAATCACAAAGCCTTTTTCACGTATAAGGTGGAGGACGACCGCCGTATTCTCCATCGTTATCTGGCGTCCGAAGACGGCCAGCGCACCTTGCGGCTGGCAATGGCCCAACTGGCCGGTATGCCTTATGTACTCAGGAGCAAGAGTAATGGGTAAGACTATTAAAGCGAATTGCAACGACTGTGGAGGCGAACGCAGTGCCTATGTGCAGGCTGAACATTCAGTAAAGCAGTATGAAAGTATTAAGAGTGACCCCCGATATTCGGTCTGGTATGAGACAACCATAGCAATCTTAGAATGTGCCGGGTGTCAGAATATAAGTGTCCGTCGCAGTGGGTGGTTCTCCGAATCCGATCCCGATTTTGAATCAGAGGATATCTCCTATTGGCCCCCTCAACAGCGCCCTCTGCCCGCTTGGCATTCTGAGTTGGCAGACAAAGAACTCAAGAAAGCAATGAGAGAAGTCTATGTAGCGGTAAGCCAAGGGATGGTAATTCTTGCCGCTATTGGGGTCCGAACCGTGTTAGACCTTGCGTTCTATCTGCTCTTAGATGAAAAAGATCATGGGCCTTTTGCTGACAAGCTCAAGGCTATGGTGGAAAAGAAACGCCTGCTCGAAGACGAAAAGGAGATATTCCAAAGCATTGCTGATGTGGGCAATGCCGCCACCCACCGCGCTTATGCCCCTTCTCAAACAACCCTTATCAAAATTTTGACTGCGGTAGAGTCATTTTTATACCAAAAGTTTATTCTTCCAAAGGAAGCAAAGGCAGTTAGGGAGGAGACGCCAAGGCGGCCATAGGACTATGCCTTCCGCCGTTTCTTCCCATTCCCCGAGAACGCCGTCGGGCCGTGGGATGAAGTATGGATATTTTTGGATACCGCAAAATACCTTGTGCTCCTTATCTTTCTTCTTCCTCCAGTCGTCCTGTTGCTTTTTCTTCTTTTGGATAAAAGCGTGACGTTTTGGGTCTGGCTCTTCGGGGTGGGGTGATTACTTGATTATGAGTCTCCCGCTGGGCCGTATAATAGGCAAGTGGGTAGGATCGTATATAAGTCCCTCCGGGGAGGGGATTCTTTGTGGGAAGGTCAGCCCTCTACGGGGACAAAGGCGGACGAACGATCTGGGGCCAGACAGCGCTCCAGAGCCCAGCGGGCGGCCAGAGTGTCATCCCGAGCGTATTGGGATAAGAGCTCAAGTGCGGCTGGGGCCGGCTTCCAATCAAAGCAGGAATCCGAAGGGACAACGACCGCGGCTGGTCTGACCGCCCAGGGCTGAGCACAAAAGAGGGTGGTCCTATAGGCCGTCTGCGCCTGAAACCAGGCGAGTATGCGTGGCTCTATTTTTTTTGCGGCCCGGGTGAGACGATCCAGGTCGGTAAAAGGCAGGGGTTCGAGACGGGTGCGGTCGAGACGGACCAAAGCGAGTTCTTGGATACGCGCCCAATAATCCCTGGGCGAGGTCAGCAGGGCGGCGCGGTCGCTCAGCTTGATCGTCCGAAACGCCTCGGGGTCGAGGGTAAAAGCCAGGATGCAGGTCGGAGAGGGAAACTCAACCGCGCGGTCATGCCACGGATACCACCGGCCGGTCAGATCAAAAAAATGGCGGACAATAAGCAAGCGATTCGTACTCAGCGGGTACGGGCCGGAATCAATCGTCCCGAGATATGCCTCTGCATTCACAATAAAGGTGTAGGATTCGAGCGCAGCCAGAAACTGTTCGGCCACCCATCGCATTTCGGCATCAACGGGCACCAGCATAGTGGACAGTTGCCGGACGATTTCCCTGGGGAGATACGGGTTCGCCCAGCCAGCCTCGCTGTTATCCTGATGTCCGTCGGTGCGCGAGACGGCCGCACACCGGTTCCAGCAGTCCAGGACCAGTTCAATGTCCTCGGCATGGTCGCTGGCTTTGATCGCCCCGAAATCGAGTAGAATCTCGCGCCCAGCCAGGAAGGAATACCCAAACATCCAGATGGCCAACGGAGAAAGCGTGGTGTCGAGTCGGCCGCTCCGCTGGGCAATCACCTGTGGGGTGGCCCGAGCAGAAAAGCGTCGAATATGTTCCGGAAGCGTCCAGAAAAGATGGGTGGCTGCAAGGGAAAACGCCTGATTGACCGGAAGACGGGTTGGGGTGGGACCGACCGGCCGGAGGATTTCTTTGCGAAACTTCACCCCCATGTTGTGGATGAGCTGGTTCGTTACTCCACGGTCATATGTGGATTTCTGGACCACTGTGGTCGGCTTAGCGCAGGTACTGTGGGCGGGTCAAGACAGCGGCTTCGCCGGTAGTGGTTCAGGTTCACATCGCCCCCTCCCTCTGCCGGTAGAGCGCCCCCCCCCCCCCCGCCCGCCCCCCCCGCGGGGGGGGGGGAGTTTTGGGTCCCGCACCCCCGGAACGGGGGTTTCATATTGTGTTGTTGATAGGTAGTG
>JAJDZM010000253.1 GCA_022824615.1 Candidatus Binatia bacterium | reverse complement strand
CACTAGGCTCAGTCGCCACGAACACCCGCGCAACATCCCGCCGCATATCCTGGGAAGCCAGGCGCCGAATGTAGTGATCAAGCTCTGGCGCTCCGCAAGAAAAGGCAGACCGGTCATGCCTTTTGCTGTTGAACGGCACGATACGCCACCCGGCTGCCCCGGCTGTCATCCATTGGCCTTCCGATAGAGCGCATAGGCTTTGCGGAGGGCGGCATTCGGGGCAGGCGGATTGGTCAAGGCATCATAGAACGCCTGCCAATCCGCGCCCGACAGGGTCACCACTTCGTGTCCTTGGATGACCCGTTCGGCTTCTTCCAAGGCCGTGCCGAGCACAAATTGACTGAGCGCCTTGTGACGATAGCCTGCCGCGCGCTGCAAGACATGCTTCGCGTGGGCATCGAGCCGTATCTGTAAGCGTTCCTGTTTGGCTGCTGTCGGCATAGCCATCCTCCTGAGATTTTTCTCGTTATTTTGTACGCACAAACGGAGTACATGACAAGAGGGTCTATCATCAGGTCCCAAAGCTGAGCGCGCTGAGATCCTCGCAATATTCACACCGATAGCCACAGCGTTCTTTCATGGGGAAGAGATCATCACTCCGGCCCAAAGACCAGACGGCATTGCGCTGGCTCACATGCCGGCGGGAGCCGGCATCCAGGCGTCCCGCCTCTAGTTTCCGGATGCCGGATCACGTCCGGCATGACGAGAGTAAAACAGCATGGCTAAAGCTTATCGTGGAACGCTCCGGCAAAGGGCGGGTCGGAGAAATTGCGGTTGCCCGGAGCGAATGATACAGACATGCGGGAACTCACTGACGAGGAGGAAGCGCATGCAATTCAGTATTACGGCCCATACCAAAATCGATAACTGGGACCTCTATCCCTATATTGAGAATTTAGGCTTTGACGCGGCCTGGGTACCCGACTCCCAGATGATCTGGTCGGACTGTTATGCCACCCTGGCGCTGGCCGCCCAGCACACCTCGCGCCTTCGTATCGGCACCGGGGTCGCTATTCCGGGGACGCGCATCGCCCCGGTGACGGCGCACTCCATTGCCTCGATTAACCGCCTCGCCCCTGGCCGGACCTTTCTTGGTGTTGGGACCGGTCATACGGCCATGCGGGTCATGGGTATGCAGCCTATGAAGATCAGGGATTTTCGCGAATACCTGCGGGTGGTCCGCACGCTGCTGCGCGGGGGAGAGGTCGAGTATACCCTGAATGGCACAACGCGGACGATCAAATTCCTGCATCAGGATCTGAAATTCATCGACCTGGAACAGCCGATTCCCATCTATGTTGCGGCCAATGGACCACTGGCTCTCCGCGCTGCGGGAGAATTTGGCGATGGGCTGGTGTCGCTGTTCAACGAACAGAGCGAAGTCTTGCAGGCGAATGTCAGCCGGGTGCAGGCCGGGGCCGAGCGAATCGGGCGCACTCTACCCGAGAATTTTCATACCACGGCCCTGACCACGGCGGTCGTATTGAAACCGGGAGAAGATTTGACCTCGGACCGGGTGATCGAAGCGTGTGGCTCCTGGGTCACCTGCGCCCTGCATTTTGTGTATGAAATTTACGAACAAACCGGGGACGAGAGCACCGTGCCCGAGGCGTTCCAGGATGTCTGGGAAGAGTATCGGGATCAGGTCGGGAACATGGAGACGCCCCAGGCCAAACGTTACCTTCAGATTCATGATGGGCACTGCACCTACCATGTCCCCGAGGAGCGGAAGTTCATCACGCCGAAAACGATCAAGGGATCGTGCATGGTCGGTGAACCCGATGCACTGATCGCGGCTATCCGCCAGGCGGAGCAGGCCGGCCTCCGGGAGATTTCTCTTTTGCCGCCGCTCAAAACAAGCCGTGAGGTCTATAAGGATTTTGCCGAACAGGTCATCGCGAGATATTAGGCGGGCTGTGGTATAAAAGATAAGAAAAGCCGAAGGAGTGGACATGAGTGCGGAATTGATCGGCATCCTGAGTATGGGTGTAGCGCTGGCAGCGCTTCTGCTGACCAGCCTCAAAAGCATGCGTGAGGATATGAACTCAAGCCTCAAGGATGTGCGAGCGGATATGCGAAACCTGCGGGAGGATATGCGGCGGATGGAGAGCCGTTTAGAGGCATTCGAGCACCGTCTGGACTCGCTGGAACAGCGGATGGCGCGTCTGGAAGGGGTCTTGGATGGTCTGCGTGAAGCCCTGTTCGGGCGGACGCGTGAGGTGGCCGGGTGAGTGTATACTATTTTGTCGTGCTAGCCTGCCTGTCTGTCTTTTCCTCTCAACTGGTGTGGGCACAAGCCAAGGGTGTGCTGGAGAATCCGAGGCCAGGGTCGTATCAGAGCGGCGTCGGGGTGATTTCCGGTTGGGTGTGTGAGGCTGAGAAGATTGAGGTTATCTTCAACGGTAATGCGGCCGATAGATGGCGAGTGGGCTACGGCACCCGGCGGATGGATACACAAAAAGAATGCGGCGATAGCAACAACGGTTTTGTACTCTTGTTCAACTGGAATCTGCTCGGTGACGGGGAGCATACGGTTACGGCCTTCGTGGATGACGTAGAATTGGGTCGGGCCACTGTTACCGTAACCACCCTGGGAGAGGAGTTTCGGCGCGATGTTAGCGGAACGTTTACCCTGCCCGGCTTCCCCGACACAGAGACCGCAGTAAAAGTCCACTGGCAAGAAGCTCAACAGAACTTTGTCATTGCCGATGTTATTGACAATCCATACGGTCCTAGACACCTCACCTGTGAGGGAGAGGTCGTCATCGAGGAGGCAGAAATCATTGATGCTGACACGCTCACACTCTGCGAGGAGCGTATACGGCTGATTGGTATCGACGCACCGGAAAGAAGGCAGAGCTGTCTTGATGCAGACGACAGATGCTACCCGTGTGGTCAGGTTGCAACTGAGGCGCTCATACAGAAAATCAGAGCCAGTAATGTTGTCTCCTGTTACCTCGAACCTGATGTGGACAGATATGGCCGGGCGCTTGGTATTTGCTTTAGCCGTGACGGGACGGACCTGAACGGCTGGCTGGTCGCAAACGGACACGCGGTATCCTATTTCTCTGGTCCCTATATGCCACACGAAGAGGTAGCGAGTGTGAAACAGCGGGGTGTCTGGGCTGGGGAATTTATCGTTCCGAGCGAGTGGCGACGTGGGACAAGGCTTGAAGAGTGTGAAGGATAAAACGCTTCTTCTGCCATGCCGGAGGCGGGGCTCGAACCCGCACGGGGCAAAGCCCCATGGGATTTTAAGTCCCATGTGTCTACCAATTCCACCACTCCGGCATGTGGGCAGATTGTAGGCGAAGGGCTACCATCCCGCAACACTGTGGAGACGGGATGGGGTGGGTTTCTCTTACCCGACTTCCAGTTCCTTGTTGCGGCCCAGGGCCTCGTCCAGGACGCTGGCAGGAATCTTATCGTAGTGATCGAACTCCATGGTGTAGGTCGCCCGTCCCTGGGTGAGTGACCGAATGGCTGTAGCATAGCCGAACATCGTCGCCAGCGGGACGTGGGCGGTCACGGTACGCTGGCCTCCGGCGCGCTCGCCCAGTTCGGTCACCTTGCCGCGGCGTGACTGAAGGTCTCCCATGGCCGCTCCCATATAGTCTTCGGGCACGACCACCTCGACTTCCATCATGGGTTCCAACAAGACGGGCTTGGCTTTATTCACCGCGGCCTTGAAGCCCATGGAGCCCGCCATGTGGAAGGCCAGCTCTGACGAGTCCACCTCGTGGTAGTTGCCGTCATACAAGGTGACGGTCGTGTTGAGGAGGGGATAGCCGTAGATCACTCCGTTCTCTGCAGCTTCCCGCACGCCTTTCTCGACCGAGGCGATATACTCTCGGGGAATGGCGCCGCCTTTAATTGCGTTGACAAAGACTAGGCCCTCGTTGGTATTGGGTTCGATCTTGAGGAAGACATGACCAAACTGGCCCCGACCACCCGTCTGACGGACATAGCGGCCCTCGGCCTCCGCTCCTCGGGTAATGGTTTCGCGATAGGAGACCTGCGGTGCGCCTGTGTTGACTTCAACCTTAAACTCGCGCACGAGTCGATCCAAAATCACTTCGAGGTGCAGTTCTCCCATGCCGGACAGAATAGTCTGGCCGGTCTCGGCATTGGTTTGAATAACCAGGGTCGGGTCCTCGGAGGAGAGACGCTGGAGGGCGAGCCCCAGCTTTTCGGAATCGATTTTGGTTTTGGGCTCAATCGCGACTGAGATAACCGGCTCCCTGAATGAAATCGATTCGAGCAAGACCGGCTGATGTTTTGCCGCAATAGTGTCGCCGGTCGTAAAGTTCTTGAGGCCCACAACCGCGATGATGTCGCCGGCCGCGGCACTCTCCAGGTCTTCTTTCTTATTGGCGTGCATGCGGACCAGACGGCCAATGCGCTCGCTGCGTTCGGTGCGTGGGTTAAAAATCGAAGCCCCGGTCTTTAAGGTGCCGCTGTACAGACGGACAAACGTCAGTTGCCCGGAGTAGGGGTCGTGCATGGTTTTGAAAGCCAGGCCGGCCAGGATGTCATCCGTGACCTGCCAGGCGCGTTCTTTCCCGACGAGGGTCTGGCCGGCCACTGGTCGGACCGGCGGCGGGAGATAGTTGACCACGGCATCCAAGAGCGGCTGGATACCCTTGTTGCGCAGCGCGGTGCCGCACAGGACCGGAAAGACGTCGAGCGACTGCGTCTTGAGGCGCACCGCGGTGGTGATTTCTGCCGGCGTGAGGGTTTCTCCGCCCAGATATTTCTCCAATAAGGTGTCATCGGCATCGGCCACGCTTTCAACCAGCAACTCGGAGAATTTCGCCGCCTCCGCTTGGAGTTCGGGCGGAATCTCCTCTTCGTGAAACCGCGCCCCAAGCGTATCCTCCTCCCAGACCAGGGCCTTGTGCCGAATCAGATCGATCACACCCGTCATGGCATCTTCTGCGCCGATCGGCAGTTGGAGAATCAAGGGCTGCGCCCCCAGTCGATCCTTGATTTGATCGACCACACCGTGAAAGTCCGCACCAACACGGTCCAGTTTGTTGATAAAGACAATGCGGGGGACGCCGTATTTGTCCGCTTGCCGCCACACGGTTTCCGACTGTGGTTCGACTCCGCCCACCCCGCAGAAGACGACAATGGCACCGTCCAGCACACGCAGGCTGCGTTCCACCTCGGTGGTAAAATCCACATGGCCGGGCGTGTCAATGATATTGATCTGATGGTCGCTCCAGTCGCAGGTAATGGCCGCCGCCGTAATGGTGATACCCCGTTCGCGTTCCTGGGGCATCCAGTCGGTGACCGCCGTCCCTTCGTGCACCTCACCGATTTTGTGCGAGAGACCCGTATAGTACAGGACGCGTTCGCTCACCGTGGTCTTGCCACTATCAACGTGAGCGACGATGCCGATGTTTCGAGTTTTTTCTAATGTGGTGGACATGTGCTTCTCCCGACTCGGTGCGCTGCGCCGAGAAGTCCGCGCGATTCGACACAAAAATGTAACGTTCGGTTAGAGGGAAGAACCGGCGTGTGGGCCCGACCTGTGTTGGTGAAAAACCATAACGAACACTACGAGTAACTGAGTGTTCTTGCTACCATATACAAAACACTCGGACATGCCAAGCCGAAAGACCGGCCGGTAGTGGCACCTAGGTGACAAAATCGCGAGAAACACAGACGGTTCTGCGCGCTGACTCTACGCGCGGTATTTTTTCAGGAGGTTGCGGGCAATCACCAGTTTCTGAATCTCGCTCGTGCCTTCCCCGATAATCATGAGGGGCGCGTCCCGGTAAAAACGTTCGACCGGAAACTCCTGGGTGTAGCCATACCCGCCCAGCACGCGCATTGCTTCCAGGGCGACTTCTTCGCACGCCTCGGACGCAAACAGCTTGGCCATACCGGCTTCCAGGTCACACCGCTCACCGTTGTCTTTCTTCTCAGCCGCCTGCCGGACCAGTAGGCGGGAGGCCTCAATCTTGGTGGCCATATCGGCCAGCTTGAGCTGAATGGCCTGATGTTCACAGATAGGCTTGCCAAAGGTTTCGCGCTGTTGGGAATAGCGAATGGCTTCCTCAAAGGCGGCCTGGGCCACGCCGACCGCCCGGGCCGCAACATTGATCCGACCCACTTCCAGGCCGCCCATGACCTGCTTGAACCCCAAGCCCTCTTCGCCGCCGATCAGGGAGGCGGCTGGCGTCGGAAAGTCCTCAAAGGCGAGTTCACACGTATCCAGGCCCTTATAGCCCAGTTTCTTGATGTCCCGGCTGACCGTCAGTCCCGGAGCGCCTTTCTCGGCAGCAAACAGGCTGATGCCGGTATAGGCCGGCTCGGCGTCGGGGTCGGTCTTGGCGGCGACGGCCAGAATATTGCCGTGCCGCGCATTGGTAATAAACATTTTCGAGCCGTTGATCAGATAGCCGTCGCCCTGCTTCTTGGCCGTGGTGCGAATCCGCTGCACATCACTCCCGGCATGCGGCTCGGTCAGGGCGAGACCGCCGCGTTTCTCGCCGGTAGCCATAGCCGGCAGGAGCCGTTGTTTTTGCTCCTCTGTGCCGAACAGTGCCAGGATATGGGCGAATAGCAGGTGGGAGTTCAGGATGCCGGTCAGGCTCATCCAGCCGCGACAGATCTCTTCAATAATCATGGCATAGGTCGTAAAGGACAAACCCATACCACCGTACTCGGTTGGGATAATCGCGCCGAATAAACCGAGCTCCTTCATCCGCTCGACCAGGGCGTGGGGGTATTCGTCGCGATGCTCCATTTCGCTGGCGACCGGCTTGACCTCACGCTCGACGAAACGGTTGAGCGTGGACAGGATTTGTTGTTGTTCCGGGTCGAGCGCGGGCATGATGGGCATCCTTTCTGCCGGGAGGCTGTTTTTCAACGGCTATGACGAACTGGTGCTCATTCTCCAGCTTTATGACCTGAGATCAAGGGAGAGCCCGCGCGCCCGTTGGACTGGCTGGAGCGGGAGAAAGCAGATAATAGAAGACAGCGGCCTCGCTCGTGGTTGCGGACACCCGGTCGCGAAGAAGAACAGCATGGCTCTTACCCCCCTGATGCAGCAATATCTGTCGGTCAAGCAACAGCATCAGGACGCGATTGTGCTGTGTCGCCTGGGGGACTTCTACGAGATATTTTTTGATGATGCGCCGCTGGTCGCGGACCTGCTCGATCTTACCCTGACCGCCCGTGACGGCGGAGACGGCAAGATACCTATGTGCGGTGTACCCTATCACGCCATCCAGGGATATATCGCCCGGCTGGTCAAGGCCGGGAAAAAAGTTGCCCTGTACGACCAGGTCGAAGACCCGAAAACAGCCAAGGGTTTGGTCAAGCGCGCAGCCACTCGGGTGATTACTCCTTCCACATACGTCGAAAACGAGGCCGACACGGCAAGTCCGACCCTGCTGGGGATGTTTGCCAGCGGGCCACAGTGGGGGCTGGCGCTGCTCGAACCAACGACCGGCGCGTTCCAGTTTTGGAATGAGACGGAAGCTGCCCTGGCTGACGCGCTCGCTCATCTCGCGCCGCGCGAGATTGTCATCACCAAGGGGGCGGCCGGGCATCCCGCCCTGGCTGCGTATAGCAACAGTCAAGCCGGGATGAGCCTGACAACGCTGGAAGACTGGCAGGCCGCCTTCAATGACAGCGTCGAGTGCATCCAGTCTTTTTTTGGGCTGGACTCTTTACGTGCCCTGGAACTGGACCCGGAGACCACTGTCGCCATCGCCCTGGTGCTCCGTTTTCTCCAGCAGCATATGCAGGTCAGCCTGCCGCATATTGGTCTGCCGAGACGGCTCCACTCGGGCGAAACCATGTTGCTGGGCCCGGTCGTCGAGCGCAGTCTTGAGATCTTTCGTCCGGCAAACCCCGACATCCGCGGCAAGGCGCTGATCGACGTGTTGGATGACACGGGCACGCCCATGGGCAAGCGACTGTTGCAGCACTGGCTGAGGAACCCGCTCTTGTCCGTGGCTGCCATTGAAGACCGGCATGCCGGGGTGGCCGAGTTCGTCAACGCGCCCGCCACGCTGGAGGCGGTGCGTAGCGCGCTCGCCCCCATTCGTGATCTGGAACGTTTGGTGGCCCGTTTTAGTTGCCGCGTGGCGAATCCCAAAGACTGTGCGGCTCTGCGAGATTCGCTGGCGCAAATCCCGAGGGTAAGCCGAGCGCTGGAAACGATCCAGAGTCCGCTCTTGAGGCAGCAGCGTGAACACCTGCAAGCTGACCTCGGTCCCTTGCCGGATACCCTGGCGCGCGCTTTGGTCGAGGTGCCGCCCGTTCATCTCCGGGAAGGTGGTGTCTTTGCATCGGGCTATCATGCGGAACTGGACCGCTTGCAGACGATTGCCTCGGATGCCAAGCAATGGCTGGCCGCGCTTCAGGCTCGGGAAAGCGAACGCACGGGCATTTCCTCGCTCAGAATCGGCTATAACCGGGTCTTTGGCTACTACCTGGAAGTCTCCAAGGCTCATCTCAATAAGGTCCCTGACAGGTACACGCGAAAACAAACCCTCGCCAATGCGGAGCGATTCGTGACGCCTGAGTTGAAAGAATACGAGGAGCAGATTCTCAACGCCCAGGACCGTTCGGTCGCTCTGGAGCAGGAACTCTTTGCCGAATTATGCGAGTTGGTCCTCCAGTATATGAGCCAGATTCAGACGCTTGCACGGGCGTGTGCCCATCTTGACGTTCTGGCCGGCTTTGCCTGGGTGGCGGTCAATCAGCACTACGTTCGACCCGATATGTCGGAGGCGGCTGAACTGTCGATCGTTGGCGGACGGCATCCGGTTGTCGAGTCGCTGCTGGGACGGAGCGCTTTTGTCGAGAATGACGTGCAGCTCAATCGTTCGGATCACCAGTTCCTGCTGCTAACCGCGCCCAATATGAGCGGCAAATCCGTATATCTCCGCCAAGCCGCGCTGATTGTGCTGCTGGCCCAGACCGGTTCGTTTGTCCCGGCTATGCGCGCCCGGATTGGGATTGTGGATCGGATTTTTACCCGTATCGGAGCCTCCGATAATCTGGCCCTGGGGGAGAGTACGTTTGCCGTAGAAATGATTGAAACCGCCCAGATTCTGAACGCGGCAACGGAGCGGAGCCTGCTGCTGCTGGACGAGATCGGACGTGGGACCTCGACGTCAGATGGGCTGTCCATTGCCCGAGCGATTATTGAATTCCTGGTTGATGATGACGGACCGCGGCCCCGGACCCTGTTTGCCACGCATTTCCATGAACTCACCGACTTGCAACGTCTGCTGCCCGGTCTGGTGAATTATACCTTTGCCGTTCGTGAATGGCGGGATGAGGTTGTTTTTCTGTATAAGGTCATCAACGGAGCGTCGGACCAGTCGTATGGCATCCATGTCGCCAAGCTGGCCGGACTGCCGCGGGTGGTGACGGAACGGGCGGAAGAGATTCTCAAGGACCTCGAAGGGTCGGCGGAGTTGGTCCGTCCGGCTAAAAAACGTTCGCGGAGAAGGACGTCCAAAGCCCAGGCCCTCGTAAAAGAAGCGTCTGCTCAACTCGGCCTGTTTGGGCACGCGCGCGAGTCGTAGCATGGACCGTATTCGTCTTCTGGATTCGCATACGATTGAGCAACTCCGGGCGGGTGAAGTGATCGAGCGTCCGGCCTCGATTGTCAAGGAGTTGGTCGAAAATGCGATTGACGCCGGCGCGCGCTCAATCAGCGTGTCGATTACCAAAGGCGGGATTGACGAAATCGTTGTCCAGGACGATGGGAGTGGCCTGACGCCGGAGGATGCGCCACTTGCATTCCAGCGTCACGCGACCAGCAAAATACAGTCCAGCAACGATCTCTTCCTCCTCACCACCTTAGGCTTTCGGGGTGAGGCGCTGGCCAGTATTGCTGCGGTGACACAGGTCGAATTGCTCTCCCGGACAGCGGATGCCATTGAGGGGGTGCGCGTCCGGGCGGGTGGCAGTGCACCGATAGAGACAACCCCTGCCGGCTGCCGGCAGGGCACGACAGCGACCACGCGACATTTGTTTTTTAATACCCCCCCGCGACGAGCCTTTCTCAAGTCCCCGACCGCCGAAGGTCATCAGGTGCATGAGGTCTTGATCGCGTTGGCGTTGTCACAACCGTCCATTCACTTTCGCTTTCAGTCAGACGGACGCGAGGTGTTTCATGCGCCTCCCCAAGACGAGCTCGCCCTACGCGCGCGTGCGGTGATGGGTAAGGAGTGGGCTCAGGAGTTCCTGTCGCTCCCGAGTGCGGAAGAACGCCTGGCAGAAGAGGGCGTTGGGGTGAGCGGCCTTATCAGTCCGCCCAGTCGTACCCGTAACACCCGGACCGGACAATATTTTTTCGTGAATGAGCGGCCGGTGAAAAG
The DNA here is from genome assembly GCA_022824615.1 of Candidatus Binatia bacterium. Taxonomy (GTDB): domain Bacteria; phylum Desulfobacterota; class Binatia; order Bin18; family Bin18; genus Bin18. The sequence goes on along the minus strand of JAJDZM010000253.1, from coordinate 1,327 downwards.
CCAACCCTTGTCATCCGCCCTGAGTCGCGGTTACGGAGAACTCCTGCCCGCGGGCCGTTTTCCCTTGGGTATTCTCTTTCTGACGGTTCCGACTGACCAGGTTGACGTCAACGTCCACCCCACAAAGCGCGAAGTGAAATTTCAAGGAGAACGTGAGCTCCTCCAGATAGTCGTCCAGAGCGTCAGAAAGACGCTTGATCGGGCCAATCTGTTCAAAAAAATTGATCTTCCCGCCTCTGACCTGCCCGGTGATAATCGACAGACTGACAGCAGAACCACAGGTCTGTCCCGCGCTGAGAGTCGGGCCTTGGACAGCGCTGTTCCGATACCAGACCCGGCCGACTACCCCAGACCCCAAAGACGCCGCAAGACCGCGGCTTCCTACGGGGCCCGGTCTGAGCTTGGCTTACGCCTGCTGGACAAGCCGCTGGTCCACGAGTCGGAGGCTGCCCCGCCGAGTCCGGCCCATTCGCCCTTGTGGCAACGACCTGACGGAACCGAATTCCGTGTCGTTGGCCAGAGCCATGAATTGTTTGTCCTGGTTGAGGTGGAAGGCGAACTCTGGATTGTGGACCAGCACGCGGCGCATGAGCGCATCATGTATGAACAGGTGCTCGACAGCCTGCAACACGAACACAGCGCGACGCAGCCGCTACTCATACCGGTCACTTTCGAGTTGTCGCCCGCCGCGTGTAGTGCCTTGGAAGAACTGCACGATTATCTCGTCCAGGTCGGATTCGATATTCAGCCGTTTGGGGGGAACACGTTTCAGGTGCAGGCGACGCCGGCATATTTTCAACCGGCCGACACGTCGGCGCTGTTGAGTGAACTGGCCGAAGCTCGGGCCGAAGGACAGTCGGATAATTCCATTGAAGCCAAACAGGAGGACTTGGCGGCGCGTATCGCCTGTAAGGTAAAATCGATCAAAGCCGGTCAAACGTTGACTGAGGAAGCCATGCACGCTCTGGTGAAAACCCTGCTGGATTGTACCTCACCGTTTACCTGTCCGCATGGCCGGCCAACCATGGTCCGCTATTCGGTGCGCCAGCTCGAACGCCAGTTTGACCGGCGATAATGGAGCACGCTACCCCTTTTCAACTGGTGACAGTCTCTTCGAAACTATGACTCCGATACACATAGGCACCCTTCCGCTTGCGACGAATCTGTTCCTGGCTCCGCTTGCGGGTTACACGACCCTCCCGTTTCGGTGGTGTATGCGTGAAGTGGGCGGCTTCGGTCTGGCGACAACCGAACTGGTCCAAGCCCGGTCGTTGCTTGAAAAAAATCGGCGGGCCGGCGAACACATCGAAACACGAATGGAAGACAG
>JAJDZM010000152.1 GCA_022824615.1 Candidatus Binatia bacterium | reverse complement strand
CCCGAACGGGCTTGGGTAGTGTCGTTTGGCCCTTCTTCGTAACGGAGGATTCAATCATGACTATGCTCCTAATGCCTTTTAATATATTGATTTGCCTTACTATAATCAATAAAGAAAGGATTATTGGCCAGATGCCATACCTTCATGAACTCTCATCAGCCGATTTCCTTGGGCTCCTGTCGTATCCAGGCTGTTAGCAAAGACTTGCCTGCCCTCGCGCTTCTGGAGGTCCGGTTCATTGAGAGCGATTCAAGGATAGCCACGCGCTCATCATCAAGCCCGCCCTGCGGGAAGGCAGAGTAGTGTATGAAGCCGCCCGAGCGTTTCCCGCCTGACGACCCGCGGGAATGGTTGAACCGTGCCAAGAGTAATCTTGCCTTAGCGAAGAACCGTGTTCCAGGCGCGTATCTGGAAGACCTATGCTTCGAGGCTCAACAGGCAGCGGAGAAGGCTATCAAGGCGAAACTGACCGACAACACGGGAGGGGTGATACATGGCAGACGAACGAAAGCTTAAACATTTGGAAATGATTCAAGGTGTGATCAACCGTTTAGCGGCTAATTTACGGGACCGGCGTCCCAGCCTGCGTGCTCGTCTGCAACAAGAACAAGCCCGACGGTTAGCAATGCGGTCTGCGTCGCGGAAGCACAAGCAGCAGATTGCTTTCAACAGCTTCCAACCTTCAACTGGCAGTTGCAGTTGTTTAGGTTCTGTACGTTTGTCCGCTTGACCGTTACGTCCTCTTGGCAGGCGTTCGGATTGCAGGGAACTTTTATGCGACAGGTGTCATCTGAGGCGTTATAGGTGATCTGGGGGGTGTTGTAGGGAAAACTAGGCGGCCCACAGGAGTCTGATGCGCTACTCTGGTCCCAGCGGGAACCGCAATCCAATTGTGACGCCGAGGCGACCGCTCCCAACAACAGGAAAACGACCGCCGCAACTAAGCCTAACCCGATGGGATTTTTCATGGGAATGTATCCTCCTTGAAGTACGGGTACGGGTCTGCAAACTTTCTGACGGACGGGATACTACTACACCATTCGGGGCAAGACATGTCAAGCTGAACACCATTGACAGCGCGGCCCATACCACACGGAATTTTCAAATAGAGCCACTACCCCCTTGGCTATGTACTTGTCACCGGGGACATGGGCATCCTTGTTGTCAACAACATGCTTATTACGGGTTTCGACGCGCCCGTGGAACAGGTTCTGTATTTGGACAGGGTCATCGCCGACCACAATCTATTGCAGGCCATTGCTCGGGTGAACCGAGTTGAGGGCGACACCCGGGACAAAGGATTCATGGTGGACTACGTCGGCATAGGGCATCATCTCAAGAGGGCTATCGCCGCCTATGACGAGCGAGAGTTGAAGCTGACGGGATTTTGGGAAAATATTCCAGCGCGCAACAAGCTCAGGGCCGATGTGTGTAATCGATTACGTCATCGTGCACGAACTTGCCCATCTGCTCGAAGCAAATCATACCTCCCGGTTCTGGAATATCGTTCGGACGCATGCGCCAAAGATGGAAAAGGCGCGAAGCTGGCTAAGGGAGAACGGCCAAATTCTCGAACAGGACATCTGACGATTGGGGGGAACCTGGATTCCTACTTCCGCAGGAATGACGGGCGACTATTCGGCTACGGCCCGCTCCATTTCCTCCAATGTTACGCCTGCGGGATGATCAGGCGATCTCGACGAGCTGCAGGTCAAACGTCAGGTCCTTGCCCGCCAGAGGGTGGTTGGCATCGAGCGTGACGGTCGAGTCGGACAGCTCAAGGACGGAGACTGCTATCGATTGTTTGTTTTTCTGGTTGATTTGGAGGCGCTGGCCAACTTTCAGTTCAACGCTGTCCGGGAACTGACTACGCTGGACCTCGGTGGTCATCTCGTCCCGATGAGGGCCGTAAGCTTCCGCAGCCGGAACGAGGACTGTTTTTGACTCCTGGGGACGCATCCCAATGACGGCCTGCTCAACCCCGTGGAGCACTTGGCCTTTGCCAATAGTAAATTGTAAGGTCTCGCGCTCCACAGAGGAGTCAAAGACTGATCCATCGTCGAGCCTGCCGGTATACTGAACACGAACGGTATCGCCGTCCTTTGCCTTAACCATGGGCCTCCTCCTGAGAAGCCGAGTGCCGATTTCCTCAAAGAATAAACGGGTCCTCCAAAAGCATGCGGATACTGGACCCGTTTATTCTTTCTACCAGTTACGGTCGCCGCCATCCCTCCTCGGGCCTCGTGAGCGTTCTCTTTGCGGGCGGGCTTCGTTGACGGTCAACGGCCGCCCTTGCAGTTCATTGCCGTTCAGGCGCTCTATTGCCGCCTGCGCTTCCTCTTGATTTTCCATTTCAACAAAGCCAAATCCCCGAGATTTGCCAGAGAACCGATCGGTAATGATATTGACCGAGGTCACTGCGCCCGATTCGCTGAAGAGGGCTTCCAGTTCTTCCTGCGTAGTGCTGAAGGGAAGATTACCAACAAAAATTTTCATACTATTCCTTTCTGAGAGAGGGAGACCCCCTAAAACGTACAAAGCCCTGAGAACCATATGAGAAGGTCCCCAGGGCTTATGATCGTGCGAACCAGCTCAACTCGACAGGGGAGCAACTGTCTCCGCTCCCGTTCCTTCTGACGGGACTGTATTGCTTTTTCGTGTTGAGCGCAACCGTGCAAGCGGCTGCGTGAGTCTCCCATGGAAATTTCTCCCTTCTCCCCCCTCGCTGGAAACGAACGGTCCCGGTCCGAAGGTTTCGAGCCGGTGCCGCTTTCTGCATGATCTTGCTACGCTACCGCCCAGGGAGTGCTTCCATCTCTTCGGTAACTCTTTTACAGTGCAGACATCGTATTCCGATGTGGAGCGGAGGAGCATACGCCATGTTTATTGTCACGAACCGGATTCCCGTTGCGGAGGGACATGAAGCAGACTTTGAAGATCGGTTTCGGCACCGAGCCCATCTGATTGACCAGTCCCCAGGGTTTATCAAAAACCTGGTGATGCGGCCGGTCCAGCGCCGGTTCAACCACCAGACGGGGGAGTGGGAGGAGAAAGAGGAACAGGGGTTTTATCTGGTCCAGACCTATTGGGAGAGCGAGCAGGCGTTCTGGGACTGGACAAAAAGCGAGTCCTTCCGCATCGCTCATAGCAACCGCCCGCCCGCGGAAATGTTTGCCGGCGCAAATGTGCTGGAAATCCATGAAGTGGTGCTGAATACGGGAGAAAACGAGTAGGCGGAACCGGGGTGGAGGAGACATGGGGCAGCAACACGAGCAGATAGCCGAACGCTTTCGGCGCATCATGCCCCGCGTTGATTTCTGTTCGCTCCGCATTGTGCGCGAGCGCTCAGAGTCGTTGGCGATCCGTCAGGATGTCTTGCAGCCCGTGTCGAACGGCGACGACCTGGGAGCCATGGTGACGGTCATCCATCAGGGTGGCTGCGGCTATGCCGGAACGAGCGACCTGACTGAGGCAGGATTAAGTCGTGCGCTCGAACACGCCGAGGGGTGGGCGCAACGGAGCGCGGAGCGGAGCGTGACGGACTTCTCTCAGGTGGGCTTTGCCCATCCGCAGGGTGAGTATGAGACGCCGGTCGCTGTCGCCTGGGATACTGTACCCCTGGCCGATAAAATCGCGTTGCTCCAGCAGGAGAGCGCCCGTCTGCAGCGGGGGCTTGGGGGGCACTCCCCCCACAAAAAAAAGGACGAGCGGATTGTCGATTGGGAGGCCAGCCTGTGGCATACGCAGAGCGACACGCTGTATATCACAAACGGTGATTCCTGCATCCGCCAGCGCGGCTGCTATACCGTTCCGATGCTGAGCGTCACCGCCAACGCCGGGACGGAGACGCACACGCGGACATTCGGCGGACGCGGCTATTGTCGTCAGGGGGGACTGGAAGTCTTGGACCAGACCGGATTTTATACGGCTGCACCGCAACTCAGCGCTGAGGCAGTCCAACTCCTGAGCGCGCCCGATTGCCCCGCCGGGCAAATGGATGTGCTCCTCGCCCCGGATCAAATGATGCTTCAGATTCATGAGTCGATCGGCCACCCGCTTGAGCTCGACCGCATTCTCGGGGATGAGCGGAATTATGCCGGTACCAGCTTTGTGACGCCGGATATGTTCGGCACGTATCAGTATGGCTCGGACTTGTTGAATATCACCTTTGACCCCTCCCGACCCGAACAGTATGCCAGCTATCAATTTGATGACGATGGCCAGCCCGCCCGCAAAGAATATCTGATCAAGAACGGCCGTTTGCTGCGCGGGCTGGGCGGAGTAGTCTCCCAAGCGCGGCTGGGGCTGCCCGGTGTTGCTAACGCCCGTGCCACCACGTGGAACAGGCCGACGATTGACCGCATGGCGAATCTGAACCTGGAACCAGGACAGTCCGATTTTTCATCCATGGTCAGCGCCATTGAGCGGGGCGTGTATATGAAAACCAACTGTTCCTGGTCCATTGATGATTCGCGCAACAAATTCCAGTTTGGCTGCGAGTGGGGCCAACTGATTGAAGACGGCAAGCTGACAACGGTGGTCAAAAAACCAAACTACCGGGGAGTGTCGGCCACGTTCTGGCGCAATCTGGACAGGGTCGGTAACCTGGACAGTTATGAGGTGCTCGGCACCCCGTTCTGCGGCAAGGGCGAGCCCAATCAGGTTATCCGGGTTGGGCATGCCGCCCCGGCCTGCGTGTTCTCAGACGTTGAAGTCTTTGGGGGCGAGTAAAAAAGAGTCTATTGAGTTCGTTGAGTCCGTTGAGTCTGTTGAGTCTCGGCAGCCCCAAAGGACCCAATGACCCAAAGGACTCAAATGACCCAAAGGACCCACAAAGATGCAGGAGTATTTCTACCAGCTTGCCGACTTCATCATCAGCCACCTGACCGGCGAGGAGCATGCGCTGTGTAATTTTGCGGCCGAGGACTCGGACTTCGTCCGTTTTAACCATAGCGCGATCCGCCAGGCGGGAACGGTGGCGCAACGTTCCATCACGGTTGAACTCGTTGTCGGACAACGCCACGCAGCCGGGGATATCAGCCTATGCGGCGACTTTGCCGTGGACAGTCGGCGCGCCCGCGCCTTACTGGATAGCCTGCGTGCCCAGCTTCCCTATCTGCAGGAGGACCCGCACCTCTTATACGCGACCGAAGTCCAGTCGAGCGAGCATCACGGCGAAAACCGGCTCCCGGAAGAACGGGGGATGATCGTTGATGCGGTCCTGCAGGCCGGGCAGGGACGGGACTTGGTTGGCTTCTACGCCGCTGGTGGCATCCACGCGGGGTTCGCCAATTCCTTTGGCCAGCGCAACTGGTTCTCTACCTATACCTATAGTGTGGACTGGAGTTTCTATCTTAGTGGAGACAAAGCAGTGAAAGCGGCGGATGCCGGCTTTGTGTGGAGTCCGCACGTGTTTGAACACAAGGTCGATACTGCAGCCCGGCAACTGGCCGCGCTTTCCATGCCGGCCAAGACCATTACGCCGGGCCACTACCGGGTGTATCTCGCGCCTCCGGCCGTGTGTGAAATTATGGAACTGCTGACTTGGGGTGGATTTGGCCTCAAGGAGCAAGAGACAAAACAAACGCCGCTGATCAAAATGACCCAGGAGGGAGCGGAACTGCATCCGGCTGTCACGCTTATTGAAAATACGCGGGACGGAGTCACCCCGAACTTCCAGGAGGACGGCTTTCGGAAACCGGATCAGGTCCCCCTCATCACCCACGGTCGCCGGGCAGATTGTCTGGTGTCTCCCCGGTCTGCCAAGGAATACGGCGTGGCACCCAATGGGGCATCGAGTTGGGAGGCGGCCGAATCCATTGACATGGCCGCAGGAGAGCTGACTCAAGATAGGCTGCTGACGCAACTGGACACCGGCATCTATATCAACAATTTGTGGTATCTGAACTATTCGGACCTTGCGGCCTGCCGCATGACCGGCATGACCCGGTTTGCCACTTTCTGGGTGGAGAATGGCGAGATTCAGGCGCCGCTCAATGTGATGCGGTTTGACGAATCGCTCTATCGCATGCTGGGGACGAACCTGGTTGGCATCACCGCCGAACGGGACTATATGCTCGATCCCAACACCTATCATGCCCGCTCGACAGGCAGCAGCCGACTGCCGGGGCTTTTGGTCGAAGACTTCACATTGACCTTGTAGGGAGAGGAGCAAGCAGGGTGGCAGCAGGCGGTGATTGACCTGAGTCCTTTCGTTGGGGCACGTATATACCTCGCCTTCGGTCTCTGGTCTAACGCCAGTGAGACCGCGGACGGCTGGTATATCGACGATGTGGCCGTATTCTCGTCGGACTTCGTCTCTCCCGTGACCCTGGAGAACCCCCGGGCCGCCTCCTTCCAGAGCGGAGTGGGCGTCATCTCGGGCTGGGCGTGCCACGCCAATGAGATTGTCATTGAACTGGACGGGATACCACTGAAAGCGGGCTATGGCACCACGCGGGAGGATACCCGCAGTCGCTGTGGCGATGCCAATAATGGCTTCAGCCTTCTGTGGAACTGGAACAACCTAGGGGCGGGAGAGCATACGGTCCGCGCCCTGATTGACGGGGTCGAGTTTGCCAATACGACCGTGCGGGTGACGACCTTTGGGGAGGATACCTTCCCGCGAGGCTTAAGGGGCACGTTTCCCATTCCGGGTTTCCCTCGCCCCGGTGAGAACAAACGGCTGCGGTGGGAAGAGTCCCTTCAGAACTTTGTCATCATTCCCTGACCACAGTCTCCTTCTCGACTTGTGTATGGTATCAACTGAGTCTTTCATACAGGAGGGCTCACACTCGCCATGCAAGAAGCGAACGACCACGTGCTACGTGAAGAAAAGCGCCTCGCCCTGCGCCGTCTGTCCGGCTGGATGTGCTGTATCATTGGGCTGCTGTGGACGGCAGGGATGGGTTATGGCCACGACATAGCCGACCAGCAACACGCCGAGCCCCCTGCCGCCAACGCAACAAAACAATTGCCGCAGATAACTGTCACCGGGCGCCGGGCGCTCAGCGCGGCCACCGAAACCAGGGTGCGCGAAGAGGATTTTGCCGTCCGGCCGCATAATACGGCCTGGGAAATGCTGAATAATCTGCCCGGATTTGTGGCCGGTCAGCACGCCGGAGGCGGCAAGGCCATGCAGTACTTCTTGCGCGGGTTTGATAACGACCATGGCACTGACGTGGCCATCAGTGTTGACGGCGTCCCCGTCAATATGGTCAGTCACGCTCACGGTCAGGGCTATGCCGACCTCAATTTTTTGATCCCCGAGGTGGTCAAGTCCATTGATTACCGCAAGGGTCCCTATTTTGCGGACGCCGGGAATTTTGCCAACTCGGGCGCGGTCAACTTTGTGACCAAAGAAGATACCGTTGAAAACTCGCTCCGCGCCGTCGGCGGGTCTTTCAATACCATGCGCTATGTCGGCATTCTGTCGCCGCGTCTCGGTCCGGTGCAGAGTCTGATCGCCAACGAAGTCTACTTCACCGATGGGCCGTTCAAGCACGGCGAGAATTTTGTCAAGTATAACTTCTTCGGCAAGTTTAGCCTCAGGCCGAGTCCAACCTCGAAGCTGAATCTGTGGACCTCGCTGTATACCGGCGATTGGGACGCCTCCGGCCAGATTCCACTCCGAGAGGTCAGGAGCGGACGGCTGGACCGGTTCGGCGCGCTCGACTCGACCGAGGGCGGGCGCTCGGACCGAGAAAACGTGAATCTCATCTACACGACAACCCCGAACCCGGAGGAAAGCTGGTTTGTGCAGCTCTACTTCAGCCGCTACCGGCTGCGCATGTTCTCGAATTTTACGTTTTTCAGCAGTGACCCGGTGCGGGGCGATGGTATTGAACAACTCGATAGCCGCGTCCTGTTCGGTGGCCGGGCGCATTATCATCGGGTGTGGACACTTGGCACCCTGCCGCTTGAGAGCACCGTTGGTTTTGAGACGCGCAACGATAACGCCGATGTCGGTTTGTTTCGGCAGCAGCGGCGACAACGCTTTTTTACCACCCAGAAAGCCGAGGTCTGGGAAAACGCCTTCAGCGGCTACACCCAGCACGAGTTGTTTGTCCGCGAGTGGTTGCGGTTCATCGTCGGCCTGCGCGGCGACGTGTTTGTCTTTGATGTTGATGACCAGTCCCCGCACGAAGGGACGGACAGCCCGCGGCTCCAAGGCAAAAAGAGTCAGCATGTCCTCCAACAGGCAGTAGAGGCCGGCCATGTTGACTCTTCTACGACCGACGGCATTGTCAGCCCCAAGGCCAGCCTGATCGCATCCCCCTTTACCAACCCGGCGAGCCTCTGGCACCAGACCGACCTCTTTCTCAATTTCGGGATGGGCTATCATTCCAACGATGCCCGGGAGGCGGTCCAGCCGGAAGGTAGCGGGCTGGCGCGCTCGACCGGCGCAGAAATCGGAGCGCGCACCAGGCTGTATGACCGGGTCGAGTTGGCCTCCTCGCTGTGGTGGCTCGACCTGGGCAGCGAGTTGGTCTTTGTGGGTGACGAGGGCACGACCGAACAGCGTGGCCCCACGCGCCGCTGGGGGGTGGATATTGAGGTCCGGGTCGAAGTATTGCCCTGGCTGCTGCTTGACTATGATCTGACCTATAGCGACCCCCGCTTTCGCGTCACGGGCGAGGCCATTCCCCTGGCTCCGACTTTGCTGATGAACGGGGGGCTGACAGCCTACCCGATTGAGAATTTCTCTGCCGCCCTGCGGGTACGCTTCCTGGACGACCGAGCCGCCAATGAAGACCGGAGCGTGATTGCACGGGGCTATACCCTGATCGATCTGCTGATGCGCTATCGGTGGCGTAACATTGAGGTGTCCTTTGATGTGCTCAACCTCGTCGACACCGACTGGCGAGAGACGCAGTTTGCAACAGACTCTTGTCTCCGGCGCGAAGTCGGCAGAGACAGCCGGTGTCCCCAAGGCGGTGGCGGACCGGGAATTGCAGATACGAATATGGTGTCCGGCTACGGTCTCAAGGTCCGCGGCGGGCTGACGGTGTTTTTCTAGGGCAACGCAGGCGTCGCCCCTACTGAAACGGCGCGTCGTTATCCACGCCTAACAGGTGTTTCCCCACCAGTTCCGAGACCCGGTCGGGATGGGCGTTGATATGCAGCGGCATGGCCTGAAAGTCACGATAGCGGCGCTCAAAAGAGCCGCCTTCACGCAAGCCGTTGCCGCCCTGGACGCGCAGGAGCAGGCGCATGGCTTCGTCACACAGCCGAATCGCCGTCATGCTATAGCCAAGCTGGCGCAGATAGTCCGTCTCCGTAGGGATAATACCTGCCTCGACCCGTGCGTCTGTTTCCGCACAGCCCGTCAGAACGGCTGCACGGGCCGAGCTAATCGCGGCGCCGGCCTGGCCGATGTTGAGTTGGACTGCGGGCCGTTCGGCAACTTTCACCCCAAAAATGGCCACCCGACCGCTCAGCCCCTGGCAGGTTTCCGCTAACGCGGCCGAGGCAACCCCGACCGCCTGTGCGCCCAGCCAGAGGTCGGACACCGCCGTCCAGTCCTCACGGTAGCGGTGCGCGACCATGGGGCGGTCCGGATCGCGGAATTGGACCCGAAAGTCGATGGGAAAAGACCGAAGCAACGCGGCCGGCACAGTCACGGCCTCATAATTGATGTGATCGGTGGCCGAGGCGCGCAGGCTCATCGAGAGCCAGGTCGGGTCAACAGACACACCCTGGGCGTCGGTCCGAACAACGGTAAAACGCAGATCCGGCTTTTCGCCGGGTGATGGGGTCTCGCGGTCGAGCGCAAACAGGCAGGCGGCCCAGTCACCGTAACGGGAACCCGAGGCGAAACTGGCCCGACCGTTAAGGATCAGGTCTTCCCCTTCAATTTTGCCGCGAACGCTGGTGCCGGCTCCCGCGGGAAAACTGACCCATTCCCGCTGGGCGACCATCTGCCGCAGAACCTCGCTGCCACTCGGACCGAGTTGACCGCAGATAAAGTGAAACACGCACAAGTGATTCCACAGACACCAGGCGGTTGAGGCACAGGCTCCGGCCACGGCTTCCAACTCCTGGGCGATGGCCCCGATACTGGCCTCTATCCCGCCGATATTGCGCGTGGCCGAGGCCCGAATGAGATCAGTGTTTTTAACAGCGGTGATCACGCCCGGATCGACGCTGCGCGTCCGGTCGGCGCGAGCGGCCTGCTCGGCAATGATGGGCAGGATTGGGGCACACAGCAAATCGTTATCAGAGTTGAGAAAGGTCTGGACAGGCTGCATGGGTCACTCCTGGTGGTTGGTGTGTTAGGGGGTATGCTCCAGGGCCCACAGAATCAGGTCGGCAGTTCCCTCGTCTCCCCAGCGGCTGGAATCGAGCAGCAGAGTATAGTGGCTCGGATCACGCCAGTCGCCGTGGTAGAAGGTGTGGACATAATCTGCCCGGATTTTGTCCATACCGGCAATCCGCTGCCGAGCCTGGTCTCGGTCCAGGTCTTCGGCCTGGATCACACGCTCAATCCGCGCTTCGAGCGGCGCGTGCAGGAACACGTGCAGGGCCTTGGGATGGTGCTCAAGAATACGATTCCCGCCGCGGCCCACCAGAATGGCGTTCCCCTTTTGGGCCACCTCCTCGACAATGGTTTTGGTCATGCGGACGAGTTGGGCATCGTTGAGCCAGAGGGGCGGCGGAATATCATAGGCGGACTCAAAGCCGCCCAGGCCGAACAGACCGACCATACGCTCAATAAAGGAGTCCACCCGCTCGTCTTTTGCGTCAATATAGTCTTCCGCGACCTGATACTGCGAGGCGATCTGCCGCACGATCTCTTTTTCCCAGACCGTCCAGTTCAAACGCCGACCCAGCTCACGGGCAATCAGGCTGCCACCGCTGCCGTAGAGATGAGATAGAGTCAGGATGGACTTTCCCATGATCGCCTCCCTATTGACTCACGCTGAGTGAGCGCATTCTAGGAACCCGGACCTTTCCTTGTCAATTCTCTCCCAGGAGTAAACCTGCCCTCCAACAGACATGCAGATGCTGGAGTATGTTTCCCCTGTCGCCCCCTAACGCTGGGACACAAACAGAAAGGCGCGACCAACGGCCGGCTTATCCATGATGTGTTGACCCGGCGCCCCGAAAACAAACTCCGGAATGTGGTCGGCATTAATATCGCCGGGAGAGGCCAGCGCATAGCCGAACATCGAACCCTGGTGCGGATAGGGGTTGTCAAAGGTCATCAGATGGCGGCCGTCGCGGCCGTTATAGAGAAAGACTTCTCCCTGGATGTGAAACTCATCAACCTTCTGAAACGGGGCGCCGATCATGATTTCGGGGACCTCATCCGTGTTCACATCCGGTATGGCGGACATGATCCAGCCGAACCCGGCCGAGGGGCGTGGGGCCGGGTCGTGGAAAGTCAGCAGGCGGCTTCCGTCGGTCCCACTAAAGGCAAAGGCCACCCCCTGGGCGGCGGCTGCGCCGACATCCTGATAGGGCGCACCAATGAGCAAGTCCGGAACGCTGTCCTCATTCAAATCTCCGGCCGAGGTAACATACCAGCCGAACGACGCGCCGGCCTGTGGCTGAGGATGGTCGATGGGGTACAGCAGGCTGCCATCTGCGCCGCTATACACATAGGCCCGTCCCTGCGTGCTCCGGCCCTCGATGCTGGAGTAGGGCGCACCGACAGCAATATCCGGGATGCCATCGCGGTTCAGATCGCCCGTCGAGTTGACCGTCCAGCCAAAGCCTTCGGCGCCAGAATCGGGCGGCGGAGCAAGGGTGTGGAAGGGAGTGCCATCGCGGCCCCTGAAGACAAACACTCGGCCTTCGTTGTCCTGGCTGTGTGCGCCGACAATGAACTCGGGCATACCGTCTCCGTCCAGATCCCCTGCCGAGGCGACGGACCAGCCAAACCCCGCGCCCGCGCTTTGCTGGGGCGCTTCGAGGGAGCGGAGGAGCTGCCCGTCACGGCCACTAAAGACAAAGGCCTGTCCACTGCCCACGCGTTTACTCACGTTGTATTCGCTGCCGTCCTCGGCAGTCCAGCCAAAGACCAGCGCCTCCGCACTGCCGGCTTCGCCCTGGCCGAAGGCGCCAATAATGCAATCCGGTACGCCGTCCTGATTCACGTCACCGGCCGCGGCAACGGAAAATCCAAACGCGGCATCGGCCTGGGGATGCGGGTTGTCCAACTCCAACAAGAGCTTGCCGGTCTGACCGTCGAAAATAAAGGCCCGGCCCTGGTGGTTATTCCCGTCCCAGGTTTGCTCGTACGCGCCGACAATATAATCGGGGATCGCGTCGCCATTGACATCGCCTAGCGTGGATAAGGCGGAAGAGAAACCGGAAAAGAGCAGCCGATTCGGGGTGTCCAGGATACGAATTTCCGGACTCGCCCAGGTCGGGCCGCAGAGGAAGAGCAAGACGCTCAGCCAGAGAAACGAAGCATGCCACATACGGGTCCTTTGGGTCTTTGGAGTTTTTTGGGTCTTTTGGGTCAAGACGCAATGGACACAATGACTCAACCGACCCAATAGACTCAATTAAGGCCCGTCGGTCATATCCTAGCCCCGACAGGCTGTCAAACCGTCTTTCTTCTGCCGCTCGCCAGCACATAGACTTCGGCCGAGCCCTTGCGCGTCGCTTCCGGACGAGACGTTTTGACCGTCTTGAAGACGGAGCGTAACGTCGTGACAAAAGGCTGATATTCCGCACTCATAAAGGTCTTGAGGAATAAGATACCGCCTGGCCTCAGCAGGGGGCCGCAGCAGCTCAGAGCGGTCTGGCATAAGGCGGAGACGCGGGCGTCATCGGCTTCGCGCACTCCACTCAGCTTGGGCGCCATGTCCGAGAGGACGACATCGGCCGGGCGGCCCAGAGTGGCGAGGAGGGCGTGCTGCTGCTCCGGGTCGGTGACATCGCCTTGCACCAGGGTGACACTGGCAAGCGGGAGGGGCTCCAGCTTGACCAGATCGATGCCCAGCACCCGCCCGGACGGCTCAACCGCCTTGGCCGCGACCTGGACCCAGCCGCCCGGCCACGCACCGAGATCAACGACCCAGTTTCCCGGCCGTAAAAAGCGCCAGGCGCGGTTGAGTTCCAGGAGTTTATACGCCGCGCGGGATCGATAGCCTTCCTGCTTGGCTTTTTTATAGAAGGCGTCCTTGCGTTTGTAAGCCACGAACCATTTTCCTGGGAGCGCGGGCATCCTGCCCGCTTGGGGGGTCGGCTATTTGGGCGCCATGCGGATGGCACCGTCAAGCCGAATGGTTTCACCATTTAACATGGCGTTCTCGATGATCTGGCAGGCCAGGGCGGCGTATTCTGCCGGACGGCCCAGACGTTGCGGAAAGGGCACGCTGGCCCCGAGCGCCTGCCGGGCCGGCTCGGGCAGCCCCATCAGCATCGGTGTCTCAAAAATCCCTGGCGCGATGGTACAGCAGCGAATACCGGTGCGAGACAGGTCACGCGCAATCGGCAGCGTCATGCCGACAACCCCTCCTTTTGAGGCCGAATAGGCCGCCTGCCCGATCTGCCCGTCAAAGGCCGCAACCGAGGCCGTGTTGATGATAACGCCGCGCTCACCGTCGGCGTTCGGCGTATTGTTCGCCATGTGCGAGGCAGCAAAGCGAATCACGTTAAACGTACCGATGAGGTTGACCTCTATGGTTTTGCGGAACGGTCCGAGGTTGAGCGGTTCGTTGCCTTTGCCCAAGGTTCGGCCGGCGGTGGCGATGCCGGCGCAGTTGACCGCGACGTGGATAGCACCAAAGCGGTCGGCCGCCTGGGTAAGGGCTGCTGCCAATTGCTCGTCATTCGTCACATCCGCTTCAAGAAACGCGGCATTTCCCCCGAGTTCTTCGGCAATGGCGGCGCCGTTCGATTTACTCAGGTCCAGCACCGCCACGCTGGCCCCTTGGGCTGCCAGCGTCCGCGCCGTTGCTTCGCCCAAGCCGGAACCGCCACCGGTGACGACTGCCACACTCGTCTGAATATCCATATTATGTCCTCCATGTGATCCCGGCTGGCTCAGGTCTGCCAGGGCCGGATGTAGCGTTGATATACTTTTGGCAGTTCCGTGGGAAGGGATGTCACGTCTTCGAGAACCATATAGCGGGAGGGCGCGCACATGTCCCGCAGATAATCATGGCCGGCCTTATCGATGGTTAGACAGAAGGTCAGCACGCCGGCCTGGTCGGCCTCGCGCAGCGCCATCATGGTGTCCTGAATGCCGTAAGCGGCTGAGCGCCGGTCAGTGCCGTAGTCCATGTCCTGGGGAAAGCCATCGCTGAGCAAAACCAGGAGCTTGACCCGACAGGCGATATCTTTCAGCTTTTCCAGGGAGTGACGAATGGCCGGACCCATCCGGGTCGAACGCTTGGGTTCAATCGCGCCGATCCGACCCTTAATGGTCGGAGAGAGAGGCTCGGTGAAGGATTTGACGTGATAGAACTCGACATTGTCACGGCCCTGACCGGAAAAACCGTAGACCGCATAGGCGTCACCGATCTCCTCCAGCGCTTCCGCCATCAAAACCAGGGCTTCTTTGGTGACATCAATAATGCGACGTGGCTTGGGCTGCGGCTCCGCGGGTTTTTTCTTCCACGCGGCCAGCCAGTCGTCCGGGTCGTCCTGCCTATACGAGGGTGGCAGCGGCACCACGGGCTCGTCTGTTGAGGCGCTCATATCCAACAGAAACAGGGCTGCAACATCCCGCTCGGTCTGGCGTTTGGTGGTGTAGACCTTGGGCGAGGGCGCGAGCCGTGCCCGGCGGTCGCTAACTGCCGTCACCACCGCGTTCAGATCAAATTCCTCGCCGTCCTCAAGTCCGCGCACGAGTCGGTACTGCTCGGGACGGATGCGTTGAAACTCGGCCTTGATGGCCGGGGTGAGGGCAACGTAGTCGCCCAGGGTCTTGGCAAAAAACTCGCCCGCATCGCCGCTGAGCACAATTTCACGCAGCCGGCACCAGCGCGCGCGATAATCGGCAATATGATAATCCCACTCGTCATAGAAAAAGGTCAGCGCTTCCTGCCGCTCTCTTCGGCGTCCGGTACTCATCACCGTCCCATTGTCGGGCAGGAGCGTATCCGGGTCGGAGTGGGCCGGCAGCTTGCCGTCCAGGTCCGTAATATATAAGCCCTGCGGGTTCAGGCTGTCCGGCTTGCCCTGGCGGATGTTGAGTTCTATGCCGGCTTCAAGCAGGGCTTTGAGCTCTTCCGGGGAAAGGGGCGCGCCGCCGGTATCGTCATCTTCCTCGGGTTCTAATGTCAACTGAGGTAATTCCGGCATATCTTCTGCCAGCGGCGGACTGTCATCGGTCATGTCCGGGTCAATGAGCGCATCGCCGGTCATTTTTTCAAACAGCGCGGCCTCAAACGAGGCCGGGTCCTGCTCTTGAGGCTGCACCATCACCAGAGAGGACAGAATGCGCTGATACGTATCGGCTGCCCACCGGGCCGAATCATACACCGTGTGAGACGGCTGCGGGGGGAGGGTCAGAGTAGCGAAGAGTGTCCGCAGGGTTTCGGGCAGGAGCGAGGGCAGGGATATGATGTTTAACCATTCGAGGTCCGAGCGCAATCCGCGATAGGACTGGCCGACCCGGTGGGTCACGCGGCGCGTTTCCACGAGTAGAAAAAGGGCTTCGATCACCTGGGGGTGCGGGAAACAGGCAAAGAAAGCGCCCAGACCGCCGGTGGGTGGACCTGAAGCTTCGCTGAGCTGGCGGACTTCCTCTGAGAGCTGTGGCCACAAGCGTTCCAGGCGAAAGTCGTAGGTGCCAAACTCGCGCCGGCCGGCCTGCAACATGGCCAGGGCGCGAAAGAGTCTGAAATTCTCCTCATATGTTGGAAAAAGGTCGATTCGAGCCGGCAAAGGGATGGCGTCTCCGGGAACGGGAAATTCTTCCAGCGCCGGCGGATAGGAGAAGAATTCCTGGCGCTCGATACCTGCCGCCCAGCCGGACAACATCTGGATATACTTACGCAACACTTCCTGGACTTCTTCCAGATTGACTCCGGTGTCGTCGTGTCGCAGGACGCGCAGGCTGGTCCGCGATTCCAGGGCAAAAAATGTCACCCCCGCTTCCGGGCGGGTACGCCCGATGTCGCGTCCCGTGGCGATCCATTCCAGCAAACGCTGCTCGCCGGCTTCCTCATAGGCTCGGGGTAAGGTCCGGATAGCCGGAGGAATGCCGGGCGCAAAATCCTGGGCCAGAGCGACCAATGCCTTACGCAGTGCCGGACGCTGGACGCTCTCAATCGCGTTGAGGCAAGGGGCCATGAGAGGAAAGAGCGAGAGTAGAGCCTCAGGGTCGGAGCGGATCACCGGTGCCAGGATGGCCAGCAAAAAAGTCCGGAGAGCGGGTGGCAACCCGGCCAGCACAGCCGAGAGTTGCGCAAAGATGGCTTCGGCCGCGGCGGGCGAATGGTTGGCCGCAGCCTGACAGTCCACTAATAATTGGAGGCGGATCTTTGCGGTCAGCTCGGCAAAGCCGCTGGGCAGTGTCGTGTAAAATGTCCAGGGGCCGGAATCCTGGACGAGCACGCCTAAGACGGCCCATTCCCGCATCTCTTCCGGGCTCAGAACGGGCAGAGCGGTCGGGGCTGCGGAAAAATAGGAGAGCGCCAGAAACTCGCCCTTCCAGCCTTTTTGCCTGAGCAGCGCACTCCCGTGCTTTGCCCAAGCGCGCAGACGGTCTTTGAGCGGAGCTGGCAGAATCGGCAGCAACGGCGCCGAGGTCTGCAAGAATTGCGCGCCCAGGCGGCGCGAAACCTGAAGGACTTCACGCCCGATGGCGGCCCACGCCTCGACCTGCTCCCAGCCGAGCCGGTCAAGCACGTCAGGAGGGATGGAAAAATACGCCACGGCCCCTTCACGCGAGGTCGGCTCGTCCCGAACAAATCGTTCGCCAACCCGCACCCAGCGCGCAAACCCATCCTCCCCAAACGTGTGCCAGGCAGCCGGTGCGCTGCGGCAGAACACCTGAGCCAGGGTGAGAGAGCTATCCGCCAGCCGATCACCTGCTGCCAGCAGAGTCTCCCGGGCCGGGGACGGCAGGGCGTCGAGTTCGGCCAACAGGGCTTGGCCTCGTTCATCACCGAACAAATGACGGCTATCAAACCACAGATTTCGAACGGAGGACATGGATGAGGAGGGGGCTGGAGGTCAGGGATTAGGGGTTCGGGGCCAATCCCCAACCCCCAAATCCCAATCCCCAATTCTACACATAGGTCAGCCAATCCTTATACTTTGGATTGGTGCCTTTAATGACGGTATCGAAGCGGGCCTTGAGCTCTCTTGTTACCGCTCCGGGCGTTTCCCCACGGATTACACGGTCATCGAGCTCGCGAATCGGCGTCACCTCTGCGGCCGTGCCGGTAAAAAAGACCTCGTCGGCAAGATAGACCTCGTCGCGGGTGATCCGGTCCTCTTCCAGCGGGACGCCCATATCGCGCAGCAGGGTGATGGCGGTATCGCGGGTAATGCCGGGCAGGAGCGAAGACGAGAGCGGCGGAGTTTTGATCCTGCCCCGCCGGACAACAAAGATATTTTCTCCCGGTCCTTCGGCCACGTAGCCGTCGGTGTCGAGCAGCAGGGCCTCGTCATAGCCCAGAGCCCAGACCTCTTGACCGGCAAGAATGGAATTCAGGTAGGTGCCGACAGCCTTGGCCTTGGTCATCAGGGTATTGACGTGAAAGCGCTGAAACGACGACGTCTTGACCCGAATGCCCTTGAGCAGTCCTTCCTCGCCCAGATAAGCTCCCCAGGCCCAGGCCGCAATGGAAACGCGAATCGGGTTGGTCCTGGCGTGCAGTCCGCGGTCCCCCTCACCCACAAAGACCAGCGGACGGATATAACACTCCTTGAGGTCATTGGCCCGAACCGTTTCCAGGCAAGCCTGCAACACTTCGTCTTGGGAAAAAGGGATGGTGAGTCCGAGGATGTGGGCCGAGTCGAACAGCCGCTCAATATGTTCGGGTAAGCGGAAAACGCCGGACCGACCGTCTTCACCCGCATAGCAGCGAATGCCTTCAAATACGCCCACACCGTAGTGGAGCGTATGGGTGAGGACATGGACTTTTGCCTCGTCCCAGGGAACGAGTTCACCGTCCATCCAGATTTTGCCGTTTTCCACAGAAGCCTCCTTGCAAAAAGAAGTTTTTTGCAAATCAGAAGCCCTGGGGAAAGTCAACGGGTGGGGGGGTGTCCGAATCGCCTAAAAGGGCAGCTCGGCGGGCATGAGCTCTTCCCGATCAAGGACAATAGCCGTCGCGGTGGTACCCTTGCGGAGCAGCGCCATCTCGGGCGGGCCGATCACCAGACTCTCTCCGAGAGAGAGCGAACTCAGGACGCCGGAGCTCTGGGTGCCGGTTGAATGCGCCGCATAGCCGGACCCGTTCCGGGTCAACTGGCAACGGACGAATTCTGTCAGGCCCTGGGCCTTGGGAATATCTTCGCCAAGAGTGACCTGAACGGTCGGAAAGAAGAGCTTGCGGTAGCCGGCCATGCGGCGTAGCGCGGCCCAGGTGTAGAGATAGAAACACACCAGAGCGGAGACCGGATTGCCCGGCAGCCCAAAATACGGTCGTCCGCGGAGCAAGCCAAACGTCAGCGGCTTACCCGGCTTTTGGGCGACCCGCCAGAACAGGCGCTCAATGCCAATATCGTCCATGGCCGCCTTGACAAAATCAAAATCCCCAACCGACACCCCACCGGTCGACAGCACCACATCGTGGCGCACGGCCTCTTCGAGCGCGCCGCGCGTCTCTTCCAGGCTATCGCGGGCAATGGCCAAGGGAACGGGCTGACCGCCGGCCTCACGCACGGCCGCGGCCAGCGTGTAGGCGTTGGAGTTCACAATCTGGCCCGGTTGCAGCGGCATATCGACTTCAGCCAGCTCATTGCCCGTACTCAAGATGGCGACTCTGGGATGCTGATGAACGAGTACAAAGCTGCGTCCGACCGAGGCCAGCAGCCCGATATCCGCCGGACGAAGGACCCGCCCCGACTTGAGAATCGTCTGGCCGGGTTGGATGTCCTCACCGCTCGCGCGTACATTATTACCCTTGGGACCGGCCTTGTGAATGAGCACCTGGCCGGGTTGTTCCTGGGTGTCTTCGACCTTGATGACGGTATCGGCGCCCGGCGGCAGGACAGCCCCGGTCATGATTTTACTCGCCGTCTTGGCTTCGACTGTTTTGGTTGGCACGGCACCGGCTTGAATGACTTCCAGGACAGGCAGCACAACGGGCTGGTCTGCCTGGGCGGACTGAATGTCATCATGCCGCACGGCATAACCATCCATGGCGGAGTTGGTAAACGGCGGGACTTTGCGGACCGACTGGACCTCCTCAGCCAGGACGCGCCCGGTTGCTTCAAACAGGCTGATCCGCTCACCGGCCAGCGGCGAGACGGTCTCCAAAATCTGAGTCAGGGCCTCATGGACGGAGATCATACGCATACCCTCCGAAATGCAGGGGCAACCACAGGGGGTTGCCCCTACAGCCCACCTGCCTTGACGCGCTCCTGTAAGCGCCGGTCTTTGTCTCGCGTCTTTTCAACCAGTTCGGCTTTGAAGGCCTGAAACCGTTCTAGCAGACCGGCATTGCTGGTTGCCAGGATTTGAACCGCCAGCAGGCCGGCGTTGCGGGCGCCATCAATAGCGACGGTCGCAACCGGCACGCCAGCCGGCATCTGAACAATAGACAGCAAAGAGTCCTGGCCGCTTAAGGCCGCGCTCTTGATCGGCACCCCAATAACCGGCAGGGGGGTATGGCCGGCAACAACCCCCGCCAGATGGGCGGCTCCCCCGGCCCCGGCAATGATGACCTTGAGGCCCCGCTCAACCGCCTGACGCGCATAGTCGGTGGCATCGTGCGGCGTCCGATGGGCGGACAGGACACGGATTTCATATCCAACCTCAAACTCCTCGCAGACTTTGGCCGCTTCTTTCATGGTATCGAGGTCTGAGTCACTACCCATGATAATACCGATCTGAGGGGTCATGTTTTCTCCTTTTCTTTTCGATCAACAAACGCTTCCAATATATGCTCCAGATGCACACCGCGAGAGCCTTTGACCAGCATGAGCTGCGGCCCGTCGGCCTGCCGTATCAGAGCACGGACGCACGGGGCGGCTGCTGTTGCGTCAGGAAAGACCTGGGCCGGGAGCCCGGCCCGCTCCGTGGCTTCGGCAAGCTGCGGAGCGTACTGGCCAACCGTCACCAAGGCATCTGGCGCAGGTTTAAGCCCGGCGACATAGGCCCCAATCTCTTCGTGCCGCAACTCGCTGACTGTTCCCAATTCGAGCATATCGCCTAAGACGAGCAGCAGGCGTTCGCCGGCGCGCCGAATCGTATTGGCGGTCTGGAGCGCGTGCTGCATGGAGGCTGGATTCGCATTATAGCAATCGTCCAGCACGGTGAGTTGATAGGCCGGCACCCTGAGCGAAGCCAGACGGCGGGGCGCCCCCTGGACGGTCCGTAGCGTTGTGCAGGCCGCATCAAGGTCCAAACCGTTCTCCAAAACCGCGGCAATAGTGGCGAGGGCGGCGGGGACGCAATGGGAGCCGATGAGCGGCAGTTGCACCTGGCGGCGCTGTCCCTGGACGTGCAGCTCAAAACGCGTCCCCGTCCGCGACACCTGAATCTGCGAAGCCCGCACCTGATTGGCAGGCTGTTCCCCAAACGTGACAATCCGGCACCGGGTCTGCTGCTGAACCGCGGCTAGCAGCACGGGATCGTCGCCGTTGATAATGGCTACCCCGTCAGGCGGCAGGGCAGACAGGAGTTCGGTTTCAGCGGCCAGCACCCCGGCCAAATCACCGAGCGTCTCGATATGTTCTTCGCTAATGGAGGTAATAATCCCAACATGAGGCCGTGCAAAGCGACCCAGCAGGGTGAGCTCTCCGGGCCCGCTCGTCCCCATTTCCAGGACCAGAAAATCGTCTTCCGGCGCGGCACACAGCAGAGTCAACGGCAGGCCGATGTGATTGTTCAGATTCCCCTGGGTCGCTCGGGTGGGTCGTTGAGCAGTAAAGACCTGGGCCATCAGTTCTTTCGTCGTTGTCTTGCCGTTGCTACCGGCGATCCCAATCACCCGCGCGGACAGCCGACGGCGATGCCAGGTGGCAAGGGCTTGGAGGGCGTGCAGCGGGTCGGCGACTTCAATGCCGGTAGCATTATCCGGCAGCATGACAGGGAAAGACGGCGAAAAAAGAAACCCGGCCGCGCCGCTCTCCACCGCAGCCGGGATGTAACTATGCCCATTGACCCGTTCGCCAGCGAGCGGGACGAACAGCGCCTGGGGAGCGATGTGACGCGAATCTATGCTGACCGAGGTAAAAAGCGTGTCCTGACGTCCCCACCTGAGCCTTCCTCCGGTGGCGGTACAGATATCGTGCGCGCGCAGTGCAACTCCCACAATGGGCCAACTCTATCGAGGCGGCCCAGGCGTCGCAAGCGTACAGGGTCACAGAGCGTTTCCCTGGAACACGGTCCGTTCCATTGCTCTCCTGGGCGCAGCGTGTCACCATACGCGTATGAGCCAGCGGGAAGAACAGGCCAGGACGATTGTGCAGACGCTGCGTCGGCATGGCTATACGGCCTATTTTGCCGGGGGCTGTGTGCGGGATCGCCTGCTGGGCATTCAGGCCAAGGACTTCGATATCGCCACGGATGCCCGGACCGCCGAGGTCCGGAAGATATTTCCGCAGACGATTCCGGTCGGGGCACAGTTCGGGGTGCTTCTGGTCGTCCTGGAGGGCGTTCCCTATGAGGTCGCAACGTTTCGGGCGGATGGGGCCTATCATGATGGCCGTCACCCGGTAGCGGTCCGCTTCAGCACGGCCCGTGAAGACGCGCTGAGACGTGATTTCACGATTAACGGCATGTTCTTTGACCCGCTGACGGACACGGTTATCGATTATGTGGACGGGCAGGCAGACCTGCACAACCGGATCATTCGGGCCATTGGGAAGCCGACGGCGCGTTTTCACGAGGACCGCATACGCCTGCTGCGAGCCGTCCGCTTTGCCGCCCGGCTGGGCTTCGCTATTGAGCCCGAGACCTGGCGGGCCGTGGGCCAGTTCGCTCCGACGCTGAGCGATATGGCCTGGGAACGGATCGGTGACGAGGTGGTGAAACTCCTGACCGAAGGGGGCGCACGCTCGGGGATGGAGCTGTTGGCGGAGTCGGGCCTGCTGGCGGCCGTGTTGCCCGAGGTTCTGGCGCTACGCGGGGTGGCGCAGTCGCCCGATTTTCATCCCGAGGGCGATGTGTTTGTTCACACGCTGTTAGTCCTGCACCAACTCGACATCCTGGAACAGCCGAGCGAGAGCCTAGCCCTGGGCGCGCTGCTCCACGACATCGCCAAGCCCCGTTGCCAGCAGCGGGCTGGAGAGCGCATCACCTTTTACGGGCATTGCGAGTCCGGCGCAGAGAGCGCGGTCGATATCTGTCAGCGTCTGAAGCGCTCACGCGCAACCTGGGAGCGGGTGGCCTTTCTGGTCAAAAACCACCTGCGGCTGCTCGACGCGCCCCGCATGCGCGCGGCAACGCTCAAGCGCTTTCTGCGCCTTGAGGGTATTGAAGAGCTGCTGGCCCTCGCCCGTCTGGACGCCCTGGCGTCACACGGCAATCTTGAGGCGTATACCTTCTGCCGTCAAAGACTGCTCGCGCTCGGCCCCGAGGAACTGCGCCCGCCCTGTCTGTTGAGCGGCCGGGACCTGATCCAGCTCGGATTTCAGCCCGGTCCACAGTTCTCCACCATCCTGAGAGCGCTGGAGGAGGCCCAGCTCGAAGGCCGGGTGCGCACCCGACAGGCCGCGCTCTCCTGGGTGCACCAAAACTGGCAGCAGCCCTAAGAAGTCTGAACAGTGTGCTCCGACGAGGGGGGCGTCAACGGCAGGGCGACCCGGACCGTGGTTCCGTGATTGATCTGACTCTCGATCCGAAGCGTGCCGTTATGGGCCATCACAATATGTTTGACAATGGCCAGCCCCAGGCCCGTTCCTCCCAGCTCGCGTGAACGGGCTTTATCCACCCGGTAAAAACGCTGGGTCAGACGCGGAATATCGGCCTCCGGGATACCACAGCCGGTATCGGCTATGGCAATCTCCAGCCAGCCCTGGCTGCCGGTGACATTGGGGACAGGTTTTGGGTCTCTTGCGTCTTTTGGGTCGGTTGGGTCCTTAGGGTCCTTTGACTCCATAGACTCAACGAACCCAACAGACTCAGCAGCAGGGTGCAGGGCTGCGGTGACCGTGACCTGACCCTGCGCAGGCGTATATTTGACCGCGTTGTCGATCAGGTTGATCAGGACTTGATGCAGGCGATCCCGATCTCCTCTTACGGCTGGAAGGGCGGGCGGGATATGCTGAGAGAGGGTGACCTGCCCCCGCTGGGCTTTCTCCCGTAGCATATCAAACGCTTCCTGGACGAGTTCGGGAATAGAGAGTTCCTTCCGGTGGAGCTCGGTCTGTCCCAATTCCAGGTTGGATAAAGTCAGCAGGTCGTCGATGAGGCGGCTGAGGCGTTCCGAGTGCCGGTCAATAATCGTAAGGAAGCGGGTCGCGTGCTCGGGGTCGTGGAGAGCACCCGTGAGCAGGGTTTCCGCATAGCCCTTGATCGCGGTGAGCGGGGTGCGAAGTTCGTGCGACACATTGGCCACAAAGTCGGCCCGGATGGATTCGAGCTGTTTGATCGGGGTCAGATCATGACAGCTTAACACATGCCCACCGGTCGTTGGTTGGCTTCCCTGAGGCGTCCCATATCCTCCGCTCTGGGGCAGGCGCAAGACGCTCACGGCGAGCTGTCGCGGTTCCTGACCCTCGACTTCGATTTCCTGGGTAACGCCCTCCGCCGATTCTGCGGACAAAAGTTGGTGCAGAATCGGGTGGCGGGAAAATTCCTGAAAGGGCCGACCCTGCCAGTCTTCCGTGGGATTCCAACCAAACAGGTGCAACGCGGCCGGGTTACAGCGCACGATGTTGCCCTGCGGATCAATTACGACAATGCCTTCCGCCATGCTGTGGAGCAGCGCTTCGAGTTCTTTCTTCTCGTTCTGGAGTTGCTGAAGGTGTTGGCTTTGTACGGTGAAGAGTCGGGAGAGCTGGTACTCGACAGTGCCTAACAGGTCGTTTTTTCGGACAGGAAAAGCGGGGAGCGGAGTACGGTCCGGGACAAAAGCGTCGCCGGGTCCAGCATCTGTAGGTCTGTTGGAGGACACGGTTACTCTTTCCGCCAGCAGCGTACTGAGATCGTTCAAACGCCGCCGGAACTGTGCCTGCTGACGTAACGCAACGCCCAGCGCGCCAAGGCCACAGACCAGGGCTCCGTACCAGACCCACTGCGGCCTTGTGTCCGCAGAAAAGAGCAAATGGAGCAGGGCCAGCAGAACGAGACCGACCGAAAACAGAACGGCAAAGGTAATGTTCTCTCTCACACGAACGAGCTGCGGTGCACCCGGGAGTCGCGCGATCAGGTCTCGAGCGCCGCCGGATTAAATTTATACCCAACCCCGCGCACGGTCAGGAGCAGGCTCGGGTTGGCGTCATCTTGCTCAATGCGTTTCCGCAGGCGGCGAATATGAACATCGACTGTGCGGGGCTCAATATAGACGTTATGCCCCCATACCAGATCAAGAATTTGGGTCCGGCTGAAAACGCGGTTCGGGGACTGGACGAAAAATTTAAGCAATTCAAACTCACGCAGACCCAGTTCGAGCGGATGGCCATCGAGCTTCACTTCGTAGGTATCGTAGTCGATCTGCAGGCGACCGCAGACATACATCTGGTGCGGCTGGTCCGCCGGCGACCCGTAGGTCCGCCGCAAGACCGCCTTGACCCGCGCCACGAGTTCGCGCGGACTGAAGGGCTTGGTCATATAGTCGTCCGCCCCCATTTCGAGGCCCAGGATTTTATCGACCTCGGAGGCGCGCGCCGTCAGCATCAGAATCGGGACAGTGGCCAGCTTGTCCTGTGCGCGCAACGTGCGACACACCTCAAGGCCGGACAGGCCGGGCAGCATAAGGTCAAGAATAATAAGCGCCGGTCGTTCGGTAGCGGCAAGATGCAGACTCACTTCACCGTCACTCGCTTCGAGGACGGTAAAACCTTCGGTTTCCAGATGATAACGAACCAAGTCACGGATATCTTTTTCATCTTCAATGATCAGCACTTTCCGCTTGGGCAAAGAGGAAGCGGAGCCAGCATCTGCGTGTCTATTGGAGGACACGTTTCCTCTTCCCGCCGCCTCCGCTGTCTGCTGTTGTCCCGCCATAACTTCCTCTGTTTTAGACTGACTCGGGTAAGGGCGAGATGTGGCGGATGCTCTTGCCCTTTGCCAGATAGATGACCATCTCGGCGATATTGGTGGCGTGGTCCGCAACCCGCTCCAGGTATTTGGCAATAAACAATATCCGCATGGCGCGGCTGGCGTATTCGGGTTCCTGCTGCATCTGAGAAAGCATGGTGTTGAAGATCTGAGCGGTTAAATCATCAATCCGATCATCGCGCTGACATACACTCAGGGCGAGGTCGGGCGCCTCAGCCACAAAATCGCTGAGTTTGTCTCCGAGGGAGATGCGCGTGTCGGGGGCGGCAGTGACATCAGAGGAGGACTGCAAAAACGCATCGAGGCTGTCGCGCAGCATGGCCCGGGCGCCATCGGCCATTTCGGGTAATTCCGGCCGCGGGGCGAGGGGCGCTTCCTGATTGAGCTCAATTGCCCGCTCACAGATATTCTCGGCAATATCGCCGATACGCTCGAGATCGGTGGAAATCCGCAGACTGGTGGTAATAAAGCGTAAATCCCGAGCGGCCGGTTGATGCAGAGCGAGCAGGCGGATACAGGCTTCATCAATGGCGACATCAAGATAGTTGACCATATGGTCACGCTCTATGACCTCGTGGGCGGTCTGCGAGTCGCGCTCGACGAACGAGGTGAAGGCGTCCCCGATCTGCTTTTCAACAAGCCCACCCATTTCCAACACCTTGGCCCGAAGCTGCTGGAGTTCTTCTTCGTACTGGCTATCCGTATGAAGTGGCATAAGGCCTCCGCTTCTAGCCGAATCGGCCGGTAATATAGTCTTCAGTTGCCTGTTTTTCCGGGGTCGTAAATAGTTTTTCGGTCTTTCCGAACTCTATCAACTCACCCAAATACATAAAAGCGGTGAAATCCGAGACCCGTGCGGCCTGCTGCATATTGTGGGTGACGATGACAATCGTATACTGCTTTTTCAGCTCATGGATAAGTTCTTCAATTTTTGTCGTGGCAATCGGATCCAGGGCGGAGCAGGGTTCATCCATCAGAACGACTTCGGGCTCAACCGCAATAGTCCGGGCGATGCACAGGCGTTGGTGCTGCCCACCGGATAAGCCCAGCGCATTGTCGTGCAGCCGATCCTTGGCTTCTTCCCACAGCGCCGCGCTGCGCAGGCTCTTCTCGACAATGTCATCGAGCTGCGCCTTGTTGTGAATTCCGAGCACACGCGGCCCGTAGGCCACGTTTTCGTAGATGGTCTTGGGAAAGGGATTCGGCTTTTGGAACACCATGCCGACCCGTTTGCGCAGCTCGGTGACGTCCAGGGTTCGATCAAGAATTTGGATGCCTCCCACGATAATACTGCCGCTGGTCGTACAGCCATCGATCAGGTCGTTCAGACGGTTCAGACAGCGCAGCAGGGTGGACTTCCCACAACCCGACGGGCCTATGAAGGCCGTCACCTGGCCTTTGGCAATATCCATATTGATGTGCTTGAGGGTCTGGGTCGTGCCGTCGTAGCTAAGACACACGTCCCGAATTTCGACTTCCACAGTGTTGCGCGTACCGAGTGCCGTAGGGTCATGACCGTTGCCCGAATCCGGTCGCGGCGGCAAGGTGACGGCGTGCCCGACCGGTAATTTTTCCTGGCTTTCCATACTCACTCTCCCTTTAGAAGGCGTCAAAGCGTAGGCGGCTGCGTAAACGGTTCCGAATCGCAATCGCAGCCAGATTCAAAGCAATGACAATCACAATCAGCAGCAGGGTCGTCATAAAGACCATGGGCTTGGCCGCCTCGACATTCGGCGACTGGAAGCCGACATCGTAAATATGAAACCCCAGGTGCATGAATTTCCGTTCCAGATGAAAGAACGGCCAATGGCCGTCAACGGGTAAGGTCGGGGCCAGTTTGACCACGCCGGTGATCATCAGCGGAGCGACTTCCCCGGCGCCCCGGGCCATAGCCAGAATCGTACCGGTCAAGATGCCCGGCAAAGCACCGGGAATCACGATTTTACGCAGGGTCTCCCATTTGGTCGCGCCCAGGGCCAACGAGCCCTCCCGCCACTCTCTTGGGATAGCGGACAACGATTCTTCGGTGGCGACAATCACCACCGGAACGGTCAGCAAGGCCAAGGTCAACGAGGCCCATAGAATCCCGCCGGTGCCATAGGTCGGGGTGGGCAGGGAATCCTGGTAGAAGAGCTGGTCCAGCGTCCCGCCGATCATATACACAAAAAACCCCAGGCCGAAGACGCCAAACACAATCGAGGGTACGCCGGCGAGGTTGTTGACCGCAATCCGGACGGCGCGAACCAGCGGACCTTGCTTGGCATACTCGCGCAGATACAGGGCGGCAACCACGCCAAAAGGGACCACCACAATACTCATGATGATGACCATCATGACCGTCCCGAAAATAGCGGGGAACACGCCGCCTTCGGTGTTTGCCTCGCGCGGGTCTTCCCAAAAGAATTCCCAGAAGCGCGTCACATACAGGCCGAGGCGTTCCAACCAGTTCATATTATTGGGCAGAAAGCCGCGCACCACACCGGCAATGGCCAGCTCTTTCTCTTTGCCGTTAATGTCCTGCACAGTAATGTGATAGCGTGAGTTTTCCTGGTATAAGGCCGCGAGCTCTTGGGCCTTTTCCTCATAGACCTGTTGCCAGGAGGCTATTTCCTGCTCAAGGGCGACGACTTTTTCGGCGGCCCGGGCCGGATCGGTTTCCCGGCGTTGCGTCCGCTTGACCTCAATGCGCAGTTGTTCGAGGTCGTAGTTGATATCCCCGATATCCTTCTTTTCGATGGTGTGGATATCATCCAGCGTCGCTTGCGTCCTGGCGTGGAGTTCGAGGAATTTTGGCCAGGCCTGGTCAAAGCCCTCGGCGACGATTTCGCCGTCCTGCCGCACCGTGGTGAGAAAGCCAAAAAACGGACCCCATTCATACCGTTCCAAATAAATCACCTGCTCCGGAAACGCATGCCCGGTCATCAGGCTGTCATCCACCCAGCGAAAATCGGAGCCGTACAGGTCACGGTTGGCGACCTGGAACTGCGTCCGATACTGTTCCTGGCCCTCACCGACCGACTGCGGTATAGCCTCCTGGGTACGGATAGCCCCCAGGAGCTTGTTCCCGTCCTGAAGGTCAACGGCTCTGAGTTGGTCGGGCCAAAAGAACCCGAGCGCATTGGCCCCAACGATCCAGATTAAGGCAGCGATCATGAGCAGACTGAAAGCCAGGGTTCCCCCCGTCATCCAGATAAACGGGTCGCCGCTGCGTAGAAAGCCTTTGAACATGCCACCTCCCGATGCGTGTGGCGTTACGGGTGCCGGAGAATTAGATGCGGCCATAGCGGTCTCGTAAGCGCTGGCGGACAATTTCCGCCGCGGTATTGACCAGAAACGTTAAAATAAAGAGGAGCAGAGCAGCCAGGAAGAGAATACGGTAGAGCGTCCCGCCATGGGGCGCTTCCGGGATTTCCACGGCGATATTCGCCGACAAGGCGCGGAAGCCGGTAAAGGGATCAAAGTCCATGACGGGCGTATTGCCGGTAGCCATGAGGACAATCATGGTTTCCCCGACCGCTCGTCCAAAGCCGATCATAATGGCCGAGAATACACCGGGGCTGGCCGTTGGCAGCACGACCCGCAGGGCCGTTTGCCAGCGAGTTGCTCCCAGCGCTAACGACCCGGAAATCAGGTGCTGGGGAACGTTGGAAAAGGCATCTTCACAGATGGTGTAGATAATGGGGATGACGGCAAAACCCATGGCAAAACCCACAATCAGCGAGTTGCGCGGGTCATACCGAACCCCGGAGGTGTCGTACAGCCATTGCGGAAAATCACCGGCGAAAAAGGCGTCCTCAAGCGGGTTGTTCAGCACGACACAGACGTAGATGGCGAGCATGATTAGCGGGACTAGGAACAGGAGTTCCACACCCGGTTTCAGACTGCTGCGAAAGCTTAGGGGCAGCAACCGCCAGACACATGACGCGCCCAGGGTCACCAGGGGCAGCACGATGAATATCAACAATAGAGCCGGCACCATATCGGCCACCAGGGGCGCCAGCCACAGACCGGCGAAAAAGCCGAGCACGACGCTGGGCAGGGCGGCCATCACCTCAACCGAGGGCTTAACCATATTGCGTAGGCGCGGGTGCATGAACTGGGAGGTATATATCGCGCCGCACAAACTGAGGGGAATGGCTAGCAGCAGAGCGTAAAATGTTCCTTTTAAGGTTCCGTAGGCCAGCGGGGAGAGGCTGAATTTCGGCTCAAAATCGTCCGTTCCACTGCTGGACTGCCAGGTATAGTCCGGGGCGTCATAGCCCTCGTACCAGATCTTCCCGAACAGGGCCGAGAGGGTTATCTCGGGATGAGGGTTGTCAACCGCCCAGTTGTACAGCTGGCCTTCTTGATTGAGAGCGATGATACCATTTGTCCGGGGGGCATAGGCGAGCTGCGTAATCGGGCTGCCGGTTGTGTCACGGCTCAACATAGTGGCTTCAGTGGTGGAATACTGTATACGAACCGTACCGCTGGTATCGCCGGTCACGAAGCCTTTATTCCGTGGAGAGGGGGAGATGGTCGTGATGGGGGCGTCGTGGGACTGCATCACATGAATTTCACGAAAGGGCAGTTCGGCCGGATTGTCCTGGTCGCGCACCTGAAACCAGACGCTTACCCCCCCGGCATCATCGCCCATGACGAGAGAGCGGTCGCCAATCAACCAGGCCATGGCCCGGATGGGAGCCCGCTCTTGACTCCGCAAGCGCGGCTTGACCTGGGGCGCGGCGGCGTCGCGAATATCCCAATGGATCACCTCACCGGTTTCCAACGCGGCAAACAGGTTCCGCTGTTCCGCATCCAAGGTCAACGCTGTTGCGTTCGTATCCAGCGCGGCTGAGAGCTCTGTTCGGTGTTCCGATACTTGGGGTTCGCCTAAGAACGATTCTTCGATTGTCCGGGACAGGAAGAGGAGGGTGCGTGGGCCGAACAGAGCGGCCAGAGTCATCTTCTCCTCGTCTTCACTGGTGCTCTGGTAGGTCAGCGCCTGAATAGCGCGGCCCTGTGGGTCGAGGACGATTGCCTCGTCTTCCGTGACCTTGGGGGTGCTGATCCGGGTCTTACCCTCAAACGAGACCGGAAAGGAAATCGCCAGGGGAATGACAACACCGTCGGCGGTTCCGAGCACAGCGGTGTGGGTCAGGTTGCGATAGTGGACCGCGGTGATCTGCCGCCCCTGCAGGGCCTGGAGCTCATAGCGCTGGAGGAGTCGGTTGTCCGCCAGGGACAGAAAATCAACCGTTCCCGCCTGGGTAATGGTGTAGGCGATTTCTCGATATTCATCGATGCCCAGCGCCAGGACATCCGTATGGGACCCACTACCGACCAGGTCAGTCAGCGGAATTGGCGGGGTTTCAAGCTCCGCAGTGGGCGCCTTCCAGAGGGGTACGGTTTCGGCCACGATCACAAAAAGAATCGCGGCGATGCTCAGAATAACGGCAAAGCCGCCAAAGGTGATCAGAATAGTCGCGGCCTTATCGACCAGCTTTTTCCGCTGGAGTCGGCTTTTATCTTCAGTCGCCGAGAGACGGACGCCAACCGGCTGCGCTCCGTTTGCGACCGGCAGCGATGACGGTTGGGATGGACGTTCCTGCGTCTCCGGCATGGTAAACCTACCTTATGCTATTCTGCGAACAGGGCAAGCGGTAGAGAAAGAGGAAGGGCGGGGGACCTCCCGCCCTTCTGCGACTTCATCCTGGTATAAAGAGGAAACGTGGCCAACACTATAATACTATTGGAGGACACATTTCCTCTTTCGAAAGTGCGTAAGAAGGGCGTTTATTCCAAGGCCGCCCGGTCTTTATTCACCAGCTTGGCAGACATGGGGTAGTAGCCGTCCTTGACCACGATCTCTTGGCCTTCTTTGCTCAGGACAAACTTGAGAAATTCCTTGGTCAGGGGATCGAGCGCCCTGTTCGGTTCTTTGTTCACATAGACATACAGGAAACGGGACAGGGGGTACTTCCCGCTGGCCACGTTCTCGTAGGTGGGCTCGACATAGTCGCTGCCCTCTTTGACCAAGGGGATGGGGCGCACGCCCGAGGTCGTGTAGCCGATACCGCTATAGCCCGCGCCGTTGCGGTCTTCGCTCACACCTTGAACCACAGAGGCTGAGCCCGGCTGCTCTTTCACCGTATCCTTGTAGTCTCCCTTGCACAGCGCGACCTTCTTGAAGAAGCCATAGGTGCCGGAGGCGGAATTCCGGCCGTACAGGCTGATCGGAGCTGAGGCCCAGTTTCCTGTCAGACCCAGGTCTCCCCAGGTGGCAGTATCCAGAGGTGCGTCACATTTGCGGTTTTTCGAGAACAGGGAATCGACCTGCTGAATGTTGAGCCCCTGAATCGGATTGTCCTTGTTGACAAAGACGGCCAGTGAGTCGAGCGAGGTCCGAATCGGGGTCGGTTTGTACCCGAACTTCTTCTCAAACTCGTCCATCTCTTGACTCTTCATGGCACGGGACATGGGGCCGAGTTGGGCCGTGGCTTCAATCAACGCCGGGGGGGCCGTACTTGAGCCCTTGCCTTCGATCTGGACGTTCACGTTGGGGTAGACTTTCTTAAATCCTTCGGCCCAGAGGGTCATCAGGTTGTTGAGGGTGTCCGAGCCGATGCTGTTCAGATTGCCCGAGATACCGCTGACCTTTTCATAGCTGGGTAGCTCGGCATCGACCTGAATCGTCTGGGCGTTTGCCACCGAGGCGCTCAGCGCCACGGCTCCACACAGGGCCAGTAGTTTTCGCATTTTCATACTCTCTCCTTTCTAGGGTTTAGAAGTCCACCTGAAAACGTGCCTGGACGATGTCGGCGTCGCCGCAGTGATCGCCCATGTCGCCTTTGTAGTAGCAGTCATCCTCGTCCAACATGGCCCGCACGTAGTTGAGCATGAAGCGCACGTTGGGGTTAAGATACCAGTTGACGCCGAAGGTGAAGTTGCTCAGCTCACCACCGTTCATATCCTCGTCGTTCAGGTCCAGCATCGAATAGCGGGCCGCGAGTTCCAGCGCCCCGTAGCCACCCTTCCAGTCGAAATTGTTCCTGGGCTTGACCCGGTCGAACGCGCCGCTGGAGGTCTTGTAGGGCCTGTTCTCGCCAGTCAGGAAGAAGCTGCCGAAGACGTAGAACCCGTCGTACTGGATGTCGTCGCCCGAAGGTCGGTCAACCAAGGCACTCATCCACTCGAACTGCAACGAGGCCGGGCCGTAGACCAGCGCCACTTCGGGGTTGAAGTAGTCCACGTCCTCGATGTGGAACCTGGGGGTTTCCACGAACCGAGGGCCGAGGTGGGCTTCGGGCCGCTGACGAAAGCGAACCCGCTCGCCCTTATCGTGGAAGGCGTGGCGGTAAGAGAGGCCGAGGTGAACGAGTTGCCGGCCCTTTTCCACATACCAGGGCAGCATGGTCAGTCGGGTGGTGGCGTTATAGGTCCCGCTATTGCCGAAAGTCGTATCTGTGTCGGCCGGGTTGCCTTCCCGGAAAAAGCCGAACGCTGCGGTGGCGCGCTTATCCATAAAGGCCCGGTTCAGGCGCACGCCGAGGTTGCGGCCGCTGGAGAACACATTGGGCAGCGAGCGCTCCATAAAGGTGATGTATTTACTGCTGGTCAGCTCTTCGAGCGAGAACGGCTCCTTGAAATGGCCGACCGTGAAGTTCCCGGCCATCGGGAGCTTCCTCAGCTGAATATAGGCGTCCTTGAATGGATCGGAGCTGGCGAAGTCGTACTGAAATTTGTACTTGATGTTGCCGTAGACGCTGCCTTCCATGAAAAAGCGCGCCCGCCGGAACTCCGTGCCATCGCCGATTCGACCAAACTGTCGCCGGACCTTTTTATCCGTGCTGTAGACGGCCCAGTCGTTCATGATCCGACCACCGATTTTCAGCTTGAATTGGCCATCGGCCGAGTCGAGCCGCAGCCCGCTCTTCCAGTAGGCGGCCAGAAAGTTCTTCTTGCCGACGTTTTTCTCTAAGCCCTCGACTTTTTGGGTCAGGCTCGAGGCGGCTTCGACCTTCTCATCCTCAGCCTGGGCCTTAATCATCAGGTCGCGGTACTGCTCCTCGCTGATCTGCCCATTGGCTTTCAGAATATCCAGGATTTCCGCGGCCACATTCTTGGCCTGGGCTGGTCGTGCCAGCAGCAGCCCGGCCGCAACAAGGCCGATGCAAAACGCTAATCCCAATCGTCTCATAGAGTATGTCTCCTCCTCCAGTGTTGAATTCTTGCTCTGACTTTTCTCCAGCTCGGTTGACGCATATTTCTGCAGATCACCTCCTCTCGTGCGGGCCAGAGGTGAAGAGGGTAAGGGCGGGCTGTTACAAGAAAGTGACAGGGCCGTTATGAGTGTGTGAAGATCCAGGTCGGGTATGCATTGACGAGGTTAGCCGATTGCCCGATAGCCTGCGGGTCTCGACTTGTTCAAAGCGGGGGAGAGCTGGTGGTGGACGAGCCGACAGAGTTCGGCAATGGAAAACGGCTTGCTTAAACAGGAGTATACGCCGCTGTGTTGCAGTTCTTTTTGCTGCCGCTGAGAAGCAAGGGCGCTCACCGCGATAATCGGCATCTGACGGACGCGCGCATCTGGATGCCGGCGAATATATTCGAGGACCTGCCAGCCGCTTTTCAGCGGCAACAGGAGGTCTAAGGTCACCAAGTCGGGCACAAAGGATTCAACCCGCGCGCAGGCCTGCTCTCCATCTTCGGCGATTTCGACGCAGTAGCCCGCTTGCTCCAGATTATAAGCAATCAGGTGAGCGATACTGGGCTCATCCTCCACGACCAGAACTTTTTTCAACAGGACGTTCCCTCCTTACGGCCAGAGGGGGACGGTAGGAATGTGAGATTGCAGGAATATGACAAGCCTGTGAAGAAGCAATGATTTTCAATGCGACTGCGCGGTGGTTTGTCTTTCCTGGGGTGATACTCCCTGAGCGGATTGGAGGGTAGAAGCGGGAGCGGTCGAGGCAAACCAGCCCCGGGTGCGCTGGCAGAAGCGCACCAGCAGCAGCATCACCGGGACCTCGATGAGCACGCCCACAACGGTCGCCAGGGCGGCTCCGGATGACAGCCCAAACAGCATGGTTGCTGTGGCAATGGCTACCTCGAAATGGTTGGAGGCCCCAATGAGCGCAGTTGGGGCCGCATTCTGGTACGACAGTCTGAGAACTCTCGCCAGTCCGTACGCCAGCACGAAAACAAGGATCGTTTGAATGAAGAGGGGAATCGCAATCCAGACGATCATCAGCGGCTTGGACAAAATCATTTCGCCTTTAAGAGAGAACAGCAGGACCAGAGTGATGAGGAGGGCGCTAATAGTGACCGGGGTGAGAAAATGGAGAAAACGCTCACGGAACCATTGTTCGCCTTTGGTCCGTATAATCCACTGACGCGAGCAGTAGCCGGCCACCAGCGGAAGGGCGACATACACGCCAATAGACAGCAGCAGGGCCTGCCAGGGGACCGGCAGACGGCCGATCCCGAGAAGGACATCGCCCAGCACACCGTACAGGACGAGCATGGTCAGGGAATTAATCGCGACCATGACAAGCGTCAGCCCATCATTGCCCTTGGCCAGATAGCCCCAGACCAGGACCATGGCCGTACAGGGTGCGATGCCCAGCAGGATACAACCCGCCAGATAGCTGCGCCACAGCGGCACCTCCAACATCTTGATGCCGTCAACCACCACGACGGTCCCGGAGCCGTAAGACGACCCCACCGGCAGATTGAGACCGAACGGCATCTTAACGTGGTCAACGGCATCCGGACCGATCACATCGAGAAAGAAGGTCCCGAGAAAAAGAACGGCAATCGCATACATGGTGAAGGGTTTAATGGCCCAATTGATAAACAGGGTGAGTCCAACCGGTCGGACGCTTTTCCCCGCTCGAACGACCTCGGCAAAGTCGATTTTGACCATGATGGGGTACATCATGAAGAACAGACAGATCGCAATCGGAATCGAGACCACTGGCGCATCGCCAACATACAGGGAGAGCCCGTCGAGAAAGGTCGCCATACCCGGTGCGACACTCCCCAGACCGATGCCCGCGGCAATGCACAACAGGACCCAGACGGTGAGGTAGCGCTCAAAAGCACTCAACCCCTGTGACGGCTTGAACGGAGATGGTTTGGTTGCCATTGGTGTACTCTACTCTTGAAAGAAAACGGAGTCCAAAAGGGAAAAACTCGGGCCCTGTGACCTAAACTAAAGAATATGACACTGACGTTACAAATCGAAAACATCTGTATGAATTGTGCGTACTTCCTTCGACTCTCAGGAGAGAACGGGCGGGTTTAGGGCATCCAGACCCCCCGCCGCCGGATAGGCCCTTCGACTTCGCTCCGCTATGCTCAGGGCGAGCGTAAGGCCGTTCATGCTGAGCCTGTCCTGAGCCCCGCCGAAGGGCGGAGTCAAAGCATGGAGGCCGGATCACGTCCGGCATGACGAAAGCGCACTCGCACAGCTACTTATCGTGAAACGCGCTAGGCACAGCACGCGAGGTCTTCCTCGCGACATTCCGTTGGTCCACAGCAGGCTGTTCCGGATTGTTTTTTCGCGAGCTGACCAAGATAAGTCGTATCCGCCAAGTAAAATGCGGTAAATCGGCTCTCAAAATCCTCAGCGACCGACTTTTCAGCAATTCCTGTTGCCAGT
Source organism: Candidatus Binatia bacterium (assembly GCA_022824615.1). Taxonomy (GTDB): domain Bacteria; phylum Desulfobacterota; class Binatia; order Bin18; family Bin18; genus Bin18. The sequence goes on along the minus strand of JAJDZM010000152.1, from coordinate 18,187 downwards.
ATGGCTTCCTGCCAGCGCTTCACTTTTGGAAATGCCTCGAGAAAGTCAAAGTCCGTGTAGCGTTCGATAATCGCGGCACGATGGAGCAAGGGCAGCCAGGCGATATCCACCATGCCCAGAGTGTCTCCATCGAGGTAGGGGCCTTCCCCAAGCCGCGCTTCTATTCTTGCTTCCATTTTGGCGAAGGCCGTGCCCAGTGTTGCTCGGCCTTCCTCCAGTGTCTGTTCATCTGTACTGCGCTGCGCACTGCATTGCGGCAGGTAATGCTTCGAAGCCAGGTAGGACCAGGCGCGGTCTTGGGCTTTCTTGACCGGGTCGTGAGCGGAAATTGGGGTTCCCGTCGTTTCGTCCAGGTATTCGGCAATCGCATCGGATTCGAACAGGACCTGGTCGTCATCTGTGATCAGAATCGGCACCTGGCCGTTCGGAGAGACTTCGAGAAACCACGCCGGCTTCTTGCTGAGGTCGATATATTCGATATCGTACGGAACGTGCTTGGCCTCTAGCAAGGCAGTGACGCGTTGAACAAAAGGGCACGTTTTGAAGCTGACAATTTTCATTCGTTCCTCCTTCGCTATTATATTTTCAAATAATGCGCCGTCTGTTTATACAGACGGATGATGCGAGATAAAGGACGCAATTTGAAAGCGGGCTATTTGGTACTAAGGCCCTAGAAGTACAAAAAAAGGCCCGCAGGAAAAAGGAGGGGAAACCTACGGGCCTCGATACACGCCGAGTCGGGGAGAACTCAGCTATGTATATCTGTGTTTACGGGACTTACACAGGGCTTATAGCATGGCGAGATAGGCTTGGGAAGATAACCCAGCCTGAATTATACGAATTTCTATTATTAGAGAAATTGATAGGTCCATGCCTGTCCTTACAATTCTTTCAGAATTTCCGCCCGTTTCCGTTCGTATTCCTCGGGGTTGAGATAGCCCTGGTCGCGCAGTCGCTCAATATCCTTCAGATAAATTGCAGAAACAGGGTCAGAATGCCCAAAAAAGACAAAAAGCCAAAGATATCGGTGCACGCAGTCACAAACACGTTTGAGGCCACCGCCGGATCAACCCCCAGGCGACGGAGAGTCAGGGGGACCATACTCCCAACAAAGGCCGCAATGATCAGGTTGGCCAGCAGCGCCAGCGCCAGCACGACACCCAGTGTGGCATCACCCTTCCACAGATAGGCAACGATGCCGGCCGCACAGCCAAGGGCAAGACCATTGCCCAGCGCGATGGTCAGCTCCTTGACTAACACCCGCTTGGTTTGGGTCAGTGGGACTTCCCCAAGCGCAATGCCCCGCACGATAACGGTCAGCGTTTGCACGCCGGCATTCCCGCCTTGGGCTGCGACAATCGTCATAAAGGCCGCGGCAATGGCAATCTGCTGAATCGTTCCTTCAAAGAAGGCAATGACCAGAGCACTCAGCGTGGTGGTCACCAAATTGAGCGCCAGCCAGGGCAAACGAAGACGGATCGACTGCCAAGGCGAGTCCAGCACCTCTTCCTCTTCATCCAGACCGGCGAGCTTATAAATGTCTTCCGTCGCCTCCTCTTCCATGACATCCACCACGTCATCGACCGTAATCCGTCCGAGTAAGCATCCCTCGCCATTGACCACAGGCAGAGAAATCAGGTCATATTTTTTAAACATCTGGGCGACCTGTTCCTGGTCCAGGTCAACCCGAACCGAAATGACCTGCTGGTCCATGACGGTTTCGACGAGATCAGACGGGCGGGCGAGAATGAACTTCCGGAGGGGGAGGACGCCGACGAGGTGATTGGTGTTACTCACGATAAAGACACTGTGGATATCCGGGATTTCATCGCTCTGACTGCGAATCATCTCAGTAGCCTGGTCGATACGCGTCCCTTGGGACACGGCCATATACTCGACCTGCATGATTCCACCGGCGGTATCCTCGGGATAGCGCAAGAGTTGGGTGACTTCGTCGGACACGTCCTGCGGCACTTCGTCGAGAACCGCTTGGGCGCGGCGCGCCGAGAGGGAAGCCAGCAAGTCGGTAGCATCATCAGAGTCAAGATATTCGACCAGATCTCCCAGCCCGTCATCCGACAGGCGTGCAACGAGATCGTCTTTGGTGTGGGCGGAAACGAGGCTTAAGACTTCGGCTGCCTGCGGGGCGGCCAGAAAGCCAAATACCTTGTACTTTACCTCGGGCTCTTCCAGCACATTCAACAACTCTGCGGTGTCCGCCGGATGCAGGCCGGCGACCCCCGTCCGCACAATCTCGTCCTGACCCAACTCGGCCTGAATGACAAGATGTTCGAGGGAAGGCAGTTGCGGGGGTCCCTGAGGCGAGGCCGCTGCAACCGGCGGATATGTCGTCTGCGCTTCCATGCGTCGTATCGCTTCAAAGAGGAAACGTGCCCTCCAATGATAGAGAGATGCTGGACACGTTTCCTCTTTTCGTCCGAACTGTAGCTGCCAAATCACAAAAGATGAATGGCCTGGAATGAGATGAGAGCGTCCTGAACGGGTGCGGCCTGCCAGCGTCACATATTTTTCATCGCAGCGTCACAATGTTGTCATGCAATGAGGAGACATAGGGACAGGAAACGCTATCCCTACCCCCCGGTGCTGGTAGGCGCAGTGCCGATCCGCCTCCCTAGGATCACACGCCCTACCAGCGCCCCCCTCACTATCGTAGACCTCTATGCTGCATGGATAACCAGACTTTCACTGACCTGTCACTCCTAGGTAAAATCTCCCCGATAAGACAGGAGACGTTATCCTTCCCCCTGGCGTTGCTAGGTATCGTGTCGATCTCCCTCCCTAGGATCACGCGCCCTAGCAGCGCCCCTCCTCTCGCTCCTGTGGGCTCGTATCGGGGTAAAATCCCCCTGGGGTTGCAGCACGCTACGCTTATATCTATCGTTTTTGGAGCATAGACCTGATGTCTGATAAAAAGAGGAAACCTGTTCTCCAATGAGAGAGATGCTGAACACGTTTCCTCTTGACGGCGGTATCTGCATGGAAGACAAGCCTTTCATTAACCGTGAGTTGTCCTGGCTCGAATTCAACCGACGCGTGCTTGAAGAAGCCTTCGACGAGAGCGTCCCCCTGCTCGAACGCGTCAAGTTCATGGCCATATTCAGCGCCAATATGGACGAATTTTTCATGGTCCGGGTGGCGCGGCTCAAGCGGCGGATCGTTCAGGGCGACCTGGAGGCTGGTCCGGATGGCATGACCCCGGCCCAGACGCTGACCGCTATCTCAAAGCGCGTCCATGAGCTTGCCGAGGAACAGCACCGGGGTTTTCTGGAGACCATTCAGCCACAACTGGAGGCTGAGGGGATTCATATTACCCGTCCGGAAGAGCTGAATGCCGAGCAGAGTCATTTTCTGGAAGACTTCTTTCGGCGGACCTTGCTGCCGGTTGTCACGCCGCTGGCGATTGACCCCGGCCATCCCTTTCCCCACCTCGGTAACCGTTCCCTGTGCCTGGTCGCGGCCCTGCGCTCGGCCGGGACCTCACGTCTGCCCCAGACCAAATTGGCCGTTGTCCATATTCCCAGCCAGGTCGTCCAGCGCTTTATCGCGCTGCCAGCTCCAGCCGGCAAGCATATCTTTATCCTGCTTGAAGATGTGGTGCGGCTGTATTTGCCCCGCCCGTATCACGGCTATGAGATCCTGTCATGTCATGCCGTCCGGGTGACGAGGGACGCAGACTCCGCCCTGGCACTCGGCCGAACCGAAGATCTCCTCACGAGTATCGAAGAGAGCGTGCGCGATCGGCGCATGGGGACCGCGGTGCGGCTGCAATACGACTCCGACCTGCCGCAGGGCGTTCTCAATATGTTTATTGATGAACTCGACCTGCGCCCCGAAGATCTGTACGGCGGTGAGGGTTTCACCGCTTTTACCGACCTGTTTCAGCTCTATGGAGCCGTGGACCTGCCGCAGCATAAAGACCAGCCGTGGACGCCCCTCTCGGTCCCGGCCTGTGAGCAAAAGCCGGATATGTGGAGTGCGATTCGGGAGGGCGACATCCTGGTGCACCATCCCTACCAGTCTTTCGATGTGGTGACGCGCTTTGTAGAAGAGGCCGCGACCGACCCGAATGTCCTGGCCATTAAAATGACCCTCTACCGGGTCAGCCCGACCTCACCTATTGCCCAAGCGCTCACGCGGGCCGCAGAAGCGGGGAAAGAAGTGGCCGTCCTGGTCGAACTCCGCGCCCGTTTTGATGAGGAAGCCAATATTACCTGGGCACGCGCGCTCGAAGAGGTCGGCGCCCATGTGGTGTATGGGCTGGTCGGCTATAAGACCCATTGCAAGGCCTGCCTGGTGGTACGGCGTGAGAGTGCGGGCATCCGTCGCTACTGCCATCTCGCAACCGGCAACTATAACGTGAATACGAGCGGCATCTACGGCGACTTCGGTCTCTTTACCTGCCGCGAGTCCTTTGGCGACGATCTTACCGACCTGTTTAACCTGTTAACCGGCTATACCCGCCCGCAGACGTTTCACCATCTCCTGGTCGCTCCCACGAGTATGCGGGAGGGGATGATTGAACGGATTCGGCGCGAAGCGGAACACGCCCTGGAGGGCAAGCCGGCCAGAATCATTGCCAAGATCAACAGTCTGGTTGACGCAGCCATGATCGAGGAGTTGTATACCGCCAGTCAGGCGGGAGTGGAAATTGATCTCATTATCCGTGGCATCTGCTGCCTACGGCCCGGACTGCCGGGCATATCCGAACGGATTCGGGTGATTTCGATTATCGATCGCTACCTCGAACACGCCCGCATCTTTTATTTTCATAATGGTGGCGAGGCCGAGTATTTCCTCTCCTCGGCCGACTGGATGCCGCGCAATCTTGACCGCCGCGTCGAAGTCGCCTTTCCCATCCTTGATCCTCATATCCAGGACCAGCTTTTTGAAATACTCAGCATTCAACTGGCCGACACGGTCAAGGCGCGCGCAGTTTTGCCTGACGGACGCTCCAAGCGGGTGGAGCCCGACCCACTCTCTCCTGTCCGCTCTCAGCAACGCCTATACGAATTTACCAAGGCCCAGTCCGACGCCCAGATGCCGGTCGAGGAAGAGATCGACCTGGACGGCCTCCAGCCCTTTGAAGAGTAGCAGCCAAAAGAGGAAACGTGTCCAGCATCTCTGTCTGATTGGAGGACACGTTTCCTCTTCTCTGCGTGCCCGCGCGCTCCGGTATAGCGGGATTACACCGTATCCTCTCGCCAGTACGCAGCGTCGGGTACATTGAAACCCTGGCGGAAATCCTCTAGCGTGCAGAACAATGTTCGAACGAATATGGGTCCTATGCTTGAGCCTCGTGCTGCTGGGCGTATGGGGATGCTCGGCAACCCTCAGACGCCCCTCGGCCAAAGAATATTATCAGCAGGCAACCGAGTCTTTCACGGATGAGGACTATCTGGGGGCTTCCGATCAGTATCGGGAGTTGCTCGATCAATATCCGCTCAACCCGTACGCTGAGGAAGCCCAGCTCAAAACGGCCTATGGGCTGTTTATGGAAGAAAATTACGCCGAAGCCGTTGCGGCCTTTAAGGACTTCGAGCGGGCCTATCCGACCAGCAGGCATATGCCGTTTGTCAAGTACTTTCTCGGCATTACGAACTATAGCCAGATTCGCTCCAGGGATCGCGATCAGGCAGTGACGCGCCGGGCGGACGGATTTTTTCAAGAGGTGATAGACCGGTATCCGGAAAGTGCCTTCGTCCTCCAGGCTGAGGAGAAAAGCAAATCGGCGCGTGATATCCTGGCGGCCCACGAATTGATGGTGGCGAACTTCAACGAGAAGCGCGGCAATCTGACCGCCACAAAAGCACGTCTGCGCAACCTGATTGAGCAATACTCCGAGACGGATGCCACCGTGGAAGCCTTGGGTCGGCTCGAACAGCTTTTGAACGAAGAGGGGAACGTCGAGTTGGCCGAACTGGCGGCCCGCGCTCAGTCCGCCCGGAGAGCGAATAGCGAGGCCCCCAACGCGGAAGAGGACGACCCGGAGGACGAGGCGACCGACTCGGACGGGTTCCTTGCAAGAGGAAACGTGTCCTCCAATGATGAGATGCTGGACACGTCTCCTCTTGTTGCCGGAGTCGATCCCTTGCTGCTGCTCGTCTCTGAGTTGAAAAAACAGGAAGAGGCAGAACGTCTGGCCCGGACGGAAGCGGATGCGGAAAGACTGGCAGCAGAAAAAGAGGCCGAGCAGGAGGAGCGCGCCCTGGATGACGCCTTTGACGATGACCGGTCCTACGAAGTGGGCGATGATTATCGGGAAGTAGACTTGGAGGCCCTGGAAGCAGAACGGGCCGCCCTGGAGACGCCCGACATTGAGGAGTTGGAATTCGACGTTGAGACAGACGATCTCAGACCCTTGGAACTGACCGAGCAGGATGTAAAAAGGGAACGTGTCCTTCCATCAGCCAGAGATGCTGGACACGTTTCCTCTTTCTCCGACGGGGACGACATTGATCTTTCCGACGCTGACATCCTCACCCTTGACATCGAGGACGACGCTCTTGCGCTTGAGGAAGATGCGGGAGCGTTGGAGGCCGCTGGGGTGTTGGACGCTGAAGAAGAGGCCGAGGATGTCGTTGAAGAGATTGCCGCCGTCGAGGACGTGACTATCGACGAAGAGATGGCAATCGGCGCAGAGGTGGCCGAGGCAAAACCTGTCCTGAGCCCAGTCGAAGGGGAGGTTGAGGACGACGAGGCGGTTGCCGCCGTCGAGCAGGGTGAGCCGGTTGAGCAGCGCGAGTCAGAGGTTGAATACGTTGAAGTAGATGAGCCTGTCCTGAGCCCAGTCAAAGGGGAAGTCGCCTCCTCCGACGTTCTCACGAACGGAGATGTCACACTCGGAACCGGACGAGAAGCCGTGCTGGGGATCGATATCGAGGAAATAGATTTTGAGTTTGAGGACGAATGAGACTCGTCGCCTAGACAAAGAGCCAGCGAAGCCGAGCCTCTTTCCTGTTGGGAAGAGGCTTTTTATTCTATTGGGAAAATAAGACAGCATGAAACACGCCGCCTCCCCTATTCCCAAGAGCGTCCGTGAGGGCAAAGTCCTGGTGGTCGGCGTTGGCGGCCTGGGCTCTCCAGCGGCATTGGCGCTCGCCCTGGCTGGGGTGGGAACGATTGGTCTGATGGATTCGGACCGGGTCGAGCTGTCAAACTTGCAACGGCAAATTTTGCACTTCACCCAGGATATCGGGAAGCCAAAGGTCGATTCGGCCAAGGAAAAAATTCAGCGACTCAACCCCTCGATAACGGTGGCGACTCATAACGAATGGCTGCATGCGGGGAATCTCGCGGAGGTCTTTGTCGCCTATGATTTTATTATTGACGGCACGGACGGCGTGGCCACAAAATTTTTGATCAACGACGGGGCCGTGCTGCTCAACAAACCGCTTTCTCACGCCGGCATCGTGCGGTTTCATGGTCAGGCGCTCACGGTCTTACCACGGCAAACGACATGTTTGCGTTGCCTGTTCCCCGTTCCACCCCATCCCGATGAGAACCCCACCTGCCAGGAGGCTGGCATCCTTGGCAGCCTGGCCGGCAGTCTGGGGAGCGTTCAGGCTGCCGAGGCAGTGAAATATCTGAGCGGGGAAGGAGAACTGCTCACCGACCGTTTGCTCACCTATGACGCCCTGGCCTTACGCTGGAGAGAGGTCCGGGTACGCCCGAGCCCGCATTGTCCGTTGTGCGGTACGCAGCAGACGATTACGAGTATCCGACCCGAAGCCTATGAGTTGGAAAGACTCTGTACCATGCTCTGAGTATAAAGAAGGAACGTGCCCAGCATCTCGTGTCTGGTGGAGGACACGTTCCCTCTTTCGGACAGGGTGATTGTCAGACCGAAGCAAAAACGTCACAGTAGTGGAGAGTGGTCGGTGGTCAGAAAACCAGTCACTGACCACTGACCACTAGTCACTGCATCAGGAGGGAGTGAACATGAGTGCGCAGGTACGTATCCCAACCCCGCTACGCCGTTTTACCGGCGGCGCGGAAGCAGTCCCGGCCGATGGAGCCACGGTTGGGGCCTTGGTTGACCATATAGAGAGTCATCATCCTGGGATTAAAGAACGGTTGTGTGACGAGGCCGGTGAAGTCCGTCGCTTTGTCAATATCTTTGTGAATGGTGAAGACATTCGTTTTATTAACAACCTGGATACGCCGGTGAACGAGGGCGACGAAGTGTCTATCGTGCCTGCTATTGCCGGAGGCTCTGGATAGAGAAGAGATGCTGGACACGTTTGCTCTTTTTCCGACCGAGGGACCACCCCCAGCAGGCCCCCTGCGTGTTCCGTCCGTTCTGCACCTGATTGGGAATACGCCGCTGCTTGAAATTACCCGGCTGAGTACGGGCATTGCGCCAAGTGTCCGGGTTTATGCCAAACTCGAAGGTTTTAATCCGGGTGGGTCGGTCAAAGATCGCCCTGCGCTGTGCATGATCCAAAAAGGAATCGAAAACGGCGCGCTGACCCCGGACAAGATCATTCTCGATTCCACCTCCGGGAATACCGGCATTGCGCTGGCCATGCTCGGCGCCGTGCTGGGCTATCCGGTCGAGCTGTGCATCCCGGCCAACGTTAGTATCGAGCGGAAAAAAATCATCTCCGCGTATGGGGCAAAGATGGTTTTCAGTAGCCCCATGGACGGCTCGGATGGAGCCTTGGAGCTGTGTCGGGAGCGGCTGCAGGAGCATCCCGAGCGCTATTTCAAACCGGATCAATACTTTAATCCCCACAACTCGCTGGCCCACTACCAGACAACCGGGCCGGAGCTGTGGTGGCAGACCAAAGAGCGGATCACCCACTTTGTGGCCGGCATGGGCACCGGCGGCACCCTGATGGGAACCGGACGCTACCTGAAGGAGAAAAACGCGGACATTCAGATTGTTGGAGTTGAACCGGATGACGCCTTTCACGGCCTTGAGGGGCTGAAGCATATGGACAGTTCCATTGTGCCCGGCATCTACCATGAGGAACAGCTTGACCGAAAGATCAGTGTTTCCACTGAAGACGCCTATGAAACGGTGTACCGGCTTGGGAGAGAAGAGGGGGTTTTGGTTGGCCAGTCATCCGGCGCGGCGATGTGGGCCGCGCTCCAGGTGGCCCGTGAGATCGAGCAGGGAATAGTGGTGACACTCTTTCCGGATTTTGGAGACAAATATCTCAGCACCAATCTGTGGATCGGCTGGAAAGAGTATAATCAGAGGGGATGAGGGACTGGGGGTTAGGGGTTGGGGTCCATGCTCGAAGACGTCCAGATCGAACGCTATAGCCGACAGATCATTCTGCCCCAGGTCGGCGGAAAAGGGCAGGAAAAACTTCTTCGGAGTCAGGTGTACGTTGACGGAGACGGGCTGCCCGCGGCCGCTGCGCTCTTTTATCTCGCCGCTGCCGGCGTTGGGACTATAGGCATGGCGCGGGCCAAAGCCGCTCCGATCTTTTCCGCTCTTGCGGAGCAATCCCTGGGAGCGGATGAGCAACCGGCGGCACCCATACTCAGGCGTCTGAATCCTGATTGTAGCATTGTGACCCATCCGAATGAGGACGAACAACCGCCTCACCACTATGATCTGGTTCTGGCAACAACGGATACTCGGCACGATGGGTGGTACGCTCAGCGCAAGCCGTTTGTGTGGGGAGCGACCAGCGGAGAAAACGCCCGCCTATTCGTCAGTTGGGGTGACAGGGCTGACCGGCCCTGCCTGCGCTGTCTCTTCTCAGACCCATCAGCAGTATTTGACGTAAGGTATGGAGACCCGACTGATTCCCCGATCCTCAGTCCTCCATACGCGCTCTTTTTAGGTACCCAACTCGTCACTGAAGTCCTGAAAATCATCCTCCAGCCTGAGGTGGGCGGCCAGCCAAAACTGCTAGCCTATACATTCCCGGCGTTTCACTGTACCGAGCAGACGGTTGAGAAGAATCCGCACTGTGCGGTCTGTGCGCCTGATTGAGGAATGGAGAGGGAGACGTGGAGACCCGTAGTCGTCAGCCTGCCTCGAAGGAAGGTAATTCCTATTCCCTCACGCATCTCAAGTGCCTTGAGGCTGAGAGCATGCATATCATTCGTGAGGTGGCGGCCGAGTTCGATCATCCAGTCATGCTGTATTCCATCGGTAAAGATTCGGCGGTCATGCTGCATCTGGCGCGGAAAGCGTTTGCGCCGGGGAAGCCGCCCTTCCCCCTGATGCATATTGATACGACCTGGAAATTCCGGGAGATGATCACCTTCCGGGATACCTACATCAAACACGAACTCGGCCTCGACCTCATCGTGTATATTAACCAGGACGGGGTCACAGCAGGTATCGGCCCCATTACGCACGGGTCCAAAAAACACACCGACGTGATGAAGACGCAGGCGCTCAAACAGGCGCTCGATCAGTACGGCTTTGATGCGGCTTTTGGGGGCGCCCGGCGGGATGAAGAAAAGTCACGGGCCAAAGAACGGGTGTATTCGTTCCGTGACCGTAACCACCGCTGGGACCCCAAGAACCAGCGTCCCGAGCTGTGGAATCTGTATAATTCCACGCTGGATAAAGGCGAGAGCATCCGGGTTTTTCCCTTATCGAACTGGACCGAGCTGGATGTCTGGCAATATGTCTACCGCGAAAACATCCCGATTGTTCCGCTGTACTTTGCCAAGGAACGTCCGGTTGTCGAGCGCGACGGGGTGCTCATTATGGTTGACGATGATCGTCTGCCACTCCATCCGGGCGAACGGCCGCAGTTGAAAAAAGTCCGCTTTCGCACCCTGGGCTGCTATCCGCTAACGGGGGCGATTGAATCCGAGGCGGACACCCTGCCACTGATTATTCAGGAAATGCTGCTGGCGACGCAGTCCGAACGGCAAGGTCGCGTCATTGATTTCGACCAGTCCGGCTCTATGGAAGAGAAGAAAAAGGAAGGCTATTTCTAATAGCAACATGTCCCACCAATCCGATCTGATTGCGACCGATATCGAAGCCTATCTCGCCCAGCATGAGCGCAAGGACCTGCTGCGCTTCCTGACCTGCGGCAGCGTGGATGACGGCAAGAGTACCCTGATCGGCCGCCTTCTGTACGACTCCAAGATGATCTATGAGGATCAGCTTGAGGCGATGAAAAAAGACTCGGTTCGGCATGGCACGACCGACACGGAGTTTGATCCCGCCCTGCTGACCGACGGCCTCAAAGCCGAACGCGAACAGGGCATCACCATCGATGTCGCCTATCGCTATTTTTCGACCGCCAAACGCAAATTCATTATTGCCGACACCCCTGGTCATGAGCAGTACACCCGGAATATGGCGACCGGCGCATCAACCTGTGACCTGGCCATTATCCTGATTGATGCCCGCGCTGGTGTCCTGACCCAAACTCGACGACACAGCTTTATCGTCTCTCTCTTGGGAATCAAGCATATTATTGTTGCCGTCAACAAGATGGACCTAGTTGACTACAGTCAGGAGGTATTTGAACGAATCGTCAAAGACTATACCGGCTTTGCCGCCAGACTCGAACTGAGCGATGTGCATTTCCTGCCCATGGCGGCGCTGAACGGCGATAACGTGGTACGCAAAAGTGAGCATATGCCGTGGTACACGGGCAGCCCACTGATGCACCTGCTAGAGCACGTCTATATTGCCTCGGACGCCAATCTGATCGACTTTCGTTTTCCGGTCCAATACGTCAATCGTCCCAACCCGGACTTTCGCGGTTTTTGTGGCACGGTGGCCTCGGGCGTCGTGCGACCGGGCGATGAGGTCATGGTGTTCCCGTCACGCAAAACGAGTCGGGTGAAAGCCATCCATACCTTTGAGGGGGAACTGGAGCAGGCCATGCCGCCGCTGGCCGTGACCCTGACGCTTGAAGACGAGATCGATGTTAGTCGCGGAGATATGCTCGTTCACCCCAACAATATTCCCCTCGTCGCCACGCGCTTTGAAGCCATGCTGGTCTGGATGGCCGAAGACCCCCTGCAGCCCGACAAGCAGTATTTTATTAAGCAGACCACCAACACGACGCCTGGGGTCATTACCGACGTGCGGTATCGTATAGACGTGAATACCCTCCACCGGGAAGACGCCGCGCAACTGACACTCAATGAAATCGGACGGTGCGCCTTTGCGCTCGAAAAGCCGATTGCCTGTGACCCCTACCGCAAGAATCGTGCGTCCGGTGCGTTTGTCATCATAGACCGCCTGACCAATAACACGGTCGGCGCCGGGATGATTATCGATCGAAATCAGTCTTTGGGGTCCGTTGGGTCATTGGGCCCGTTGGGTCGGTTGAGTCATGACCCAAGAGACTCAAAGGACTCCACAGACTCAAAAGACCCAAGAGACCCAACGGACCCGATGGCCGAGCGTGAGCAGGCCCTGCAACAGCACGCGCTCACGGTCTGGCTGACGGGTTTGTCCGGCTCTGGAAAATCGTCCATTGCGGAACGGCTTGAGCAGCGTCTGCATACGGAAGGGTTCCACGCCTATCGGCTCGATGGCGATAATCTGCGCCTGGGCTTGAATCGGGACTTGGCATTTTCCGCAGCGGACCGCGCAGAAAATATCCGCCGCACTGCCGAAGTCGCGCGGCTGTTTAACCAAGCCGGGCTCATCGTCCTGGTATCGGTTATTGCCCCCTTTTACGCAGACCGGCAACACGCGGCAGAAATTATCGGCGCAGACCGCTTTTTTGAGGTATATGTAGATACCCCGATTGAAGTGTGCGAGGCGCGTGATGTGAAAGGGCTGTATCACAAGGCGCGGGCCGGAGAGATTCCAGACTTTACCGGCATCTCCTCTCCCTATGAACCGCCGCCAGCGCCGGCGCTCCGGCTGGCGACAGTTGGCCACACCGTCGAGGAATCGACCCAGGCCGTGTTCCAGGCGATCGTGGCTCGTATCCGGCTGTATTGAGGAGGAGTCTGGATGTTGAAGAGTCTGTTGAGTCTGTTGAGTCTGTTGAGTCTTGCCCCCAACGACGCAAGAACCCAACCGACCCAGGAAACCCATTTAGACTTCCGGACACCAACCCAAACCGTAGAGGGGCAATTTCTCTTTCTGAGGAGAGGGATTCAGGCAGAATATTTTTCGCGCGAAGTCGGACAAGACTGGGATCAGATGGTATTCTGGCCGCACGGGGCCACTCACCCAACCCATCTGGTCGGCTGCATTGAAGAAGTCCTCGACTGTTTGAGCGGCGCCTGTGGGGAGTCCTTTGTCATTGGGGATAAACTGACACCGAGCGTCCAGGTCATTGACTTGCAGACCCGGACGGTCACTACCCTGGTGCGCGGGATGACGATTTGCGATGGGATCCGGACCACACCGTGGGGCACGGTGGTCGCAACGGAAGAAGACTTCGTCAGCGACACCGGGGCAGTGTACGAAATCCTGGACCCGCTGACGACTGACGAGTTTACCATTCTTGAGCGAGGCAGTGGCGCTGCGCCGGCCCGGATCGTAGATCAGACTGGCCGGGACGCCTCGGACCGTATTATCAAGCGTACAGACTTTCCCGTAATCCGCTATGAAGGCTTCCTGGTGCACGAAACCGGCGTAGTGATTGCGGGCGACGAAGAACGGCCTGGCAGCTATGAGCCGGGCGATACTGATGGCGGCGGCGTATATAAATTCATCCCGACCACTCTATACGACCCCGCCACCGGGCAGATTGCCTCCCTCGATCAATCTCCCTTGACCGAAGGAGCCACATACGCGCTACAAGTGTCGTGTCGGGATGACCTCCAGCAGTTCGGTCAGGGCTGCGAAGTTGGCAACGGCGCCTGGATGCCGCTCACGCCAACCGTCGCGTCCGAGATCAGTATTGATGAGGGCGAAACCCGTATTGGTCGCGAAGCGGCCAATGCGGCTGGGGCAACGGCTTATTACCGCCCCGAAGACCTCCATCGTGACCCGATGTTCAGCGACCCCGACCAGCCTGATGCCGTCCGCTTCTGTTTTGCCGTCACCGGGAACCATGCCGGCAGCAACTACGGCGAGGTACAGTGCGCGATTGATCAGGAGGTGACGGCGGCAACCGGAACAACGGGAGAGATCGTGATAAACCGCTTCATTGAGGGCAGCCCCGAATTCAGTCAGCCGGATAATCTGGCCTTTCAGCCGATAACGGGAGTGCTATTTGTTGTCGAGGACAATGGGACGAGCCAGGGGAATAGCGATGTATGGGCCTGTCTGCCGGACGGCGCGGACGACGATATCAAGTCTGACGGCTGTGTGCGATTGCTCAAAATTGCCGATGGGTCTGCCGAGTCAACCGGTTTTCTCTTCACGCCGGATGGCACCGAGGCGTATTTTGCGATCCAGCATAGCGCCGACGGCAATATGCCCTTGGTGGATGATTTTCGGACCGATGACCTCATCCGGCTGTCCGGGTTTCGGGTCAGACCCATGAAGTACGATTTTGGCGCGCGGACGGCGCACCGTCTCGAACGTCAGGCCTATCGATATTTCGGTTTTGGAACCGAAAACCAGATCGAGTAGCGTGGATGAATCTGTGGGGTCCATTGAGTCTCTTGGGTCTGTGGGGTCCATTGAGTCTCTTGAGTCTGTGGGGTCTGGACTCAACGGACCCAATGACTCAACGAACCCAATGGACCCGTACTTCGGTCCAGAAGGTCGAGCTGCTGAAGGGATGGACGGCGGTGTTGCCGCCCCGCTCCCCCGGGTCGGGACTGGTCGGCGTCTATAACCCCGAAGCGGTGATTCCTCCGCAGTGCTATACCCGGACCGAGGGTCGCTTTAATCCGTGTTACGTCTGTCATCAAAATCATATCCCGGGCCGTGAAAATCGGATGAACGATGCCCGTTTGCAGCGGGCGTATAGCTTTAGTGACCAAGGGCAAACCAATCGCTGGCGGAATCTGTTTGAAGACCGGACGCAGCGGGTCGCCGTCATGAGTGACGAGGCCATACGCGCATGGATTAGCGACGATAATTTTTCCGAACTGGCCGGCCGATTAGAAGCCGTTCAATTCCGTGGATATATTCCCCGACTTCAAAACCTGTCTGATGGGGTAGCCGCCTTTGATGAAGAGGGCTTTGCCAAAGATGGCAGCCATTGGGTGGCTTTTAGCTATAAGCCCTTTCCGAGTACGTTTTGGCCGACCAATGGGTCTACCGATGATGTCATGATCCGCCTACCGGCCAAGTTTCGACACACCCAAGATGGGGTCTATTCACGCGAAGTGTATAAGGCAAATCTGGCGATTCTCGAAGCCGCGATTAAGGGCTTTGATAGCATTGGCAGCCTGCCCATTGATGAGACCCAACTCGGCCAGGACCTGGATGGCGACGGCGCGCTCGGCCGCATTCACGCCCTCACCCGCCCGGCAACCTATATGGGGGCGGCGAGTGATACGCGGGTTGAACCCTATGTCTATCCCCACCGGACGGAATTTCTGCATACCGTGCGCTATGTCGGCGTCGACGCGGACGAGAGCATCACGAATGCGCGGCGGATGAAAGAAGTGCGGTATATGCGGAAGCGGGATTTCCTGTCTAAAACGATCCTCGCCCATTATTACGACGAAGAATACCAGGAAAAGCTGGAAGGCACGCTGCCTCATTATCCGGACCGCGGCCATGCAGGTCTGTACAATAAAATGGGCTGGCTGCTCCAGGGGTTTATCGAAGACAAGGACGGACGGCTGCGCTTCAATACCTACGAAGAGACCATGTTCTGCATGGGCTGCCATAACACGGTTGGCTCTTCGATTGACAAGACGTATAGCTTCCCGCGCAAAATCGACGGGGCCGCCGGATGGGGCTATATCAATCTGCGCGGCATGCCGGACGCACCCACCATGAACGAGCAGCAAGGGGAAATCCTGACCTATCTTGAACGCGTGGGTGGCGGCACCGAGTTTCGCAATAATCCGGAAATGGCGGCGCGCTGGTACCATGCGGACGGATCGGTCAATTACGCAGCCGTTGCCGCGGCACGGGATGTCTACGAGTTGATTACCCCATCCCCCGCACGAGCCTTATTGCTCAACAAAGCCTATAAGCTCATTATCGAAGACCAGGACTTTATCTACGGTCGTGACGCAACGCTGCGCCCGCCGGCAAATGTGTACGAGTACGTTGATAACACAACCGCCCCGACACTCCCACCGGACAAAATCTATACCTGGGATATTCGCCTCAATTGGGCAGCGGGAAGCGCGGAAGCAGCAGAGTAGCGTTGACGCGCTGTGGCCTGCTTGATAGGCCCGCTACGGGGTACAAAGAGTAGACGTGTCCAGCTTTTTGTCTCTTGGAGGATACGTTTCCTCTTCACAGAAGGAGGACCTGTTATGCACGGCTTGGAAGGTGTTCGCGTATTGGAACTCGGCAATATGGTGTCTGCGGCGTATGCCACAAAGCTGCTGGCAGACCTTGGCGCCGATGTGATCAAAGTCGAAGAACCGGGTGGTGACTTGGCGCGAACCCGAGGCCCCTTTCCTCAAGGGCAGCCCGACCCGGAGCAGAGTGGCCTCTTTTTGTATTTGAATACCAATAAGCGCGGTGTGACCCTCGATATCCGCCAGGATGCTGAACGTCTGCGCACCCTGATTGCGCAGACTGATGTGCTCATTCACAATTATGCTCCGCCGGCTATGGCCGAGCTCGGCCTCTCCTACGCGACGTTTCAGCAGGCGAATCCCAGCTTGGTGATGTGCTCGATCACCCCATTTGGGCTGACCGGCCCGTATAAAGATTATAGAGCCTATGAGCTGAACCTAGCCCACGGGGGCGGCTGGGCCTGGCTGAGCCCTGGAGCCTCAGACTGGCCGGACTTGCCTCCGCTCAAGGCTGCCGGCCACCAGGCCGACTTTCAGGGCGGACTGGCTGCGGCCATGACGAGTCTGGCCGCCTATGGCAAAGCCTACGAAACCGGCCAAGGTGAGCATATCGATCTTTCGATTCAGGAGTTTGTCGCCTCCTTCCTGGAACAAAACTTTGTCTACTACTCCTATATGGGTCAGGTGGCGTCTCGGCTGGGCCGCCGCCTGATCTATCCCTGGGGCATGTATCAGTGTCAGGACGGCCTAATCTTTGTGGTGACGGTGGAGCAGGATCAATGGGAGCGCCTGGTTGATCTCATGGGGAATCCAGAGTGGGCGAGTTGGGAAATATTCAAAGACCCCTTTGTCCGCGCCGAGAACTGGGACGTGCTCAAGACCTATCTCGACGAGTGGATGCAGGGCTGGACAGTCCAGGACCTCTTCAAGGCCGGCCAGGAGCGTCGGATCTGTTTTGCCCCTGTATTGTCCATGGAAACCATGGCCCAACAGGAACAGCTCAAAGCCCGCAATTTTTTTGTTGACGTGACCCACCCGAAGGCCGGGACACTGACCCATCTGGGCCCGCCCTACCAGCTCAAAGAGCCGTGGTGGGACATTCGCCGCCCGGCTCCCCTGCTGGGCGAGCATAATGACGAGGTTTTGCGCGAACTGGCCTCCCCAACTCCCAACTCCCGACTCCCAACTCCCAACTCCAGCCTTCCCCTGGAAGGTCTGCGCGTTGTCGATTTCAGTTGGGCCTGGGCCGGACCCTACTGCGCCCTACAACTGGCCCATCTGGGGGCAGAAGTCATTCGGGTTGAATCTCAGGTGCGTCCCGACCTCGGACGGCGCGTTCCGATTTATCCAAGCGGCATGGAGCCAAGTCTCAATCGTTCGGGCTATTTCAACCAATGGCATCAGGGCAAAAAGAGTACCCTGCTCAACCTGAGCAAACCGGAAGCCATTCCCATAGTCACCGCCTTGATCGAGAAATCCGACATTGTGGTGGAGAACTTTGCAACCGGAGTGATGGAGCGTTTGGGTCTGGGCTATGAGGAGCTGGCAAAACGGAATCCGGCGCTGATCATGGCCTCCATCTCCGGCTATGGACATAGCGGACCACAGAAAAACTATATGGGCTACGGTCCGGCCATCGTGCCGTTGACCGGCCTGTCTTCGCTGACCGGCTATCCCGGACACGGTCCCCAGGAAGTCGGGATTTCGTATGGCGACCCGAACGGCGGGCTGAACGCCGCGGTGGCCATTACTGCCGCCGTGACCGCACGAAAACGGACGGGCAAGGGGCAGCATATTGATGCCTCCTTATGGGAAACCATGGCGGCATTACTGGCGGAAGGCTGGATGGACTACGCCATGAATACCACCCAACCGCCTCGTA